>JANNWU010000535.1:0-3664 GCA_031408755.1 Gemmatimonadaceae bacterium | reverse complement strand
CAATGAGGCGCACCCCATCTACCGCTGGTCCAGTCGGATCTTCGATGGCACGCTCCAAGGTCACCTCTAACGGCTGCTTTCTATTCAGACTGATCATATCTCATCTGAGCGCGTTGTGCGCACCCATTCTCCTGTACGTCGAGTTGGCTTGAGCATCAAAGAGAGCTTCCAGATCGCGAAGACCGGCGCCCACATCAGATCCAGCACTGCGCGCGGGCCGGTCCCGGACAGCACTGCACCACGTACTACATACCCAAGCAGCGCCGCAACGGCCGCTAACCACGGTATGACTCCTATCCCCCCGGCAACGCCACGCCATGTCAGCGCCATCGCCGCCGCGAGGCCCGCCAACACCATGAGACCAAGCGTAGTCAGTGGCGGGACCAATAAGTCGGCGGCGAGGTCCAATGGAACTCGACCGACGCCTCTGCGCCACGCTCGGAATAGCGCGGGCACATGAGCTTTAACGAGCGCAAGACGCCCACCTTCCCATCTTTCGCGTTGCGATCGTGACGCTGATGCCGATGCAGGCATGTCACCGTGCACTTCTGCTTCGCGCACATACTCCACGCGCGTCCCTGTCAGCCCAAGCGCGACACCGTACTCAACGTCTTCAACAATCGAGAATGCTTTCGGTGGCACACGCCGAAGCAGCGCGGTACTAAAACCCATGCCATTCCCTCGCAATCCGCACGAAACACCCATCCGTTCGCGGCCCAGCGAGCGCACGGTGTGAAAGAGCGTCAGCGCAATAACCATCAACCGCGTGCGCCACGATGCAATTGCATTGCGCACTCCGTACTCGGCCTGTACCGCTTCCGCACCTTTTGCGAATCGCGCCGAGAATGCAGCACACAGATTCGGAGACACATCGGTGTCTGCATCGACGACGAGTACGGCCTTCGCAAAACCATCAGAGAGCGAAGCGGCGTAGCCGAAGGCGAGCGCATATCCTTTCCCACGCTCAGTTGCGTGCGCCCGCTCAAGCACCGTTGCACCAGCAGCGCGCGCCTTCGCCGCAGTGTCGTCGGTGCAGTTATCCGCAATGACGATGATACGAACCTGCTCGCGCGGATATGCCATCGCGAGCAGGCTGCGCACCGTTGCGGTTATTCCGGCACTCTCGTTGTGTGCTGGAACGAGTACGTCGAATGGTGTTGATGTGTCTGGCGCTGGCGGTATCTGGCGACCGGACAGCAATGACAGATACGCGAGATAGCCTGTCGCCACTACGGCTGGCACAGCGAGGACGATCAGCAAGATGTCCGCTGGCAGCAACGACAAAGAGGTCACGAACACACCGGCGGCCAGGTCGCGCTGGTCTGCACACGTGGCGCTTCTTTTCGCATTCCAAACAGCCGCAAGCGCGCCGGAAACGCGCCGGTAGACACTGCAACTTTCGCACTCATCGCCAGCGCCATTGCACCGGCGAGCGTGGCATTCAAACCCTGTGTGCCAATGTCTCCCCACGCCTGCATCATGTATGTGACGAGCATCGTGAGTGACAATGCCGCCGCAACTCGCTCCACCGGTGTCTGCGCAAATGCATACGCGCGTCTGGCAAAGAAAATTCCGATGCTAATTGGCAACCACAGCAATGTGAAACCAACTAAACCACCAATGGTCCACAGCCACAGCACGCTGTTGTGCGCGATGTATCGATACTGGGCAAACGAACCAGAGATATCGTCGCCCTTGACCATTTCGATGTACTCATGCCCCCAGCCAGAGCCAAACACTTTATTCTGCTTCAGAGTAACCAGCAGATTGAAGTTCTCGACGTCACGTGTCGAGCTTGAGCGGTCATCTTGGTTCACGACCGACATAATCTGCTTGGCCGGCTTGAATATGCGCTTATTGCTATTCGCACCAAGTCCGATGTACACCGCGATCAACGGCGATGCGTAAAGCAGAAATTTGCTCAGCGACCGCTTCGTGGGGCCACGCAAAATGATGAATACGATGATCAGTCCCACGATGATATTCACGAACGCGAGGCGTCGATTGTTGAGCACGATGCCGAGCATGATGTAGCCGCCGACCAACGTGAGCGACGTGAGGTTCTTCCAACTTCCCACCTGCATAAACCGAATGATCAGCGCATGCAACGCGATCGTGAAGAGAATGGAATCGTAGTGACTGGTTAGCGTCGCCGGCTCCAACCCTGCCGGTCGAGCAACGGTGAAGAAGTACCAGACCACAATAGCAATCTTGATGCATGCCGCGACGATCATAAGGTTGATCGCGCGATGGAAGTCTCGCTCGTTGCGAATGCAGTATGTAAAAAGCAGTGTGACGATCGGGAACCAAAAGAGCTGTCGCATCTGCCACAGCGACTGCCGGAAATCACCGCCGCGCGCACCAACACCCCACAATTCCATCCACACTGCCGCTGCAAACGCTGCCGCCAACACTAGATACAATGCGATCGTCGTCGGCTGCCGTCCGCGACTGTCAATCTGAATGCGGAATGCCAATCGCACCGCTGCCAACACGATCGCGATGATGTAGAGCACGTCAACCGACGAGAACTTGAGCGCCTCTATCGGAATTGTCTTATTCAAGTTGTCGAACAGCAACACATACAGCGGATACAGCGGGGGATCCCAAAATCCACCGCCGGGATACTCAATGGGCAGAGAATCCGAAACCGCGGCGAGAAACACCAGCGCGAACATCAAGGCACGTAGCGGTAGCGCGAGCAGTAAGTACACCGCCATCACCAAGACTAAAGGCGCAGCCGCGACAATCGGATTGCCAGTCAAGATCAGCAGCACCACCGTCGCGATCAGGATCGTGCCAATGAACGTCAGCAGTCCTGCGCTTGCCCGCGCCGTCGTGAGCCGTGACCACGACGGCATTGACGAACTGACGCTGCCCATCAGCGGAGCACTCACCGTCGGCGAACCTCAGCCAGCACGGGAATACCAAGCTGACGATCCACCTGCCACGGCTCAATCACGCGTCCAGCTCCAAAATCGAGAACGACCACCGCGAACGCCGTTGCGAGCGCCGACAGAATCAAACCGCCCACGATCATTAACGGGATATTCGGCTTGTCGGCCTTCTTCGGAATGCGAGCTGGCGTAATCACGCTGTAGCGGTACTTGAATGCCGCGCGCGCCGTTTCCATTTCGATCTTTGCACCTTCCAAGCGGTCGAGCAGATCCTCGTAGTCGCTGGTTGCAATCTTCAATCGTGAGCGCGCGAACGTCACCTCAGGCGCTTCCTGTGTATCTGCACTGGCGCGCGTATACTGCGCGATCGCAGCGCGTTCGTACGACGGGACAAATGCTGCCGGTGCAGCGGCACCATCGCGCGGTGCTCCCATCGCATTCAATCGTGCGCGCATATCAGCTTCCTCGGCACGCAGTTCTGCGAGCTGTGACGAAGGCTGATTCAACGAGCGGATATTCTCTTCGGTGACGGCGATCTCTGGGTGCGCTGAGCCGTACACGCCACGCAATTCAGACAAGCGAGTCTGGAGCGCGGTCAGCCGCTGATTTCGTGACGTATTGATATCGGCGATGATCTGCTGCTTTGCACGCAGTTCACCCTGCAACGTCACCACTGCTGGTGACAACGCCGGCGGAGCCACTGGTCCAGAGTAACTCTGTCGCACGGGAGCTGCGATAGCACTACGCTTTGGCAATGTGGCGTTGAT
>JANNWU010000534.1:0-9300 GCA_031408755.1 Gemmatimonadaceae bacterium | reverse complement strand
CAATCACAACCAACACGACAATCCCGATACGAAGCGCGGAGCCTCGCTTCGTAGTGGCGGATACCATGGAAGGTTGGGAGTTGGTCATATCCTGCAACTACGGCACGAGAGAAGGAATTGGATCTTGGCGCAATCCACACCTCAAGTACTACGCCGACGGTGCCCCAAGCGTGAGTGGTTCACCATTGTCACCCAAGCCCAGCTCGATATGCAGCCGAATCTTGGCAGCGGCGATCACGTCGCGCGTGCGCTGCTTGAGCGTTGCGAGGTCAGCCAGAGTTAGACCTGTCGTCTCGATTGGTTCCAGTACTCGGCAAATCGCGCGTGTCTTCTGAAACTGAAACGTGTGCTTGGCCATTGCACGTCGAGTACCAGCTACCACGATCGGCAAAATGGGGACGTTGTTCTCAATGGCCAACCGAAATGCACCATCCTTGAATGGCAGCAGCGAACCATCGATTGACCGCGTGCCTTCAGGGAAAATCATCACGCTGACCTTCCGCTTCAGCCGATCGCCACACGCAGACATTGCGGTGACGATGCTGTCCTTGCGACCACGCTTGAGTGGAATATCGCCTGACAGCCACATCATCCAACCGAGAAACGGAATCTTGAATAACTGTTCTTTGCCAAGCCATTTCATCTCCCACGGCAAGTGCGAGATGAGAAAAATATCGGCATAACTTTCGTGATTCGACACCGCAACGTACGGACGCCGCGGATCGCGAATACGTAAACCGTCGGTACGAAATGACCAGAGCGGATTGAACCAGACGGTGCTCGCTCCAACAATTCGGAACGTGCGCCCAGCCCAATAGCGATCACGATCAAACGGCCACATGACGATGAATACCGCCAGCACAAAGAAAAAGCCGACCATGATGAATGACACCAGAATCACCCACGACCACGCGTTCACGGCTTTCTGATACACGTGCTTACGCCGCTGGTGTGACGATTGGTGCGCTTGTCCCATCAAAGCCGCAGCCCTTGTGCGCGCCATCACAGAACGGCTTGCGCATACTCGCACCACAGCGACAGAGCGTGATGTTCTTCCCTTCGGGCAGCGGAATCGTGTTGCCTTCAGCGTCGGTCAGATGAATCTGTGCCGCGTCTGCTGCGGTGATGAACAGCGGACCGTTTGTGTTGACCTTGATCGTAATCGGCATCGGTAACTAAAGAGATGAGCGCTGGCGGCAATACGGAGTAGATCAGAATAACGCTGCGCGCAGGAAGTCGTTACCCAGCAATGGTTGCCGCGGCCGAACGCTTCAGCCGTTGCACCATCGCATTGAGCCCCACTTCTCGGCCGGCCAGCCCGATATCGTGCATCAGAAGCCGTACAATGTCGTTCGGAATTGCCAGTGTCACTTCTGGCGGGTGGTCATTCACCGCCTGAAACAGAATTGCCAGCACCGCTGCGATGGTTGGCGACTGGCGAACGTTTACGTCGGCAAAGAAGTGCATCTTTCCGTCAACGTGCTCAGGAAAGACGTCCACGCGCGTCTGACATTCCGGCACCGTGTAGGCCGATCGATCCAAATCGGCGAACCGTGCGGGGAGCGGCTCCAGTTTTTTCGCGTAGGCGACTAACGCGCCCATCTTCTCCTCGCGTTCCATAGCGCGAAAGCGAGAGAGGGTTTTTTCGAGTACTGGGGGAATGGCTTCAGATACTGACATGCGAGTAAAGATAGCGAGCCCTGTCATATTGCAACGCATTATGCATCTGGTCATTGTCACATCTGGTTCGCGCGGCGATGTGCAGCCGTATCTGGCGCTGGCGGTGCGCGCGCTTCAAAGCGGCCACCAGGTCACGATTGCGACGCACGAGGTTTTTCGCGACTGGGTAGAATCCTTTGGCGTGGGATTTCGACCGTTGCACGGCGATCCGATTCAGATGCTCAGCAATCCTGGTGCGCGCGCGTGGCTAGCCGGCGGTTCACGCACTGGCCTACTCAAGTTTGCGCGCGAGTTCAATCGTGATTTCGCATCACTGTTTGACGGATTGCTGAACGATCTCGCGACCGCCACGCTCGATGCTGATCTGGTGTTGTATAGCGCTGTGTGTTTGGCGGCGGCACAATTGCGTGAGCTGCGTGGCACGCCGGTGATGGCTGGGTGGCTTCAACCGCTCACGCCGACAGGTGAATTTCCAGCGTCGGGCATGGCGTATCGCGCACCAAAGAACTCGTGGGATAAGCGCGTCAATTACTTCACGCATCGCGTGGGTGAACAGCTGCTGTGGCAACCGTCGCGCGCGACTGTTAATCGGTGGCGGCAGCGCGCATTTCAGGCGCCGCCGCTTTCGTTGCGTGGTCCATTCGCGGCGCAGCGCGGGGCGCAATATCCAGTGTGTTACGCATACAGCGCCGCCGTGTTACCATCGCCGTCTGATTGGCCTGGCCACATCGCGCCAACGGGATGGTGGTATCTCGATGATCCGGCATTCGTGCCCAATCAGATATTGACTCAGTTTATGGATGCGGGTGATGCTCCAGTCACCATCGGTTTTGGGAGCATGACTCCGCAGGATGGCGAGTGGCTTACGCGCACTGTGCTCGATGCGTGCGAACAAGCGGAATGCCGAGTGGTGATGTTGCAGGGATGGGGATCCCTTGGTGAGACGGCGCTTCCGGCGTGGGCGCACACCGAGCGCGATGTTCCGCATTCGTGGTTGTATAAACGGAGTAGCGCCGTTGTGCATCACGGAGGTGCTGGCACCACTGGCGCGACGGTTCGTAGCGGCGTTCCATCGCTCATCGTACCGCTGGGATTTGATCAGCAGTTCTGGGGAACGCGCTTACAGAGCCTCGGTGTGTCGCCACCGCCGATCAAGCGACGTGAGTTGACCGTCGCGAAACTTGCCGACGCGTTGCGACAGATGCGCACCGATACGCGCATGCAACAGATTTCGGCTGATTTAGGTGAACGTGTGCAAGCGGAAGACGGCGTTGGCAATGCGCTGGAGCGGATTGAGGAGCACCTGTCGCGCTGACGTGGATCAGGAACGCGCATCGAGCTCACGCGGATTCAGACGCGCGCATCGTGCGAAGACGCGCTTGGGTTTCACACCGCGATTCTGCAATACCAGCGACGATTGATTTAATTCGCTTACGCCACCCCAAGCACCGGTCGACCATCAACCGACGCGGCATCGGTGAGCGCCGCAACAAGGAGCGGTCGCACGGTACCAAGATCCTGCGGTGTATTAAGCACACACTCAACCACCACGCGCGCGCGACCGTCGACAACCGCATGCAGCCGCGCTTTCGCCGAGCGCACCCCGTCAATATCACGCGCAACCGATTCACATCGCGCTGCCAACGCCAGCAACTCGTCGCCTGTGACACCGTTCGCAGACACACCAATAGTCATCGCGAGCATTCGTGTCCGCGTTCGACTGACGTTCATGAGTCGAGTCTTCACGACTTCCGAATTCGCGATGCTGACCTCTTCACCGGTGCCAAGGCGCAGACGAGTGGTTTTAATGCCGACGCGTTCTACGCGCCCAGTCATGTCGCCAACGGTGATCTCATCGCCAACTACAAACGGCTTGTCAAACGCTATCGCGAGTGCCGCCAGCAGGTCGCCCAAGATGTTCTGGACCGCTAATGCGACAGCGATACCGGTGATGCCCAAACCAGTAATCAACGCGGTAACGTTGATGCCAAAATTGTCCAACGCCAGCACCAGCACGACGACGAAAATCGCCGCGCGAATCAGCATCCCGACAACTGCCAACGATGCGCGGCCGCCCGCCGTGGGAGTTCCATCGGCGTTCTGATCCATGCGCCCAAGCCAAAAATCCACCGAGGCATTTGCCCACCACAGCAGCTGCAGGCAGAACGCGCTGATCGTGAAAATTCGCAGTCCGGTGTGCAGCGCGCCGTTCGCACTCACCCACGCACCGCCCGCCGCGATGCCCATCGCGACCATGTAGATCCGCGAGGTGCGCTGAGCAAGCAGAAGGAAGAAGTCGTCGACCCACACCTTTGTGTTAGCGGCGCCCTTCAACTTGTTGACCATCAGCAGGCGGATCGCGTAGAGCGTTGCCGCCACCGCTGCGCCTACGCCCAGCGCCTGCAGCCACTCCAGCGCGGTCGCGCCGAACATCGTACTCTCACGCAGCGCACTCAACATCCGATTTCAGCTCCTTGGCGTAGGGTGGTTGGGAACCATCGTGGTCTCACGTGTCTTGTCGTGCTTGCAGCTCGACACCGTCGTCAAACATAGCCCGTATCATGCGACCCATTTATCCGATTACGCTGGCGGCACTACTCGTGCTCCCTGGCATTGCGACCGCGCAGCGGCCCGCCGCTTCTGCACCAGACAGTATCACCTGCGTGCGGCGACCGGCGACAGTCGGGTGCAAACGTGTTCGCGATACAACTGGAATTGCGACGCAACTTTCGGTGGTAAGCGTCGTCGCGGATCAGCCGAGGAAGTTGCTCAACCGCAGCAGCGCAACGGTGGGCGGTACGGTGGAGCGACGCGAATTGGTCGCGCTTCCAACCGATGCGCGCGATCCGATTTCTCTCGCATTTTCCCTCCCAAATGTCGCGCAGGCCACAGGATTTTTCGGTGACGCACCGCGCTTGACAATCAACGGAAGCAATTCGCTCTACACCTCGTACACCATTGATGGTCTCGAGAATAACGAAGGCTTTCTTGGCGGACCGCGCGTTGAGTTGCCGCTCTCGGCTCTCGAACGATTGAGTGTTGCGGCCAATACGTATGGCGCTGATATCGGACGTAGCAGCAATGGCGTCGTGCAGTTTGAGACGCGCGCCGGTAAGGCAAAGTGGGGCGGTGAAGTATTCGCGTATAATCGCCCCGGTGTTCCCTTCGACGCACGCGCGAAGATTATTCCCGGCGGTAACACCTCCGCATTCAACCGCGCGCAGGACGGCTTTCGTCGCACGCAGCTTGGCGCAGCCGGTGGCGGCCCGATCGTCAAGGATCGGACATTTGTGTTTGGCGCGCTTGAATACAGCAATGAAAACGAAGATCGCATCGCATCGACCACGAGCGTGCCGTTTGTCGGACGCGAGTTGCGTCAGATTTATAAGGCATTCGCGCGAGTCGATCAAGGATTGGGCGTCGCTGGAAGCTTGACCGCAAAGTTTGCGCTCAACAGCACCGATCGCGCCGGCCAGGGGAGTGGAATTCTTGCGCCAGAAGCCGACTTCCGTACACGTCGTATCGGATCGCTCACCAGCCTTACGCATCGCACGCCCCTGAGCAATGGGCGCGCAAGTCAGATCACGTCGTTGCAATTCGGCACGTTCCGTTGGTTCTTCCCGCCAACGCGGAGCAGTTTCAGCGTACCGCAGGTGACCATTGTTGCAAACGATCTGGCCCGTCCCGGTAACACCATTACGCAGGCCGTTGTGGGTTCAAGCAACTTTGTGTTCGACGAGACCGAACGTCAGTTTCAGTTTCGCACGGAGCACCGTCGTCAATTAGGCAATAGCAATACGCTCAGCGGAGGTGTCGACGTGTCGCGCAGCGCGTTTGAATTGACGGGATCAAATACCAACCCAATCGGCAGCTACACAGTGCTCAACACTGGAAATATCGTTCCTGCGGCGGGCCAGTTCTTTCAGTTCAGTGATGTGCCGCAGAACGCGCAAGTGTTGCGCTACAGCGTTGACGCGCGACAGAAGCAGGTGGATCTGAGCCAGCTGCTTACCAGCGCATGGTTGGAGAATAAGTGGACGCCATCGTCGTCCGTGACCGTTAACACCGGCGTGCGGTGGGACTACGACGATCTCACTTCACGTGGTGCGAGCACCCCCGATCTGAACAACGTGCAACCGCGCGTCTCGGTGAATTGGACCCCAACTGAACGCTCGGTGCTGCGCGCCGGAGCGGGGCGCTACACAGGCAAATTCCCGTACGCCATTTACTCTGACGCAATTCAGTTTGCCGACGACGGCAACGCGACGATTACACTCGAAGGTGCGAACGCACCGGCGTATCTGCGCGGACCAAACGGGTCGTCGCTGGCCGCGCAAGCCAGCACCTTTCCGCCGCGCGAAATCCGTCGACTGTTCGCACTTGGTCTTGAGCAACCGTACAGCGATCAATTAAGCCTTGGCTTTCAGTATCAGCTCACCGAATCGTTTGGTGTTACCGTTGATGCCGTTGCAACGCAGACAAACAATCTGCCGCTGTCGTACGATCTGAACGCCAATACACGCGGGATTTTGGCATCGGATGTCACGTCAGTACCTGTAAGTGTTGGTGATACCTTCCGGCCCACGCGTCCGGTCTCCGGCAGTTTTCGTCGACTCACCACGTCGGCGTCTTTGGGTGAAGCGAATTACATCGGTCTCACCACAGCGCTTCGTTGGCAGCCGGAACGCACCATTCTGCTCGACGCGAACTACACGCTGAGTCGAGCGCGCAACAATACAGAGGACATCAACTTCAACGCGACACAAGGCAATAATTTCGATGCGGAGTGGGCCGATGCAGTGAATGATCGCCGCCACAAGATGTCGCTGCGTGCGATTTATACCGGTGTGAGGCATCTGTCGCTGAGCACTGTGTTCGACGTACAATCTGGGTCGCCAATCAACCGGATTGCCGGCTTCTGCGGAGCCACGTTCTGTGATCTGGACGGCTCTGGCGATACGTTCGGGAATGGCTTCATTGGCAACCAAGATCGATTCTTTGGTGTTGGCCGCAATGGTGAGCGGCTGCCGTCAGCGACACTGGTAAACTTTGGGGCGGCGTACACGATTCGCGCATTCCAACTGCGTGCGGATGTGTTCAACGCATTCAACACCCGCAACGTGAGTGGCTACGCGAATGGACTTCCCGGTGGTGGTGCGCGCACGCAGGTTGGCAGGCCAGGTGAGGCAATTGTCTTTCCGAGTGCCGCACCTGCGCGCCAGTTGCAGTTCTCCGCTGCCTATGCGTTCTGACGGTCAGCGGCGGCGCGTGTTCAGCGCGCTGCTGCTGATTGCAACACTCGTCGGCTGCGGCAAAACTCTTCCGCCAACCAGCGCCGCTGCACTCGCGAAAATGCCGTGGGACAGCGTTGTTGCTCGCGCGCGCGGCAGCACCGTCGTGTGGCGAATGTGGCGTGGCGATCCGGCCATCAACACCTTTGTCGATCAGTGGGTTGCACCGCGCCTGAAGTCGGAATACGACATCACGCTGCAAGCGGTAAGTGGTCAGGGCAATGAGCTGGTCGATCAACTCACGGTCGAGAAGGAAGCGGGAGCGACGAGCGGCACGGCGAGTTTGATGTGGATCAATGGTGAAACATTCGCAGCGTTACGCGCTCGCAATCTGCTCGCTGGACCGTGGAGCAATGTGCTGCCCTCGGCGGCCGCGGTCGACAGTGGATCACCGATTATCTCGCGCGACTTTGAACAAGATCCGGCGGGTTTCGAGTCGCCATATGGCACCGTGCAACTGGCGTTGATCTACGATACTCTGCGGACTCCAACTCCGCCGCAGACCGTTGCAGAGTTGCGCGATTGGATTCAAGCGCATCCCGGAAAATTTACGTACGATCAGAGCTTCGCCGGCGTCACTTTTTTGAAAGGGATCTTGTACGCATTGAATGGCGGTGTGGACACTTTCCGCGGCGGGTTCGATTCCACGCGCTACATCGCAGGTCGAAGTAAGTTGTTTGCGTGGCTCGATTCGCTGAAACCATTCCTGTGGCGTGAAGGCAAGCAGTATCCTGCCGACGTCGCAGCGATGCATCGGTTGTTTGCGAATGGTGAAGTTGATTTCACTATGTCGAATAACCAGAACGAGGCGCTCACGAAGGCGATGCAAGGCATTCTCCCCAAGACGAGTCGTGCCCTCGTGCTACGCGATGGAACCATTGCGAACGCGCACTTTCTGGGCATTCCGTATAACGCGCCAAGTGCTGCAGCAGCGATGGTGGTTGCCAACTTTATGCTTTCGCCTGCCACACAACTTGAAAAGCAGCGGCCAGCGGTCTGGGCGGACGGAACGGTGTTGAGTCTGGATCGCTTGTCGCCGGAATGGCGCGTCCGTTTCGACTCGGTGGTCAACGATTCGCGCCTCGTTCCTGCCGACACGTTGCGACGCTATGCTCGACCGGAGGTGTCGCCAAAGTATCATGAGCGGTTGCAGGACGATTGGCGGCGAATGGTCCGCTGAGATTGCGCCAACGTCGCACCGTTAGCACTCTCCGCTCATGAATTACGCCGCCGCTCGCCTTACGCGAACCCGCGCGCTGCCGCTAATCGTCGCAGCCATACTGCTCGGTGTGCCGATCAGTGTCGGTATCGGCTACCTCGTCGCCGGTGCAATGGGTTTGGTTGGCAATGCCGCACCGGGCGGTTTGCAGCGCGTACTTTCTGATGAGCAGGTCCTGCGCTCGGCGCTGCTGTCGCTCTGGATCGCTGCAATTGGTACCAGTCTGGCGTTGATCGGCGCTGTATCCATCGCATTGCTCTTTGCTGGAAAGACAAAGCTTGATCGCGTCGCGAGGAGTGTGTCCGCACTGCCGCTTCCGGTGCCAACCGTCGCAGCGGCGGTCGCAATTCTTCTGCTGCTTTCGCAAAGCGGCTGGCTGTCGCGCGTTGCGATGCAAATGCGACTGACCACCACGCCGGCCGATTTTCCCGCGCTCGTAACAGATCCGTGGGCAATCGGTGTGATTGTCGCGGTAGCGTGGAAAGAGCTTCCGTTCCTGCTGCTCGTCGCGCTCTCGCTGCAGTCGTTGCGCGGCGCTCGACTCACTGACGCAGCGCGAACACTCGGCGCGTCGCGATTGCAAACCATTCGCACGATCACGTTGCCATTGCTGCTGCGCGGTATGTCACCGAGTATCATCGCGGTGTTCGTGTTCGTGCTCGGCTCACTGGAGTTGCCGTTGGTGCTGGCGCCAAGTTCACCGTTGGCACTGCCACTCCTAATTCAGGAACGTCGGCAGGCGCTTGATGCAGCATCGCATGGCGAGGCGTACGTGATTGCGCTATTGGCGACGATTCTCGCACTGCTCGCAGCTGTCGTGCATGAATGGGTACGAGACGATACATGAAACGCGTCGCTCTACGTGCGCTCACGCTGACCGTACTGACTGTCTTCGCGCTGGCACCGTTGCTGATGCTTGTTGCAACATCGCTAGCGCGTGGATGGTTTTTTCCAGCGGTTGTCCCACACTCGGTTGACAGCAGCGCATGGATATCGCTCTTCGCCGAGCGCGCACTGCGAACGGCGCTCGTGAATAGTCTGTTGTTAGGTATCGCGACTGCCGTTGTCGGAACTGCATGTGCATTGCCTTTAGGTAGAAGTGCTGCGGGT
>JANNWU010000533.1:0-5803 GCA_031408755.1 Gemmatimonadaceae bacterium | reverse complement strand
TGAGATACTTCGACGCCGGATCATCGAGACTTGTGATGGAACCGTCATGAATCGCGGCTCCGATCAGCGTCGAGGTAATCGATTTCGCGATGGACATCGACATCCAGCGCGTACGTGGCGTCGATCCCAATGCGTACCGCTCCAGCGCGATCCGCCCATTCTTGAGCACCAGCAGTCCACTCACACGATTCGCCGCGATGTACTCATCCAATCCCCAACGCATGCCACGAGATGAGCATGCGAGCGCAGTGAGTTGACGTGTCAGTCGCGGTAACGTCGTCGACTTAGTGCTCCGCTCCACCACCCTGACCGGAAAGAGTCGATCAATATTCCGAAACGTGCGGACGGCAGCATCTGGGCTCAATCGGCCGTCGTACATCTCTTGGACGGTGCCGATGCGGTCGCCGCGGTGAGGGTTTGCGTCTGCTCGACCGAGCTCCTGCATCGCTTGCGCGCTGCTTGCGATGCAGACTGCAAGCAATACAGGACGAAGCGCATTGCGTACGACCGGCGCGGAGGAGAGAGTCATGATGGGGATGGTCAACCGAAACGGAGTGAAGCGTGCGCGTGCAGATTCCAGTGTTTACAGTGCGTATTCTGCTGATCTTGATGGTATTCGGCGAAACGCTGCGTGCACAGCCCAGTGCGCCGCAGGTGATTGTTGACGGTGAGCGGATTGAAGGGCGCTGGCTCGCTGGTGGCCGCGACGCAGTGTTCAAGGGTATTCCGTACGCAGCGCCGCCAGTGGGACCGCTTCGCTGGCGCCCGCCAGAGCGGCATGTCACTGGCACCGAGGTGCAGATCGCCGCCGATTTTGGAGCTGCCTGCATGCAGCCAAAGGCGTTCAACGCGGCGGATGTTAAGCCGAGCATCGCTCGCGAGAGTGAAGACTGCCTGACCATCAATGTGTGGACAACTAACGTTGCGCGTGACTCAGCGCCGCTTCCGGTTCTGTTCTGGATTCATGGTGGGTCAAACATCGCAGGCACGTCGTCGCAACCGTGGTACGACGGAGCGCGATTAGCTGCGAAAGGTGTTGTTGTCGTGAGTATCAACTATCGCGTTGGTGCATTCGGATTTCTTGCGCATCCGGCGCTGGCGCGCGAATCTCGCGCTGGGGCAACAGGTAACTACGCGTTGCTAGACATTTTAGCCGCGTTGCGATGGGTGCAACGCAACATCGCGGCATTTGGCGGTGATTCAACACGGGTGACGGTGTATGGACAGTCTGCCGGTGCAAACAATATTGTGCATCTGATGGCGTCACCGTTGTCGACAGGTCTCTTTCACCGCGCGATTGCGCAAAGCGGCGCGCCGATGGACGCGCTGGCCTCGCAGCAGTCAGCAATGACGTTAGGCTCACTCTTCGCGATGGCGATTGGCGTACCACCATTAGGCGACGAGTTGCAGGCGTTGCGCGATGTTACCGCTGCCGATGTTATTCAAGCGCAGAGCGTCTTCCTGAAGAGCGGCATCTTTGGTCCCATCGTCGACGGGCTGGTGCTCAAGAAGATGACAGCGCGCATCTTTGACGAGCGCAGGCAGCAGCGGATTCCGCTGATGCTCGGCAGCACCGCGCTCGAGATGTCTACGTTGCGCAACGCAATGCCACCGTTTCCGCGCACCGTTGATGGATACCGTCGTTGGGTGGCCGACACGTTTGGCAGTGGACGTGATTCGTTGCTTGCACTCTACCCAGCCGCGAACGACGGCGCTGTAGATCTGGCATCGCGGCGACTTGTAACCGATTTCTACTTTACCTGTCAGACACGTATGGCTGCCAGAGCAGTAAGTGCTGCGAATATTCCTGCGTATCTCTATCTCTTTACGAGAGTACCACCTGGAGAAGATGCGTTGGGTGCGTATCACGCCGCAGACATCGAGTATGTGTTCAACGCGAGCGTTCCATCACCACGCCGCGAGGCAGCAGACAGCGTGCTTGCGGAGCAGATGGTGGGCTACTGGGTGCAGTTCGCGGCGACAGGAAATCCAAATCGCAGCGGGCTTACCGAATGGCCGATGCATCGCGTTGCCGACGACAACTATCAGGAATTGGGGTCGACGATTGCGGCGCGCACCGGGTTAGGCGCGGCGATGTGTGGACTGATGGAGCCAGTGCTGCGGAAACTCTGGCGAACGCGGGAATAACGTGGCTCTGCACTGACCTTTCGTGCGTGAAACGAATTGTTGCTCGCACAGTGTGTAGCGGTGGCACCGTCCTCGACGCGATATTGTACGTGCGCCGCGCCGGTAAAGCGCTCGCTGCAACCTGCGTCTTCTACTGTGCCGCTGTGAAACCCACCGAAAAACTCGCCGAAGCTACGGCACCAGATGGCACGGTGCTCGTGCTGCTTCGACACGATGGCGCGTACAGCATTCGCGTGGATGGTGTTGAGTTGATGTCCACGCGCCGCACGCAGTCCGAACTGCGGCTGGCGGAAGTCGCGTGTGCGCCGTTGGCAGTGAAGCCATCAACGCGTGTGCTGATCGGTGGACTCGGATTCGGGTTCACGCTTCGTGAGTCGCTGCGCCTACTCGGCGCCGACGCAAGCGTGGTTGTGGCTGAGCTGCTTCGCGACGTGATCGAGTGGAACCAGCATCCGGAGTACGATTTGGCTGCTGCAGAGCTGCGTGACTCGCGGGTCGATTTGCGTCGCGACGATGTGGCGAACGTGTTGCGCGCGAATGTCGCAGGCTTTGACGCCATCATGTTAGATATTGACAATGGTGCTGAGTCGCTGACCACCGGCAGTAACCGCCGCTTGTATGGAGAAAAGGGAATCCGCGCAACAATCGACGCGCTGCGACCCGGTGGTGTTGTCGTCTATTGGTCTGCCGATGATGAACCGGTGTTCGTAAAAGCGCTCACGCGGCATGGCACGCGTGTGACCACTGAGCGCGTGCGGTCACACGTAACCTCAGGTGGCTACAACCACCTGATTATCGCGCGACTAGCTACGGAATAAGCCGCGGACGACTGCGCATCAGCGCTTCGATCTCGGCAATTTCCCGTGGGACAAGGCTCACTCTCTCAGTGCCTTTCTCCGTCACGATATAGTCGTCCTCAATGCGAACGCCGGTGTTTTCGTAGCGAAGTACGGCAGGCCGTACCTTCGCAATAAACGCGCGATTCTTCGGCGTATCGGGCAACGCTGCCAGCATCGTCGTGCTGATGTAAATGCCAGGCTCGATTGTGAATGCATCGCCGATCTGGAAGGTCCGATTGCCGCTGTAGAATTGCGCCGGATCGTGCACCGCCAGTCCGATACCATGACTGATGCCGTGAATCATCCAGAACATCGCTTGATGGCAGGAACGCGGCGAGTTTACGCAGTCAGTGCGCCACGGCATATCGAGTGTCGCGTTGACACTGTCGATCAGGCCGAGCGCAGCCAGTCCGCGAGCACGTACATCCTGCGATGAGTCGAGTGCTGCGACTGACGACATTCCCACCTTTGAATTGCGTTCGGCAGCAAGTTGCGCGTCGAGCACTAGTTGATACATCTGACGTTGTGCTGGCGAGTACGTACCACTCACCGGAATGGAACGAGTCACG
The DNA here is from genome assembly GCA_031408755.1 of Gemmatimonadaceae bacterium. Classification (GTDB taxonomy): domain Bacteria; phylum Gemmatimonadota; class Gemmatimonadetes; order Gemmatimonadales; family Gemmatimonadaceae; genus JACMLX01. The sequence continues at coordinate 2,247 of JANNWU010000533.1, read as the reverse complement.
TCGGCTGCGTAGCCTTCAAACTCCGTCGCAGCATCGATGACGACCATATCACCGGGCTTCAAGTTGCCACGGTTGCGCATGTAGTGCAGTTGCGTGCCGCGAATGCCGCCGCCGATGATCGAACCGTAGGCTGGTCGCGCACCCCCAAGTCGCATGAACTCATACTCGATGGCGGCTTGTAGCTCGTACTCTGTGCTTGGTGATTGGAGGCGCATCGCGGCGCGGTGTCCCTCGGAACTGATCTCGGCAGCACGCTTAATCAGCGCAAGTTCGCCTGCGGATTTCTTCGCCCGTATCAGATACAGATAGGGATGAGCGTCACGCAACGTGATGCGCGGGTGCGCAGCTGCAAAGCCTCGGTCAAATTGCTGTCCGCGAGTCAACGAATCCTGCGCTGCAAAGTCCGAAGCGGCAAAATCGGCAAGCGTGAACACTATCGTGTTCGTTGTAGCGAGCGAGTCGACGAACGCCTCAAGCGCACCAGCAGAGCGGGCACGCATGCCGAGCGTGCGTTCAACTTCGAGCGAATCCGGGCGCTTGCCGTAATAGAATGCCTGTCGCGCGCCAGCGGGTGTGATGAAGAGTGTCGACTGGGCTTTCCCGCCGCGAATCACCATTACGAGTGCGGCATCGGGCTCGTTAAAGTTGGTGAGATAGCGAAAGTCAGGGAGTTGAAAGAACGGCCCGAAATCAGCCACCGGGTTGCGTCCACCGTGTGCGATTAGCACGCCGTCGCCCAACTTTGCAGCGAGCGAGTCACGTCGCGCGTTGTACTCTGACTGCGGGATCTGCGCCTGAAGGTTGGGACTGAACGCACCGACGGCCAATGTTGCCAGTGAGAGCGTCACGATTGACAGCGCGCGGTGTGCGGCGTGGAAATGCGAGGTGCGGGGCGTGAGCATTTGGCGGGCTGACCGAGGTGAGATATGCGTCACTGAAACGTGAACGCGTGGACTGCTCGACGGAAGGTGCTGGAGCACGTGCACAGGCAGTTGCCGGACATGCCTCGCTTCAAACAGGTGTATTGACCGCTGGACCACGCGCACGAGAGCATCTTTCTTCAAGCGTGAGCACAACGAAATCGCTGAACGCTCTGTCGGCTGTCGCTGGATGGTAGTGAATTGCGCGTAAGATGCTAACCATAGATTCGTCCCCAGTACTCTCCCGCTACGAGGATTGCATGCGAAAGTGTGTGTTGGCGATGTTGATCGCGATCTCCGCTTGTTCTGGCCCCGCCGCCGACCCGGCGAGTGTCGCGCGGAAGGCGCTGATTGCACGTTGGGAGGCGCAGTCGGCACGCGTCACCATCATTCGCGATGACTGGGGCATTCCGCATATCTACGGAAAGACCGACGCTGACGCCGTGTTCGGGATGATGTTCGCGCAAGCCGAAGATGATTTTAATCGGATTGAGATGAACTATCTGTCATCGCTTGGTCGAGTGGCTGAGGCGGAAGGCGAGGCGGCCGTCTACCAAGACCTGCGTATGAAGCTGTTCATTGACCCGGCGGTAATTCAGACGCAATTCGCAGCCAGCCCCGCGTGGCTGCAGACGCTGGCGACTGCGTGGGCTGATGGCTTGAACTTTTACTTGCACATGCATCCGGAGGTGAAGCCCAAGGTGCTCACGGCCTTCGAGCCGTGGATGGCGCTCACCTTCAGCGAAGGCAGTATCGGTGGCGACATCGAGCGCGTGTCAGTCAAAGATCTCGAAGCGTTCTATGGGACTCCGCGCGGTGCTGCTCCAACGGCGATTGTTGAACATCCAACGTCGCGCGAGTCGCTCGACCCAGATCAGGAGCCGCGCGGTTCGAATGGTTTCGCTGTTGCGCCGCAGAACACCGCCAACAAGCATGCGTTGTTGCTGATCAATCCGCACACATCATTCTTCTTTCGCGAAGAGGCGCAGATGGTTAGCGAAGAAGGGCTGAATGCGTATGGCGCGGCGACGTGGGGTCAGTTCTTTATCTACCAAGGCTTTAACGCCAACGCCGGCTGGATGCATACATCAAGCGGTGCTGATGTGATAGACGAGTACGCGGATTCCGTGACGCAGAGTGCTGCGGGTTATGTGTATCGCGTTGGTGCTGACGAGAAGAGTGTCATGTCGCGCACGGTGACAGTGAACTACGCCAGTGCCGCGGGGCCCGCAGCAAAGACATTCACCGTGTATTCCACGCATCGCGGCCCGGTGGTGCGCCAAGAAAACGGCAAGTGGATCAGCGTCGTGCTCATGCAGGAACCGGT
>JANNWU010000532.1:0-10134 GCA_031408755.1 Gemmatimonadaceae bacterium | reverse complement strand
GCCGGATGCAGGCCCGCGACCGCCATGGCCCGGCCCGTCTCCAGCTTGCAGGCAATGGCCGTATCGTCGATCGAGCCGCGAGCTTTCAGCGTGATGCGTGCGGCGTCCGGCGCCGACTTGTACTTGTCCTTGATCGGGGCTTGCAGGGCTCTGTGGATCCTGGTTCTTCAACTGCGCAACGAGCAGTTTCAAAAAGTCGTCTTTACCAAGTGCGCCTTGTGCTTTTCTTGCAGGTGCTGCACCCGGTGTTCCCGGTTCACGAACGGCCGGTCCAACGTTGATGGGCGATAGCGTGGTATTCATGTGCGATCCTCCGGCTGCTCGCGACGCGAGCGGTGACGCGCGTCGTCAGAAGACGCGCGTGAATTGTGACGTGCTTGCTGCTCGCGCGCGAAGGCTTCGCGCTGCTGCGATTGTTCGCGACCGGTGTTGTCGCGCGATGCACCGTTGAATTGACTGTCCGACGCGGCGCGCATGGCGGCCAACTCAATCGTTGGCGCAACTGATCGCGAGAATGACGCACTGTCCGTACTGCGCGACGCCGGCTGCACGCGCACACCGTCAGCCGTGAGCCCGCGCCGTTCCAGCGCTTCGCGCAATTCACCAATGCGCTCAGTGATTGCCGCGGCTTGTTGCACGTTGCCCAATCCCAACTGCGCGTCTACTGACGAGCCGCGCGCGTCAATACGAATCTGGTCAGCATTGCCAGCAGCGTTCTCCAGACGCAGCAGCACACTGCTCAACGGGCGCGCATCTTGTGCAGACTGCAAGTCCATAAGCTGGCTAATACGATCCGTCATGTTCACCGCTGCCATTGGCGTGACCACGCGCGTTGCGCCGGCAAGGTCAAGCGCGCCGGCCGCCGTGACAGGCGAAACGGCTGCGAACTGCGACATCGAATCTGCGCCATTGCTTAAGGCGCGCTTTTCACCGGGCCGTGCCACATCAGCGACACGCGCAACACTCGCGACAGTGGCCACTCGCGCAACTTGTGCCACGTTCGCAACGCGAGCCATCGCCGCATTTCGCCCACTCGCTTCGTCCTCAACACGTACCGAGGCGCTGAGCTGTGCTGTGCCGTTGCCAGGCACGGTCTGCAGGTCACCCAGCAGCGCACGCAGTGTTTCGCTCGACACTCGTCCAGCGCCATCCATCTCAACGTGACCCGGATCGCGCGCACCGAGCGTACGCAAGCCTTCCTGCTTTGCGACTTCGGCCAAGCGCGCATACCCAACAGGATTACTCCATTGTCCGTCAATTTGGACATCAGCGGCCATTCCCTTGGCGTGCTTGGAATGTTTTGTCCATGTCACAACGGGACCGTCGGTGCTGCGACCCTGCGCAAAGAGTGCGTCCTGACGCGCCTGTGATCGCACCGTTTCGACGACAGTCACCGAATGTCCATACTCACGACGCAGGCGTGCCATCACACGCTCAAGGCGCGAGCGAAATTCAGGATTCAGTTTCTCCAGCGACTTCTGAACACCGTGCGTGCCTTCGGTGTTGATCTCGCTTGCATCTGAGTCGCGATGCATGCCGCTATCATCGCCATCGACTACAACTCGTTCCGCGCTCGCGACATCGAAATGATCTTCTTGCAGATCAGCAAATGGTGTTGCGGGCAAAGACACTGCCGCGAAGTTGAAACGCACGCTGTCGGCGTACGGCGCCGGTAGTGGCTCTATACTATCGCCGTCACTAGCCGGAGCGTCTGGTAGTGACGCGGGCGGCGTGAGCATGGGTAGACTCGCGATAATCTGCATTGTGACTGCTATTGTCGCGCTGCTCGGGAACGCTGGTGCGCTACCAACAGTCTCGGTGCTAATATTCTCGTCGCGCTCTGGCTTTGAGTCCGCAGCGCAGTGTGACGCAAGCGTTGCCGCAAACTCTTTCGCTGACGCATCCTTTGCGCGCGTTTCGACAGATACACCAGGCACCCCCCGTCGAAGTGGCGGTGCGATCAGCATCGGAGGTATGCTCATTGCTCAGTCCCGCTGCGACGTGCAGGGGAGCTGCTCAACGTCGCGGCGCGTTGCGGTGGCAGTGTCGTGAGAATTGCCGCGGCGTGTCGGTCGCTGAGTAGACCGAGAATCACACCAACATCGTGATCAGTCATCTGTGCTAGCACACGTGACGCATCTTTCGCGCTCATCGTGCTGAAGATCTTCGCCATCCGCCGCTCGTGCGCTGCGACATTCGCAGGTACCGGTGCAGCGGCTGTTGGTCCAGCAGTGTGAGTGTCAGGAGTTGGTGGCGCAGTCGTCGTGGCTACTGCGGTGGTTGCTGGAGTGTGTGGTGCATCGCCTGCCGCCACCGATGCCGGAGCAGACGGCCCGTCATGCGTCGCCGCGGTATCGTGTGCCGCAGCAGTGTCGTGTGTCGCATCTGGGTGCTCGGTGCTATCTGCACTTGATGCATGACCTGCATCAGAGTGCGCAGAATCGGTTGACGCTGGCGTCACTCCCTGCTTCTTCGCCACATTCACGGCCGCTGCATGCGCGGCAGACGCTTGCTGCACTGCGAAGAATCCGCCGCCGCACACGCCCATCAGCAAGCCAATGATGAGTGGAATGATCATCTTACCCATTGGTGGAACGCTCCGAATCGGATGCCGACTTTTCGGCGTTATGGAATCGCGTCAGCGCGATTTCATTCATCTGCAACTGGTCCAACTGTCGCGCTGCGTTTTCATGCGCGAGCTCCTGTTTGGTGCGCAGCATATCGACGGCGTGCTTTGCTTGAAATGCACTGCGTAGTCCGTCTTGCGCGTGTCGCACGAGACTCTCCGCTGTGACTACTCCACTTTCCGCGATACTCAAACGAGCGTCAATCGCGCCAAGCACGAATTGCATCTGCTGCAGCGTACCAACGGTGCTACCACTAGAACTCGCGTCGTGCAACGTGCGCTGACCGGCTGCGCGCGTATCGGCCACCTGGTCGCGTGTGTCGCGTGCGTCGTTTGCATCAACCTGTGCAGAAGCCAACGCGGTTGCGCGTGCGCGCTCGGCATCCTCACGCAGCTTCAACACTCGCTGCAAACGAAATCGGAAACGACTCACGCTGCGCTCCGTTGCTGCATAAAATGCTCATAACGCGCCTGCAGCTGGCGTAGACGATTTACAGCCTCAACGCTCGGTGTGGATTCGTGAGGCGGCTGACGCAGAAATGCGAGTATTCCATCGCGCAGCGCAATTGCAGCGTCCACCAATCGGTCGCTGCCGGTTTGATACGCACCAACAAGAATCAGGTCTTCTTTGTCACGCCACGCGGCCTCAAGCTGCAACAACAGATTGGCCGCGCTCTTCTGTGCATCGCAGATGAGCAGATCACGCACACGACTCTTAGAGTCGAGAATGTCGATCGCTGGAAAGTGACCGGCGTTGGCGAGTTTCCGCGTAAGAACTATGTGGCCATCAAGAATAGATCGCGCCGCGTCAGCAATCGGTTCGTTGAAATCGTCACCGTCAACGAGCACAGAATACACGCCCGTGATGCCGCCAACACGCGAATTGCCAGCGCGTTCCAGCAACCGCGGCAACGCAGCAAAAACCGAGGGCGGATATCCCTTCGTCGTAGGTGGCTCACCCACGGCTAAACCAATTTCACGCCACGCCATTGCGACGCGCGTGATTGAATCCACCATCAGCAACACCTGCTTCCCCTGATCGCGGAAATACTCAGCGATCGCCGTCGCGACCAACGCGCCACGTGCGCGCACAAGTGCAGCCTGATCGCCGGTGGCAACAATGATCACGCTGCGCTTGAGCCCTTCTTCACCCAACGAGTGTTCAATGAACTCGCGCACTTCACGACCGCGCTCACCAAGCAATGCAATGACGTTGACGTCGGCCTGTGCCTGACGCGCAATCATGCCGAGCAATGTGCTTTTTCCTACGCCGCTACCAGCGAAAACACCAATTCGCTGACCGTGGCCAATGGTCAGCAAGCCGTCGATTGCGCGCACTCCTGTTTCCATGGTGCGTCCAATGACTTCGCGCTGCAACGGATTGGGTGGCTCAGCCAACAGCGGCGCGCGTTCTTCGACATTGAGCTTGCCCTTGTCGTCGATCGGGTGCCCCAGACCATTGAGCACGCGACCAAGCAGTCCTGGCCCGACGTCTACACCAAATGAGCGTCCCAATGCGACGACGCTGGCGCCGGGCGCAATGCCATCCAATTCACCGAGCGGCATCAACAAGCAGCCGTGCTGGTGAAATCCAACCACTTCTGCGAGCACGGAGCGCGCATCGTGCGTGTTGGTGATACGCGCCAGTTCGCCAAGACCCATTTCCAGGCCGCTGACTTCAATTGCCAGCCCAACAATGCGCGCGACGCGACCGAACGTCTGCAAGCGCGGTTGCTCAGCGATTCGACGCGACAAGTCGCGTGCGACGATCAGCTCAGGCATTGGTGTACGTCAAGCGACGATACAAGCGCTCAAGTGCGGTATCCACGCGACCATCAACGATTCGCTCGCGGCCTTCAACAACGCAGCCACCTGGTTCAATCTGCGAGTCGGCGGTCCAGCGTGCATCGCGACCTGCGGTGAGTGATAGCACGGCGTCGCTGCCATCACGTTGAATGGATTGCAACGCTGTGAGATCAGCGGGATTCAAGCGAATGGAGAGGGGTTGGTCGAGACTGAATTCCTGAATCGCTCGCTGCACCAAGCCAACCACCACATCGGGTGCTACACTCACTTCGCGAGCGACGATCTGTTGCGCGATGCCAACCGCCAGTGCGGCGATATTCTCCTCCAGATTCGCCAGCCACCGAACTTCGCCGTTGCGCACATCGTCGAGTGCTGACTCTGCAGTGGTCATCGCTGCCCGAAGTCGTGCCGCTTCTGCTAATTCGCCTTGCATACGGCCTTCGTCAAAGCCGGCCGAGTACGCAGCGTCGAGTGTATCTTGACGCGCTTGCGCCTCTGCCGCAGCGATCGCGATATGGCGCGCTTCTTCACTCGTGCGTTCGTCTTCACGCAGCGTGTCGCTGTGACGTCTGCTACGATCGCCCGCAATCTCGACGCGCACCGGCATCCACATCTCGCGCCGATCAGCGTGATCAATGCGCGCAGTCGCCAATGGTGTGCGGCGCGAGCGTGGTGTGGCGCCGAAGAGTGGTTCAAATGAGGACATCGTCCGATCCCTTGCCACCGATGACAATTTCGCCCATCTCTTCCAGACGACGGACCTGTGAAACGAAGGCGGTCTGCGCCGCTTCTACATCCTTCATGCGAGCAGGACCCATCATTTCCATCTCTTCTTGCAACGCGGCAACTGCGCGCTGTGACATGCAGCCTAAGATTTTTGCTTTGAGCTCCGGGCTCGCGGCCTTGAGCGCCAACGCCAAGCTCTTCGCTTCCACTTCGCGCAGAACACGCTGAATCGCTTTATCATCGAGCGTCGACAGGTCTTCGAATACGAACATCAGATTCTTGATCACTTCGCAGAGCTCTGGATCGCGACTCTCGACGCCTTCCAACAGCTCTCGCTCAAGCGGGCCAGAGATGAAGTTCATCACTTCTGCCACTGCCTTTGGACCACCAGAGAGCGTGCCTTCTGACATCATCGACGAAGTGTCAGAGCCGATGTGCTTCTCAATCAGCATCAGCATCTCTGGTTGCACTTTTTCCATCTGCGCCATGCGATAGACCACTTCGCCGCCGGTGCTGGAAGGAATTTCTTTGAGGATGCCAGCCGTCTGCTGCGGATCAAGGTGCGCGAGCACCAGCGCGATGGTTTGCGGATGCTCGTTGCGCAACGTGTTACCAAGTTGCTGAGGATCGGCGCGACGCAAACGAGTCAGTCCCGCCGTATCGTCGAGCTGACCTTGCACACGATTCAGAATCAACGTCGCACGCGTTGCGCCAAATGCTTTCTCCAGCACTTCGCGCGCAAAGTCGACGCCACCACCGGAGAGTGAACCGAGTCCAATCGCCGCTTCAATCCATTCTTCAAGAATGCGATCGACAACATCGGGTGGAACGTCGTCAATTCGTGCAATCTCAAACGACAGCATGTCAACTTCATCTGCAGTCAAGCGCTGCGTTACGCGCGCAGCAGCGTCTGCGCCCAGTGTCAGGCAGACCAACGCGGCCTTTTGCCGACCATTCATTGATTCATACATCCCACCGCGACCGGTGCGCGTCATGCTACCCATTGCGCATCCACGTGCGGAGAATTTTTGCTGAGACTTCGGGATATTTCTCAGCGGTGGCTGAGACTTGGTCCTTTAGCGGATTCGTGGGCATGCTGATTGGTGCTGCAGGCTCCACTTCCTCGCCGCTCGCCGCACCATCAGCAAGCCGGTGCATCGAGTCGCCAGCGCGATTGAACTGCGCTGTTGCGCCCGACGCGAGCGCCGCTTGCAGGCCTGCAGCCTGCGCCGCCTTCAGTGACTTCAAGAGCATCATCGTGACGAATACCGCGATTGCGAATCCGATCAATCCCATCGCCGGACGTTGTACCTGCTGCACGGTTCGCATGGCTTTTTCGCCGATGGTTTCACCAGGCACCGCACTGACACCTTCAAATGTTGCGCTGACGATCTTCACCTGATCGCCGCGCGCCGTGTCAATACCAACGGCGTTACTCACCAACGCTGCCAACTGATCCAGTTCGGCTTTTGGACGCGTTGTGCTCACGCCCTTTGCATCCACACGATCTTTCACCAGCACCGACACGGTCAATCGCTTTACGACACCGGTAGCGGATTTCACCGTTTCGACGGTACGCGAATTGTCAAAACTGGTCGCGGTATTCGTAGAACCAGCGCCGCCATCGGTGCCCGGAGTAATCTCGGCACGCTGTTCGGTGCTCATGGCCTGCTTTTCCGGATCGATCAGCTGCGACATCCGCTCGATCTGATCAAAGGCAAGGTTGGCAGCGACAGTCACCGATGCGTTGCCGTTGCCAACAATCTGCGAAACGAGCGCCGTCGCTTTCTCCGCGAGATGGTCTTCCATTGCACGCTGTTGTTCTAGCTGCGCGTTGCTCAATGAAATGGGATCATTGAGATCGAGCATCTTTGACAGCAAGCGACCACCATCATCCAGCACGGCCACACGCTGCGCATCAAGATTATCGACGCTGCTGCTCACGAGCTGCGAAATACCACGTACCACATCGGCTTCCGGCCGCTGTCCGTTGCGCAGCTTGACAACAACACTCGCTTCAGCCGGCGTATCGCTGGAGCGACGGAAACTCTGCGTTTCCTTTATTGCGAGGTGCACCTGCGCACGCTCAATCCCTTTCATTGCGCCGATGGTGCGTTCAAGTTCACCCTCAAGTGCTCGGCGATAGTTGATCTTCTGCGCAAAGTCGGTCATGCCCCAACTCGGCTGATCGAACAGCTCAAGCCCTGGGCGACCCGATGCCGGCAATCCCGCAGAGGCGAGTACAACGCGTGCGCGTGCGAGATCGGTGTTTGCGACCATCAGATCTGTGCCGCCACGTTCCAATTCGTACGCAACGCCGGCGGCGTCCAACGCCTCAGTCATCTTCGAAACATTCTCGATTGGTACGCCGGTAAATGCCGGTACCAAATCGGGCTTCGTCGCCCAACGCGCGAGGCCAAAAATTGCGAGCAATGCAACCACACCAGTGCCGGCGATGGCCGCACGCTGCGCGCCACCAACGCGATCAAGTAGTTGCAGAAGCGCGGGAGGAATATTCATCAGCTCTGCATCGAGATGACGGTCCGATATGCATCAAGCACCTTGTTGCGCAACTCGATCAACGTCTCGAGCGCGATACCCGCTTCGCTTGCGGCAGACATCACCTGATGCAGCTCAACCTGCTCACCGTTCAGAAAGCGTCGCGTTGTTTCTCCGCTCATATCCTGTGCAGCGCTGACTTCGTTCACGGCGCGCGTCAGCACATCACCGAATGCATTGCCGTTGGTTGGTTCCGGGAAGACTGGTACAGTACGCGTACCCTCACCCGGTAACCCAAACTCCGCGACGCGCTGCGCAAACGCGCCAAATCGATCGAGTGTCATCGTGCGCTACCCGCGAACATCGAGATAGGCGCCGCGCATCGCAACTGGCGTGGCAACTGGCGCATCAACAGAGGCATTGACGACCGCACTCCGACGACCATACGTGAGTGGACCAAGTGCGGCTCTGCGTGCCAACGTGCGCTCCATTTCATCGGTGGCACGCGTGTGCTGCGCGCGTGCACCATCAGCATCAGGCTCAGTGAATGTCGAACGGGTTGGTGCGTCATCAGCACGTACTGGTGCACTGTCTGCGCGACGAAAGAGATCTGGCAGCGCGCCAGTAAGTGACGGCAGCGCCGCCGTCAGCGAAGAGATGGACACGCTTAGAGCTCCAGTGATTTGCGCAGCAACTGCTTTGCTGACGCGAAGACGGTGGCATTCGCTTCAAAGACACGCCGCGCGTCTAACAGATCGATGAGTTCATTCGTTCGGCTCACATTCGACAACGTCACGTAGCCTTCAGCATCTGCATCGGGATGTCCGGGCATGTGCACGCGCGCGCCCGCCGACGTGTCTTCCTGAATGCTCTCTACCGTTACGCCGTAGCTCGCATCGTCTTGCTCCACTGGCATCGACGATGCAGCACCCGCGGGCACATGAAACTGTGATGTGCCGAATGGTGCAACAGTGAACGGCAGCTGATTCGGAAACCGGAAACTCGCGTCGCGTTCATCGCGTGTCGCGGTGCGCAGTTGTACGATGCGGCGATTGTACGCTTTACCATCTGCGCCGCGCGTCACATCAGCATTCGCGAGATTGCTCGCTGCAACTTCAATTCGTGTGCGTTGCGCCGACATGCCGCTCGCGGCGATACCAAGCGCGCGAAACATGGGTCGAATCGCAGGTCCGCCTACGAACGGCAACAGTCCAGGAAGTTTGAGCATGCGCGTTACTTGTCCTGCAGCGCGCGGCGGATCGAGTCGTAGGTGGACTTGAGTCGCGTTGCCGCTGTCTCGAAGTACATCTGCTCGTTGGCCAGCGCGGCCATCTCTTGCTCGGTGTCTACCGGCCCGTTTTCACCCGAGACCGCCGCTGCCGCCGTGCCACCAAGCGGCAATGCGAAGCCATCTCTGTTCACCTGCGTCGCATTGGCCACGCGATCGGCAATCTGTCGATGCCGGACCGCACTCTGGTCCATCGCTTCTTTGATCGAAGCGGCGGAGGAGACGCGGTTGATGAAGTTGAACATCGCCATGTGGAGCCCGGAGAGAGGAGTCACCTGTCGGGAACATGGAAAAGCACGGCTGGTGCCAGATGAGCACGGATCACGCGCCGGCGTCGTGAAGTGAAGTTAAGTCGTTCTGCCGCAGTAACTTATGCCACTTGGCAGCGAACTCAGTCTGCTGAAAAACTGCTGAAGCAAATCGGCAGAGCGCACTGAACCGGCAACTTATGCCGCTTCGCGCATGGTCAAGCTTGCCGCTGAGACTGACAGCGCACGGAATGGAACGTCGTTGTGTTGATGTGGTTCAACGTGTGCGCAGCCGATGCTGTAGTTTCGGCGCAGCGTGACGGGGCGCCGCAGCGAACGTCTTTTGCCGAGCAGTGCGACCTAATTGTTGTTTTCCATTTATCCGTGAGACTTCCGCTTCGCGCGGAGACGCAGCGTATGGCTTCTGAGATTTTGTCGCACAGTGAAGTGTTCACGCCGACGCCGATCGATCCGCGCGTCGCTGCAGTCGTTGCCCAGCTCAGTGACCGCCCCGAATTGGCGAGTCTGGTCGAACAGCTACTGCAGCTCGACGGTCCGGCACTAGCGCGTGCGAAACGATCGCTGACCAAAGCGAAAGGCGTCGCGCCGGCCGCACCAGAAATCGATATCGATTTTCTGCGCTTACTGCGCGACCTGCCACCAGAGCTCGAGTCCGCTCGCCTGCGCACCCGCGAATTCATGGATCGGGAAGTAGATCCAATCGCGAACGATTATTGGGAGCGAGCGGAGTTTCCTTACCACCTGATTCCTGAGTTCGCATCGCTCGATCTGCTGGCGTCCATTTTCCCTGTCGCTGCCGACGGATCGGTTCGTCATGATTCGGTGGCTGAGGGCATCCTGACGATGGAGCTGGCTCGCGTCGATTGCTCATTTGCGACCTTCTTAGGGGTCCACGGCGGACTGGCCTTTGGGTCAATTCT
>JANNWU010000531.1:0-1922 GCA_031408755.1 Gemmatimonadaceae bacterium | reverse complement strand
GACTGGGTCGCATCGTGAGCGTGTAACCGCGGATGTCGTATGTGCCGCTATTTGGGCCACCGTTGACGTAGCCGATAACGCCACCGCCATCGCCACCTATTCCACCGGGTGTTGACGTGAAACCAACGGATCGTGTCGCTTCGTATCGCCCATCTGCGAAGAAAGTGATCGAGCGGCTACGTGCCAGACTGCCGTTCGGCCCCGAGGATGTACCTTCGATTGAGGTGAATTCGCCACTCAATCGCTCGGCCGAAACAGGCGCCACCTTTTCCAATCGCGTTCCATTGAAACTGAATCCGACGGGATCTACGCGCGGCACATCAAAGTCGGACGTATCACTCGTGACTAAGCCGAATTGATTGTACCAGTCGAAGATGATTCGGGATGGCTCAACTCGATACGTACCACAATCGCTTAAATCTTCGGCGCAAAGTAGCTGCGCATTTAACTTGTCAATCTGCCCCGCATCGGGGAGTTGCTGATACGCAAATCCGTTGCGGTACATGACGATGTACGTACGCTGGGCGATAAGGTCCATACCGCCATACAAATTGATCCGGTTCTGCAACTGCGTTCCAAACCAGAGACCTTGGAACGGACCCGGTCGGGTTGGCGTGAGCGGTGACCAGCGTGGACCTGTATCACCGGGCAGCGATGTGCTTGCAAACCATGCACCAAATTGTTTGACGCGAAAGTACTGATACTGATCATCGGCTGTGATCAGAAGTACAGGTGTAAACGAGTTACTTCCATAGGGAACACCAATCGCAACAACGCGCATTCCGTCGCGCGAGTTGTGGAAATCCGGCGTTTCGTCAATCCACACCGCGCGCCGACCTCGCACCGTTCGTCCAACATCAACAGTTAACTCCGGGCGCATTTCCAGCGTTCGAGATACTTGCGCGAGCAGCCACGCCTTGAGCGCGACGTCAACTGTGCGCCCATTCAGTGGTAGCGGCGTACTGATCGCGATCGTTGCATTGCCAGTATCGCCTTTCGCAACGGTGAACATCGTTCCACCGTCGGCGCTCATCGTTTTCGACCAGCCCGCGGGCGGCAGTAACTGAGCCAAGCTGGTTGGCACAGAAGCTTCGACCGGCACACGATCGGGAACCGCGGTTTCCCCCGCGACCGCGCCACCCGTCCGCGTTCGTGCGCGCATGATTTCAGCGGGAGTGGCTGCACGCGCACGATCAGGTGTTGCGGCTGCGCTGCCGCTCGGCGTACTGGTTTGCGTGGTACTGTTTTGCGTTCCGCCGCTGCTCGCCGGGTTCTCGGCTGCAACTTCGTTTGCAGGCGACACAGGTGCACCGAGCTTCGCGCGAGCAGCGCGCAACGCAGTGGGATTACTCACACCCAGATCGTTTTCAGCCGAACCGATCAGCGCTGCGAAGTTTCCGCATCCCGCCACGGCATCACCGCCAAAGAGCGCCGCGCCCATCATCCGAATCATGCTGCGTCCCATTGACGCACGCCGTTTCGCGGTGCGCTCGATCAGCGAATCGAGTTGCGCGCGAGCATGCCGATCATTCCAAGCCGTGGTAGCTGCCGTCACGTTGGCTGCTTGAGCGGGAAAGTCGGCGAGACAGATTTCCGACATCACGCGGATTTTCTGTGCGATGGGATATAGCGTGGCAATGTCCGGATCGCTGAGCGAAATGCTCTGCGCGCTTTGTGCGCTGCTAGCGATGGGCGCGCTCCAGAGCACGATGGCGATCGCGTATAGAACTTGTCGGTTTGCTCTCATGATTTTGAGTATTCGTGTTCGTGTCTCGAGTTGCAAGGGGGTGCGCGCCTATCCTGCGAACGCACAAAACCCCTGACCACGGTTGTGATCAGGGGTTCTGCAAAAAGTGCCGGCGACGGCCTACTCTCCCGCGACCTCGCGGCCGGAGTACCATCGGCGCTGTCGGGCTTAACGA
>JANNWU010000530.1:0-7544 GCA_031408755.1 Gemmatimonadaceae bacterium | reverse complement strand
CCACACCAATTTCCGGACCGGCGTGCAAGTAAATACCGCCATCCGCTTCGCGTGCGATCGTCGATCCGACCACGTTGACCAAGCCGAGCGTGTGCGCACCGCGAGACTTCGCTTCACGCAATGCGGCCAGCGTATCGGCGGTCTCACCAGACTGCGAGATGACGATACACAGCGTGCGCTCGTTGACGATCGGATTCTTGTAGCGGAATTCTGACGCGTACTCAACTTCCACCGGAATGCGCGCAAACTCTTCCAAGAGCTGCTCACCGATCAGCGCCGAATGCCACGACGTGCCACAGGCGGTGATGATGATGTTATCAATCTTCAGCAGCTGTTCATCGGTGATGTTCAGACCGCCCAGCTTCGCCGTGCCCTCTTCCTGCAGCATTCGGCCACGCATCGTGTTCTCAACGGTGATGGGCTGCTCAAAGATTTCTTTCAGCATGAAGTGCGCATATCCGCCGCGCTCAATCTGATCGATATCCCAATCGATCTTGCTGATCACCTTTGCGACAGCGGTCTGCGAGTGATCGATCACGCGAAAGCCTGTACGCGTGAGCACCGCAACGTCGCCGTCTTCCAGGTAGACCACATCACGCGTATGCGCCAGAATCGCCGACACATCGCTGGCCACAAACCATTCATCCTTGCCAACGCCAATGAGCAGCGGGCTGCCCTTCCGCGCGGCCACGATCTTGTCCTTGTCGCGACTGGAAATTACCGCAATACCGTACGTCCCTTCCACGCGCTGCAATGCCTGCACCACCGCATCTTCCAGGCTGCCTTCAAACAGCTCTTCGATCAGATGCGACAACACTTCCGTGTCTGTGTCAGAACTAAACACGTGCCCACGCGCTTCGAGCGACTTTTTCAGGGACGACGAATTCTCAATGATGCCGTTGTGCACAACGGCAATCGTCTGCGCTTCATCCATGTGCGGATGCGCGTTGCGTTCCGTTGGTGGGCCGTGTGTCGCCCATCGCGTGTGCGCAATGCCAACCGTGCCATGCGTTGGATTCGCCGCAATCGCTTTTTCGAGTCGCACAATTTTGCCCGCAGCGCGACGCATCTCCACGCCACCGCCGTTCATGACCGCGACACCAGCCGAGTCGTAGCCGCGATACTCAAGTCTGCGCAGCCCTTCCAGCAGCAACGGTGTCGATTCCTTGTTGCCAACGTATCCCACAATTCCGCACATATCGGTCAGTCCTTTGCTAGTTGACTACACACCTGCCACTTAGCGCGCAGATGCGCGCACAAGTGCATCCAAGGGCTCGCGCGACTGCGACACCAACAACTCTGCTTCAGCGCGTGTTGGCGCTTCCGCAATTACGCGCACAATTGGCTCTGTGCCCGATGGACGCACGTGCACCCATCGATCTGGCCATGACAACCGAAGTCCATCCTGCGTATCGACACTCGCGTCGGCAAACGCCGACCGCAGGGCCGCATACACATCGCCTAACGGCGCATCGGGACGATCCAGCTTGTCCTTCACAATCTCATACCGCGGTGATGACGACTTAAGCTCCGATGGCGTCATGCCCGTCTCCACAAGCAACTGCAACACCAAAGCGGAACCCACGGGCGCGTCCCGACCCACGTGCAGCTCGGGCAAAATCACACCGCCGTTCCCTTCCCCACCAATGACGGCGCGCTCCGCTTTCATTACGGCGGCAACGTTCGCCTCGCCAACCGGAGCAAGCACGCAGCGTTGTCCGGCCGCAATGGCTGCATCCTCTACTACTCGGCTAGTGGACAGGTTCGTCACAACCACACCAGGATTTGAACGCAGCACGAGCGCCGTTGCAAAGGCAAGCGTATAATCCTCGCCGAGTGGATTGCCGAGCTCATCAACAATCGCGAGACGGTCGACATCCGGGTCTACCGCAAGCCCGATATCAGCGCCGGTCTTCCGGACGAGAGCGATCAGGTCCCCAAGGTTTTCGGCAATTGGCTCTGGTGCGTGCGGAAAGCGGCCGTCAGCCTCGGTGTGAATGGCCACGACCTCGCAACCAAGCTCTTCCAATAGCGCAAGCATGATCGGTGCACCTGCACCGCGCACGCAATCGAGCGCGACTTTCAGCTTCCGATCTCGCAGTTGAGCTCGGTTTACGTAGGGTAAAGCGAGAATAAGATCCAGATGTCGTTTGACGGCCCCAGCATCTTCCGTCGTGTGCCCCAAGCGATCCCAACTGGCCCGAGCGAATCCGGCATCCGTGGCGGCGCGAAAGCTCAGGCTGTCGGTCTGGTCGAGAAAAAGACCCGACGATCCGATGAACTTCAGAGCGTTCCACTCAACCGGATTATGGCTGGCCGTAATCGCCAGGCCACCAGCGGCGTGATGGTGCTCAACGGCGAGCTGAACAGTAGGCGTTGGCACGACGCCGATATCGATCACGTCGCAGCCCACCGACTCCAGCGCCGAGAGCACCACGCGATGGAAGAGCGGACCCGAGACCCGACTGTCTCGCCCGACAACAATGGGCCGACCAGGCTTCAGGCCAATCGACCACGCACCGAATCCCGCGGCGTAGGTCGCAACCACCTCTGGTGTAAGCCCAGCGCCCACTCGGCCGCGTACGCCGGAAACGGAAACCATCAAACCTTCAAAATCGGTCATAGAGCGCGTGGGTGGAGAAAGCGTCGTGCCGAGCCGTCGCTCGTCGTCGTCGTCGATCGATCAGAGTGCAAGAACAGTGCGATTCAGCCATGGTGCGCTGCAGGTACAGCAAAGGCGCCGCCTCGATACAAGGGTGGCGCCTTTTAAGACGCGCGTCAGTTGTAGCAGGTCACGCCGCAGAGCTAGGTTCTCCGCCGACCGGTACATCAGACAGATCCGAAATTTCGTCAGAACTGGACCCATGAGCAATCCATTGCGCTACATCCCGCTCGCAGTGGCGGCGAACGGCGGCGTTGTCGACGGCATTTCGGCGGCGGCGTTGGTGGCTGCCGGCGTGACCCTCCTTCGTCGAAGCGCTCCACTAGCGCGTGCGCTCTACGGAAAACGCGCAGCGCTGTTGCTACCAACGAGCCCGCACTTTTTGATCGGCCTCTCCGCGAGCGACGGACGTGGAGCAGTGTTGCTCAACCCACTCGCGGCAGCCCCCGAGATCGCCTATCAGCTGACTGACGCCGATGTGGGCGCGGTTTTCACGATCAGCGCGCTGGCGGACAAGCTCCCGCCGACAATGCCGCGCGTGCTGCTCGACTTAGCGCCGGCCCACGCTACGGTGCAATTCGACGGCGTCGACACGGTGATCGATCTAGGCGCACACGTCGGGATCGAGCTTGAAGGCGATATGGACGCCGACGGCAGCGATGACGAAGCGGCAATCGTCTACACATCAGCAATGGAAGGTCGAGCGCTGGGTGCGATTCTGACGCACCACAATCTGATCTCGAACGCGCGCGCCACGATCACTGCAGCACAACTCACCGCTGCAGATCACTGCTTTGCAGTGCTGCCGTACAGTCATCTCTTTGGCATGACGGTCACGTTGACCGCGCCACTTCTAATTGGTGCACGCGTGACCACGATGCCGCGCTTCAATCCAATGAAAGCGGTGGAGCAGTTGGTTGATGGCGAAGTGACAGTGTTTATTGGTGTACCGGCGGTATTCATCGCGATGCTGGCGGCGATTGAACGACGCGGTGGAATAATCGATGCGCCGGCGCTGCGCGTCTGCATTTGTGGTGGCGCCGAACTTCCGGTGTGGGTGCAACGGAAATGGGAAACGGCGACGGGCTGCGCGCTCCGGCAAGGGTACGGACTCACTGAAACGTCACCCGTCTGTCTGTTCAATCGCGTTGATCTGCCAAACCGAGTTGGTACGCTCGGTGTGGCGTACCCTGATACTGAAGTCACGGTGCGCGATCCACTCACGAATGTCGAATTGAAGACAGGAAGCAGTGGAGAAATTTGTGTGCGCGGCGCGTTGGTCAGCCCCGGCTATATCACCAATGGCGCGCACGGATTGCAGCAGGTTGATGGGTGGTTACACACCGGTGATCGCGGTCGCGCGGATCCCGACGGCTACGTGACGTTTGAAGGTCTGATCAAGCCAATGTTCACGCGCAACGGATTCAACGTGTATCCGGCAGAACTAATTCGTGTGATTGGCGAAATGCCCGGCGTGACGCAAGTTGAAGTACGCGCCGAACCTGAGCCGAGCAAAGAGAACGAGGTCGCGGTGACGGTGCACGGCGCCGTCAGCGAAGACGATGTGAAGCGCTGGTGCGAAGAGCGATTATCGACGTACAAGCTGCCGAGTCGGGTGAACATCGTGACGTGAGCTGACTTTCTGTCTGCAACAGTGTTCCACCGAGCAACAACACTACCACGAAGCTATCTCGCGCCATGACATGCGAATGTACGACGCAACGACTTGATCCGCTTCGAGCGCGTCGAGTGAGATTGCGAGTCGGATTGCTGACTCACCGAGCTGCCAAATCAAGAAGCACGGTGTCGCCAGAGTCGCAGCGCTGAGCGCAGGCCGCGCACGAGCGATCGCGTCAGCGAGCATTGTGCTGCAGGCTCGACTCTCGGCAAGCTCACGTTCCATCAAATGCTTGTCGGTCTGTGTGCCTGACCAGATGTCGCGCATGACTGGTTCTGCGCGGATGATGCGGAAGTACGTCTGAAATAGTTCGGCGAATGCGCCCTGCAACGCGTCAATGTCATGAACGCCGGAAAGTGCTGACTGAATGCATTGCCTGCTCGCGGCGTGATACCGATCGGCTAAGACACGAATGATCGCGCTCTTCTCCGGGAAGTATTGGTAGAGCGATCCGATGGAGACGCCAGCGCCAGCCGCGAGCTCGCTCATCGTGAGGCGGTCGCTTCCATCACGAGCGATCAGCGCAGACGCCGTCGCGAGAATCCTCTCAACCCGCGCCCGACTGCGCTGCTGCACCGGTGTTTTGCGGGGCTCGGACGACCCTTCAGGAGAGGCTGGCGTGAGACTGTCGCTATTGCCCACAATGCTTGACAGGTGGAATGTGAGGAAGTATCACTTTCAATAGTGATACTTCCTCACATTTAATCGGGCGGGTGCATAATGGCAATTCAGGCAGCTTCAGACGGTGTGACACTGGTGCTTGGCGCGACAGGAAAGACTGGCCGACGAGTTGCGGAGCGGCTCATCAATGCGGGCAGGGCGGTGCGACTAGGGTCGCGCCGCGCCACGCCCCCGTTCGAGTGGAACGATCCAGCAACTTGGACCGCGGCAGTCGCGGGGATCGATTCAGTGTACGTCAGCTTTCAGCCAGACCTCGCCGTCCCCGGCGCCGTTGATACCGTCGCCGCGTTCTTTCGTGTTGCGGAGCAGGCGGGTGTACGGAAGGTCGTTCTCTTGTCGGGCCGCGGCGAGCATGCAGCCGAAGAGGTCGAGGATGCGCTGAAAGCGGCGAGTTTTGACTGGACAATTTTGCGCTGCAGTTGGTTCGCACAGAACTTCAGCGAGAGCGTGTTTCTGGAGCCCATTCTTTCGGGCACGGTCGCGTTGCCTGCCGACACCGCTCCGGAGCCGTTCGTTGATGTCGAGGACATCGCAGAGATTGCGGTCGCGGCCTTCACCGACTCGCGGCATGCCTGTCAACTGTACGAGATCACCGGACCAAACGCGCTTACGCTTGAGGAAGCTGTTGCGGAGATTGCTCGCGCCACGAATCGCGCGATCACGTATGAAGAGGTTCCACCGTCGGCGTACCGCGACGCGCTGATCGCGCCTGGTGTGTCGCCGGTTGAAGTGGAGCTGATGATGTACCTATTCACCGAGGTAATGGACGGGCGCAATCGCGCAACCGGAGACGGGGTTGAGCGCGCGCTTGGTCGCGAACCGCGGAGCTTTACGTCATACGTACAAGCAACCGCTGACAGCGGCGTGTGGCGGCGTCGCGATGCATAGACGGTTGCAAGTCGCGGTAACGGCGTAAGGTGTCGTAAGCGAAGCGACTGTCAGGCATTGATGCGAATCGCGCGTGCCGCCGTACAAGCAACCGACTCAAATTGCGATTGTCTCGTGACTTGTACTTACGCGGCCGCGTCGGTGCGCGATGACAGTACGACTTCACCTAGCTCGATCGCGCGCATGAACGCTGCGACACATTCGGCGTCGAACTGCGTGCCGGCGCAGCGTCGTAATTCGGCCAGCGCTTCCGTGAGCACTTTTCCGCCATCATCACGATACCGACGCCCACTCGTCATCGCATCAAAACTGTCGGCGACAGCAACAATTCGCGCTTCCAAAGGGATATCGAGACCCATCAACCCATCCGGCAAACCGGCACCGTCAATCCGTTCGTGATGGTGCCGCACAATGTTCAGAATCTCCGGCTGATCAACGACCATCGCCGAGAGAATGCGCCACCCCACGATGGGATGCGTCATGACGTGCGAGTATTCATCTGGCGACAGGCGGGCGGGCTTGGTCAGAATCGCTTCGCGCACGCCAATTTTGCCGATGTCGTGTAGTCGCGCACCGAGTGTGACCGCGCGCACCACGCTTGCATGCAGGTTCAGTTGCCGCGCGATTGCCGTGGCGTATTGGCTCACACGCACACTGTGTCCATGTGTGTAGGGATCTTTCGCTTCCAGCGCTTCTGCCAACGCTTGCACGCCGCCCAGAAACTGCTGCTCAATGCGACGCGCTTGTGCTTGTACTTTCTGCTCGAGCCGCGTCTGGTATTCGCGATTCTCAAGTTCAAGTCGGCGACGTTCCAACACCGACGTAATGCGCGCACGCACTTCTTCCAAATGGAATGGTTTGGTCAGATAATCGAGCGCACCCACCGACAAACAACTCACGGCGGTCTGCACATCGCCGTTGCCGCTGACCATCATGACCGCCGCGTCCGGCCACCGCGCGCGGAGTTCACGGAGCAGTTCGAAGCCGTCCATCTTGGGCATTTCGATATCGGTCAGAATCAACGTTGCCGGATGTAACTCCATGCGCGCGATTGCCTCAAAACCGTTGCTTGCTTCATCTACGATGAATCCGTCTGCGCGCATTACACGCACCAGGATTTGACGGAGCCGCGGCTCGTCATCAACTACCAAACAGCGCGGGATCGTCACCGTCTCAAACGGATCGAGCCCAGCTGACTCAGAGAACTCCAACGCCACTGCCGTGGTCATGCCGCGTCCCACGGGCCGTCGTGCGTGTCGATGGCGCGCGCATTACGATTCCTCAGAACACTTTCCAGACTGACATGACCCGGATCTTCGATACCGACCTGCGCGACGGACCGTCCACGCGCGCGATTCACGCTGGTCAACGCCCTGACCCCGTCAGTGGCGCGATCATGACGCCGCTCTATCTCACCAGCACTTACGTGCATGAGGAATTTGGCGTGCATCGCGGTTATGAGTACGCTCGGGGAAAGAATCCGACCCGTGAAGCGCTGGAACGGAATGTCGCGGCCCTTGAGGGTGCCACGCACGGCTTCGCGTTTGGCAGCGGCATGGGCTGTCTCACCAGCATCATGATGCTTTTCAAGTCCGGCGATCACATCATCGTGGGCGAGAATGTCTACGGTGGCAC
>JANNWU010000529.1:0-3704 GCA_031408755.1 Gemmatimonadaceae bacterium | reverse complement strand
CGGCGCGCTGGTGCTGCTGGCCGTCAGATGATGATTGCTGCCGCTGCGCAACAGTGGAGCGTGCCTGTTGCTGAGTGCACAACATCACCTGGCGTCGTGCACCATCGTGGTTCAAACCGTCAAGCGACATACGGCAGTTTGACGGCTATCGCCGCGACACTGACTGCGCCGAATCTGGCGACTGTCGTGCTGAAGAAGCCGTCTGAATTCCGCATCATCGGTAAATCGATCGGCGGCGTAGATAACGACAAAGTGGTAACCGGCAAGCCGTTGTTCGGGATTGATGTCACGATGCCGGGCATGCTGTACGCCACGTTCGAAAAGTGCGCGGTGTTTGGCGGCAAAGCTGTCAGCGCGAATCTCGACGAGATCAAGGCACAACCCGGAGTCAAGCACGCGTTCATTGTTGCCGGCGGCGCTGACCTGACAGGACTGGTGAGCGGCGTTGCGATTGTAGCTGATACATGGTGGGCCGCGAAATCCGCACGGCAAAAATTGCGCGTAACGTGGGACGAAGGCGCGACCGCAGCCGAGAGTAGCGTGAGCTACGCTGCAAAAGCGGCGGAGTATTTCGCGCGGACGCCGCAACGATCAGTGCGCGCCGATGGTGATGTGGCAGCAGCGATGACCGCCGCCGCCGAAACAGTGGAAGCGACGTACGAGTATCCATTTCTCGCGCACGCAACGCTCGAACCGCAGAACTGTACAGCGCGTGTAACCGATGCAGGTGTGGAGATCTGGGCGCCTACACAAAACCCGGAATCTGGCCGACAGTTGGTGGCAAAAACACTCGGCATTCCCGATGCGACAATTGCGATTCACATCACGCGCAGTGGTGGAGGATTTGGGCGCCGCTTGTTCAACGATTTCATGGCCGAGGCGGCGTGGATCGCTAAAACCGCTGGCGCACCAGTTAAACTGCTCTGGACTCGCGAAGACGATATGCAGCACGACTTCTATCGCTCGGCGGGTTTTCACAAGTTGAGCGGCGCGGTGGATGCGACCGGGAAGCTCACAGCGTGGAGGAATCACTTCGTCACATTCGGTACCGGTACCACCGTTGCCGCCGGTGCCGATATGGGTGCGACTGAATTCCCCGCAGCCAGCGTCGCGAACTATTCGCTTGGGAGCTCGCTCATTCCATTCGGCGTGCCAACGGGATACTTGCGTGCACCGGGCAGCAACGCGATCTCATTTGTCGTGCAGTCGTTTATCGACGAACTCGCACACGCTGGCAAGACCGATCCGTTAAAATTCCGACTGGACATGCTCGCGCAAATGCCCACCGAGACGCCGCGCGGTAGCATGGTTGCGTCACGCATGCGTGATGTGTTGCAACTCGTTGCGACGCGCTCCGGCTGGGGCACTCGTCGCATGGCGAAAGGCACTGGCATGGGCATCGCGTTTCACTTCAGCCATCGCGGTTACTTCGCTGAAGTTGTGGAAGTCGCGGTCTCCAAAGCTGGTCAACTGGCCGTGAAAAAGGTGTGGGTGGTGGGCGACGTGGGCAGCCACATCATCAATCCTTCAGGCGCGTTGAATCAGGTAGAAGGATCCGTGTTGGATGGCATTAGCGAAGCGATGGCGCAAGAAATTACAATCGAGCGCGGTCGTGCCAAGCAATCCAACTTCAACAACTTTCCGCTCATCCGGATGTCGCAAGCACCGGCTGTCGATGTGCATTTCCATCTCTCCGACAACGCACCAACGGGTATGGGCGAACCAGCACTGCCGCCAGTTATTCCGGCTCTCTGCGGTGCAATTTTTGCCGCGACGGGCAAACGAATCAGATCTTTACCGCTGTCGAAGCACAATCTGAGCTGGGTGTAACGCAACGGTATGAAGCAGTGGAATGAGACGATGCAGGTGCTGCGCGCGCTCGAAGCCCTTCGCGGAACCACTCGGCGCACCGCCCTTGCAACTGTTGTTCGAACGAGCGGCTCCGCCTACCGACATGAAGGCGCAAAGATGCTCGTCTGCGACGACGAGACGAGCATCGGGAACGTGAGTGGCGGTTGCCTTGAGGCCGATGTGCGCGAAGTGGCGCAGCGTGTCATTGCGAGCGGCATCTCTGAATTACGCACGTATCGCGGTGGATCGGATGAAGTGGCGGCGTGGGATATGGGGATCGGCTGCGATGGAGAAGTAGAGATACTTATCGCACGCGCTGATTTTGACTGCGCGCAAGAGTTGGGAGCCATCGCCGAACAGGTTCGTTACGTGGCCATCACGCGAATTGACCGTGCAGGCACGGCGATCGATCCAGGGCGGATGATCGTAACGCAGCACGTGACCTCAGGTACGCTCGGCGATGCGGCGGTAGACGCGAGCATTCTGACAGCTGCTCGCGCCAACTGGGTGGATCACAGCGCATCACGCATTGAGACCGTGAATGGTGTGCGCGTGTTCATCGACGCGGTCTGGCCGCCGCCGCAATTGATTATCGCCAGCGCCAGCGACGACGCGCGCGTGTTGGCACGGATGGCGCTTGAGGTTGGGTTCCGCGTGGTCGTTGTCGACCGCCGCAAAGCATTGCTCACGCGAGACCGGTTTCCGTTTGGCGTGGACCTGGTGGTGAGTGATGCCGAGCATGTGCATGAAGCGATACGCATTGAAGGCGGTGCTTACGCCGTGATGATGACGCACAGCTTTGCCGACGATCTCGCCTATCTTCGCGCAATGCTCCGCACCAACATTCGCTACATCGGCATGCTTGGGCCTCGCGCCCGCACCGAGCGCATGCTCGTGCAACTGGAAGCCGAGGCGCCGTTAAATCGTGATCGTATATATGGACCCGTAGGTCTCGATATAGGAACTGATGGCGCGGAACAAGTCGCGCTGGCGATACTGGCTGAGATTTTGGCCGTGGAATCCGGCAGGCAACCGCGCTCGCTGCGTGATCGCCGAGTGGCTATTCATCAGATGGATGCATAACACGAATCGGTTTGCGGCTGTAATTCTCGCCGCTGGCGCATCCACGCGAATGGGGCAGAACAAGCTGTTACTGGATGTTGACGGTGTGCCGATGATTCGCCGTGCGGTGCAGCGCGCGCACGACGCCGGCTTCACGCCGATAGTCGTCGTGCTTGGCAATGAGCCTGACCGCGTGCGCGCCTCGCTGCACGATTTGCCGTGCACCTTTGCCCTCAACACAGACTTCACCGGTCCCACCAGCGGATCGCTCCACGCCGGACTGAATGCGCTTGGCGCTGACACTGACGGCGCGCTACTTATGCTCGCTGATATGGTGCACGTCACGACTCACATGCTGCGCACACTCTCCGTTGCGGCGAATGCAGACACTGCGCCGCTTCACGTGTCGCGGTATGGCGATGTGCTCGCACCACCGCTGCTCTTCAGACGCGTGCTTTGGAACGAGTTACTGGCGTGGCAGGGCGAAGGGTGCGGAAAGGCCGTCGTGAAAGCGCATCAACACGAAGCGCAGATGCACGATTGGCCGCTTGAGGCACTCCAGGATATTGATACGCCAGCTGAGTATCGCGCACTCACCGAGCGCCCAACAGACGCCGATTAAGTATTCACCAACACGAGCTTACCGCGCACATCTCGCGACGCCATTTGTGCAAACGCCGCTTTCAGTTCGCTCATCGGATACGTGCGCTGAATACTCGGCTTGATCTTTCCCTGCCCATACCACGTCATCAACTCTAGCATCATTCCCGCCGCTGCCTGCGGTTCTCTAC
>JANNWU010000528.1:0-3434 GCA_031408755.1 Gemmatimonadaceae bacterium | reverse complement strand
ATTGGATTTGTTGCTCAGTCAAGAAACAAATTTGCCCATCCATGTGGACGAAGATCCGCTGACATGTGTCGTGCGTGGTTGTGGTCGAATCCTTGATGACGAAGAGAAGTATCGTTCTGTCCTGAGCTCCTGAGGCATTTATGCGTCGTACGACTCGCACGGGAACCCGCACGGATCTCGCGCTGCTCGGTGCGGCGCTGGTTGTAGCACTCGGCGCGTTACTGTTGCCCAACACGGTGCGAGGACGCTTACAGGGCGCATTGCGCTCCAGTGTCGCGGCACCATTGGTCTCCGCGCAGGCATGGGCGCAGCGAGGCCGATTGGCGATCACGGATCACGGCCGCTTGGCGACGCAAGTCGACAGTCTTGCGCTCGGAGCGCAGACTGCGGATCCGCTGCGCGCGGAGAACGAAAGACTGCGCGCGATCCTTGGTCTCGGGCAGCGTCTGCAGTGGGGTTTTGTTGCGACAGAGATTGTGCATCCGCCACGTGGAGCTGACGAACACACGGTGCTGCTCGCGGCTGGCGCGGCGGCGGGAGTTCGACCGTTCTCTCCGCTGGTTGTACCGGAAGGATTGATCGGCATGGTGACGACTGTCGATGCCAGTTCGAGCACCGCAATTTTGTGGACGCATCCTGATTTTCGCGCAAGTGCGACAACGGCTGATGGCGTTGCGTTCGGTATCGTCGCCGCACATCTCGGCAGCGGCGCCGATCGCTTTTTGTTGGAGATGCGAGGCGTGCCGTTTCGTGATGTCTTGAAGCCCGGCACGCAGATCGTGAGTTCTGGATTGGGCAACGTCTTTCCGCGTGGCATTCCGATTGGCGTTGTGCTGCGCGAAACGAAGACCGTTGAAGGTTGGGCGCGCACCTATTTGCTGCGACCGATTGTGTCGCCTGATCAGGCAAGTGCCGCGGCAGTGTTATTGCCGCCACGAGCTGCAGCGGGCGTGACGGGCGCTTGGATCAGCGCATCAACGGCCGAAGCGACGCAGAAGAGCATCGCGCTCGCTGGCGATTCGTTGATTGCTGATTCTGTTCGTGCAATGCAATCGAAGCTTGCGCAACTATCATTACTGGACTCGTTGCGTCGCGTAGCGATTTATCGTGGTGATAGCGGTGTACGCGTTGATGGTGATGCGGAAGTTGTGGTTCGTCCAACTCCTGCGACATCAGCGCCATCTGATTCACTGCCGCCATCGGGATCGGCGGCGTTGCCTGTACCTGCGGCTGTTCCGTTGTCGCGCGCGGCCGCGCCGATTGCGACTGCTCCGCGTGTGACTGCATCTGCAGCAGTGCCTACCGCGATTACTCCGCGCGCAGCGGCGCCGATTGCGACTGCTCCGCGCATAGCCACGCCGGTTGTGAGTGCGCCGCGCGCGTCCGCACCAGTTGTGAGTGCGCCGCGCGTTGTGCCCCCGTCAACCGGTGTGCCACGCGCCACCACGACGCCGGCCACTGCAGTCGCGACGGGCGGTGCGGCAACGACTGCAACTCGTACAACACCACGCCCGCGTGCGCCGCGCGTTCGTCGAGATACTGCCGCAGTGCGTGCGAGTGCAGGCGTGAGAAACGACGTGGCAAAGCCACGCGCAAAGATGGATTCAGCCAGTGCCAAGAAGCGCGCCGAACCTGCGCGACCACCGGCTGACAATCCATTCAGACTTCCGCCAGCCGGAGGGCCTGCGTGAGCAGCCTGTACGACTGGCTACGTCTGACGATTGCTGTTTGCGTACTTGTGGTGGCGCACTTTGTTCTGCGACCGTTGCTCGGTGATCGCATTGAAATTGACTTCCTTGTCCTCGCGCTGTTGTTGCTATCGATTCGCGTACGCCCTGGTGTCGGTGCGTTGCTTGGTCTCCTTCTCGGAGCTGCCTCGGATGCGGCGGCGCCTGCGGGATTTGGAAGCGCGATGTTAAGTCTGACGCTGGTTGGGTATGTCACCAGCTGGCTGAAGGCGGCTTTTTTTGCTGAGAATGCTGTGTTGGATGGTGTCGTGATTTTCGTCAGTGCGTGGGGTGTGATTCTCGTGCGGTTGCTGCTCTCTGGTCGTGCGTTTGAAGGTGGCTTCGCCGTCTCTGCTTTGGTGTGGGCACCGTTGTCGGCTGCTGCGACGGCAATTGTCGGCGCTGTTTTGTTCGCAGTGCTGCGCCCGCTGCTGAAACCGGCCGCGGCGTGAGCTATCATCCCAACGATGTGTCGCGGCGCGCAACTGCCGCGCGTGGGTTGTTGGCGTTCGGTTTTCTGGCGCTGGCGTCTGCATTTTTTCGTGCACAGGTTGTTCGCAACAAGGAATACCTTGCGCAGGCAGAGCAGAATCGATTTCGGGAGGTGCCGCTGGCTGCGCCTCGTGGCATCATCTACGATCGCAACGGTCGCATCATCGCGGAGAATCTGCCCGGCTACGCCGTGTCGCTTCTCAGTCCGACTGCAGATTCATTGCGATCCGCAATGCGACGCTTGTCGAACATCATCCCGGTAACAGATGATCAGGTTGAGGCGGCGGTGCGGCGGTGGCGCAAGAATCCGACACGCCCTGCCGTCATTCTGCCCGACGCACCGTTTGACGTCGTTGCAGTGCTCGAAGAGCGGCGCGTGGAAAATCCGAGTCTGATTATTCAGAGCACGCCAAAGCGATACTATCCCGATGGACCAGCGGTAGCGTCGTTTGTTGGATACACGGGTGAGATCACCGAGAAGGAACTGGCTGATTCCTCACATGCTGATTACAAGCCTGGGCAGCAAATCGGCAAAGGTGGGTTGGAACGGTCGTACGAAGCGCAGTTGCGCGGACGCGAGGGCGTGCGATACGTGGAAGTGGATGCGCGTGGACGTGTGGTGCGCGATGCAGGCGCGCGCGCGGAGCAGCAGCCCGTTTCTGCACCGGCGTTGCGTACCAACATCGACATGGATTTGCAACAGTTTGTTGTTGGCCTGCTGGGTGATTCGCTACGCGCTGGTGTTGTTGCGCTCGATCCGAAGACAGGCGCGGTGCTCGCGCTTCACAGTGCTCCGACCTTTGACCCCAATCGATTTGTGGGTGGTATTCCCGCGGAGTATTGGCGCGAGTTGAATACGGACGAACGTCGCCCGCTGTACAACAAAGTGATTCAAGGCCGCTATCCACCTGCGTCAACGTGGAAGCTTGCAACGTCTGCGATGGCGATGGAAGCCGGTTTAGTGACGCTCGACGACCACATGGCCGTGCCCTGCACCGGTGGGTATCGCTACGGGCGTTACTTCCGCTGCTGGAATAAGAAGGGACATGGCGACGTGAATTTGCGTCAAGCCATTGAGCAGAGTTGCGATGTGTTTTTCTACCAAGTGGGATTGAAGCTTGGATTGTCGCGGATGGTCGCAGGGGGATTGAAGCTCAAGATGCGTGAGCGTTCGGGCGTTGACTTACCCAACGAAACGCAGCCGCAGTTTCCACC
>JANNWU010000527.1:0-9750 GCA_031408755.1 Gemmatimonadaceae bacterium | reverse complement strand
AGCAACAAGCTCGATGTTGCCAGCATTGCCGCAATGGATTTGGCCGGACCGTCAGGCAACAAAACCCAGGCCAGGAGAGACACGCATGCGATACAGAGTTCGACAATAATACCAGCTGCATCGATCAGCACGCGCTGCCGCCGAGACGACAATTTCCAAGCATCACTGACATCCGTGTACAGCATCGGCACCATGATCATGAAGCACAGCCCCATGGATGGGACGCGGCAGCCGAACCGCGTTGCCGTGGCCGCATGTCCGAGTTCGTGCAGAGATTTGACGACGGCGAGGGACACGACGAACAGCCCGCCTGTCTGCAATGTCAGCAATTCTGGCAGCGTCGCCAGCATGCGCTCCCATTCGCGACCAGCAAAGTACAACCCAGCGCACCCACAAAGTGCAACCATCGCAAAGAAGCTCCGCGAGAAAATTGGCGCCAGCCAAGGGGCGAGAGCATTCAGGGCGGGTTGTGGGGCGAACAACGGTAGCTTGATGAACAGGTAGTTGTGAATGGACCAAAGCAACCAACCGTGGCGCTGTTTTTCAACTGCCAACGCGCGCGCGCGCCACGTTTGCTCGTCCACCACGTCGGTCAGCTCGTTGGCCGAAAGCCATTGCACAAAAGCCCCAACCGCCCTGGGTTCGAGCGTCATCCCATGCATGTCGTAGCAGGCTAAGGCAATATCTTCAGCCGTTAAACAAACCTGCCAGATCTGCAGCATTGCAGCGGCCGTCGCGTCGACGCGGAAGAAGCGATGGCGCAGCGGATCATAAATGGTGCACCCATTGTCCGAAGTCGCCGCAACAAACCTGAGATCGTCGCGCAACTTTGGCAATGGCGGCGGCGGTTGCACGTCGCTCATGGATCACAGACCCAGATATTGGCGAGCCGACGCAAGCGGCCGACGGAACAGGAAAACGCCGAGGTAGGTCTGCTCACCGTACAGCTGCGCGGTGCCACGCAATCCAATCCGTGGTGCTGGTTCTGTACCATCAAAGCGCGCGAAGGACTTGAAGACCAGGATATCGTTGTCGCCCGGACGGGCCTTGTAGTCGGCGCGCACGATGCGCCCGTCTCTCGGGTTAAGCGGATCAACATCGAGAAACAGCTTCACGCGGCCATTCGCGACGAGCGCAATTGCATCCGGCACCGCCACATCGATGCGCACCTCAACAGCCGTTGGTTCCGCAATCTCCATCACGCGCTCGCCCGTTGCGACAGGCCGTCCTATCAGCGATTTGCGATCGGGATAGGCAGCAATTCCAGCACGACCTGCTTTGATAATCGTGCGGCTGAGCATGTCGGCGGCGAACGCCAGCTCGGCCCGTTTCAGTTCAAGATCTGCCTCGGCGATCCCGAGGTCGTGGCGCCCTCGCGCATCGCTCATTGCCAAGATGGATGCTTGTTTGCCGCGAGCTTCCGCGACGGCGACGTCGCGTCGTGCGATCTCGACCTTGTTGCGCAGCGTCGTATCAGAGAGCCGCATGAGGACATCGCCCACTTTCACTGGTTGTCCAGGATCGACATCAATCCTGTCGATCACGCCATCGATCGGCGCTGAGACAATCATAGGGTCGGCCGCGACGACCTCGGCCGGCGCGAGTGCCGTCATCGGAAGCGGCAGGGCCAGCGCACCAATCGCCCCGATCGCGAGCACGGATGCAAGCACGCGCGGGCGAAGACCGCGCAATGTGAAAGGTTGCTTGCCTGTCAATGCACGCCAAGCATGGGCGTATGCCTCACTAAGCCGTACTGAAATCGCAATATCAGCCTCACCCCACACCACATCACGCGTGATCAATAGACCAGCGAACGCTTTGCCGGCACGATCCAGCAGCGGCACCCAAAGCATCTCCCGGAATGGATAGGAAGTAGCCAAGTCTGATGCGGCCTCCACATAGGCCGGCAGAGTAAAATCCACCGTCGCTCTGAGGCCGCGCTCCCGGTCCATCCGGAGCACGAGAGCAGAAACCGCGACAATCAATGTCGACGTCTCGTCAATAGTCGACACACCAGAAACCGCTACAATCCGAGGCCGCCTCGGTCGTTCAATATCGACAACAAAGATCTGTCTCGCGCGATTCAATTTGCGCGTTTCATTGGCTGCGAGCTGTTGCAAATCCGCACGCGTTGCAGCTTTGCGCGCTGACTGCTCGATGCGCAGGAGCAAGGCAAGCGCTGCCTGCTCGGGTGTGGGCGGCTGCGGTTGCCCCGGTGCGGCTTGAAGCCGGGATTGGACCGCCGAAATTGGGGGACGCGCGATTTGCATTAAGGTCTCCCTGACGCGACGCGAAGCGCTGTGCCACTCATGCCCGGCACAACGTCCTCAAAAGCCTCGCTGAACGTCGCATAGACCTTTGCCGTCTGACTGACAGGGTCAACGGCGCCGCCTGTCCGCAACACGTGTGCTGCATAGACACGCTGTGTTTCATCGACCGTAAACTGAAAGCCGACACCGATGCCCAGTCGCGCAAGCTCCCGCGAGGGTACGATAACCTCAATCTCAAGATGACGATCACTGACAATAATCATCAGCGGCTTATTCGGCTGAGGTAGCTCGTGAGCGTTCACGCTAACTTCGACCACAACGCCATCAAATGGCGCCTCGATGAGACAACCAGCAAGCCGCTGCTTTAAGGCCGCGTGCTCGGCTTGAGCCTTTTCGAACCGCGCATAGGCGATTGTTACGTCGTTACGATTCGATGCGTTGTTGCGCAGCAAATGCAAATTCGAATCGTGTGTGACTTGTGCTTCGCGCACGGTCGCCGCAAGCGCCGACAGCTCATGCTGTTGGCGCCGACAGTCAAACTGGAGAAGCCGGTCACCGGCTTTGAAGCGTTGACCTTCCCGTGCGCCAACGGCGACAACAGGCGTCATCAACTCCGTACTGAAGGCTGCCTGATTTACGGCGCGCACGACACCACGCATGGGCTGCGGGTTGACAGGTGCCTGGGCCGACGAAGAAATGGCCTGGAACGCAATCCCCATTGCGACCCAGACCACCCCGCCGATGGCGCGCGAGAGCCAGCGGCGGAGTTTATGCGGCGGGACTGCCGCTAAACCATAAGTGTGCATTATCGCTTCCGATCCGGTCCGTTGGACACGTACGCGACGCCACACACTCGACCAGAGGTTACTTCGTAAGGCTTGTTGTCCAAGACGCGTTCCAGGCACGTGCCCGCACTGCCCCGGCAACGTCACGCACCGAAGCCGAACGCGGCGGCGGCTCATGGGAAACAAGACCGAGCGATGCTTCCGCCTGAGCCCAGGCGCTTTCAACCGCCGCATGAGCAATATCGAGCTTGGCTTCTGCGACAAGCATGTTCAGCTCTTCGCGCACCAGTGTCTGGCGGCTAACACGATCGGCGGCAGACTCAGCTCGGATTTGCGCCAGCAAATCGCGCTGCACATCGCGATACCGTTTGGCCGTGGCAAACTCATGTTGCGCGTGGGAATATCGAATGCGGCTCACATAGACCTGCGTCATGATTGCCATCGTCACGGCCAGTGCGCGGGTTTTGAGCAACTCGTCCTGCTCTTCAACAACGGCACGGCGTGCGGGGTAAGAGAACACCTTCAGCAGGTTCCAGCTCGCCTTTGCGCCCCAGCTTTCCCAATGATTGTTAAGCAGAAACGAATTGCTGTCGTAATTGGCGCCCGCATACAGATTCAGGCCGGGCAGCAGGTCAAGCAAGGCTGCGTGAGCCTCCTGGCTGTTGATGCGCGCCTTATAGGCGACTTCCTTCAGCTCTGGCCGGTGCGTTACGGCAATGGATATCAGCTCTGGCAGCGTTGCGCGCGGCAATGGACGGCTCGCATTTTTTGCACCGGCAACGATGAAGTGCGTCCCCGGCGGTACGTTCATCAGTGTGCCAAGTTGCGCGTGTGCGACTTTCAGCTCACGTGCCAATTCATTGATTGTACGCTGCACTTCAACAATTTCGCGCTGGTACGTGAGGGCGGTTATACGCGACGTCTCGCGGTCAGAAGACAGTTTGCGCGCGTCGCGTTCGACTGATTGCGCTTGGGCCTCGACCCGTTTCAGTTGACCGAGCAAGCGCTGTGCACTGACTGCACGCCAATAAGCCGCGCGTGTGTCTTCGACAATGCGGAGCACGATCTTGCGCCGTAGCTCATTCTGGATCAGCGCTTTGTCCGCTGCCTGACGAGCGCGGATGTACGACAGGCCAAAGTCGAGCACATTCCAACTGAACGTCGCATCGCTGCTCGTCAGGCGTTTGTCTTGGCTGGTCGATGTCGCGAGGCTCTGCGCACCCGTTGAGACATTCTCACTATTCGATGCATTGACCTTGTCGCGTGCAGCGTAGCCAGAATTTGCCACGATGGTTGGCAGCATAGAATAGTGCGCAAGGTTAAGCTCCCGCTCGCGCACCGCTTGCTCGGCCATTTCAACCTGATGATCGAGATTGTACTTAATTGCACGTGCGATGGCCTGATGCAGCTCAATCGGGCCGGTAATCGGCTCCTGGTCTTTTGCAACGTCAGATACCGACGTGGCCGCCAACAGCGTCATGTCAGCCTCGCTCAAAGGCGAGGGCGTGATCGCGCAGCCACCAAGCGGGGTCGCAGTCATGGTGATCGCCGCGGCAAACGCCACTGCTTTGGGATTGCGCACAGGCATCGCGAAGTCCTTCAATGGAGCGAAATTGGAGACTATTCGTCGTGCCGGCGACAGGCTGGGCTTGCGACGCTACGGGCCAAAACTTGGACGCGACCCACACCACAACCTTGAGGTGCATTGCGTAGTTACAGGTCGCCGCAAAATCGCGCAAGCGGAAACGCCTGGAAAGACACACTCTAAGATTGCAGTGTGGAAATTTGAGCACACACTTGGAGTTCGGTTCAGTATTAGCTGATAATTCGGCAATATTTCGAGATGTTTGCGCCGCTTTCCTCGCACAAAAAGCTTTAAACTCAGGGTGAACGTTTATCTTTCAGCAACAAGAGGTTGCTACGATGCACGCAACCATAAGTAGCGTCATGTGGCGCGTTGCGCCTGCACCTCACCCCTCAGAGAGATATCATGTCGACAAAATCCAAGCCGTTCGCAGCCGATATTGCACGCGAGCCGACTTACCACGCGCTCGAATCTAGGATCGCCTTCGACGCCGCGCTTGCCGCGACCGTCGATGCTGTAACGGACGTGCCAGTGGCTGATGACGGGTTCGTGGCCGTGACGGTGCCCGGCCTCTCATTTACCGACGTGAAGTCGCTCGTGCAGGCCATCGCGCCTCCGCTGGATGCGTCGCAATCCAGTGCCACGCCCGATCTAACGCCGACGCATACCATTGTTTTTATCGACGGCGCGGTGAGTGATCCTGCATTGGTGGCTGCTGCAGTTCCACGGGGTGCTGAGATTGTCATGCTCGATGGCACCTCCGACGGCCTCGCGCAGATCGCTCGGCATCTCGACGGCCGCACAGACGTCAGCGCCATTCATATCCTCTCCCACGGCAACGCGGGCGAACTCCGGCTCGGCAGCACTTCGCTGACCACGACCTCGATCGCGGGCGGACACGCCGACGAACTTGCGATCATCCGCGCGTCGCTCGCGAGTGACGCAGACATTCTCATTTACGGCTGCGACGTGGCGGCTGGCGCACAAGGCCAGGCGTTTGTTGACGCGCTCGCCAATGCAACAGGCGCGGATATCGCGGCATCAGACGATTTGACGGGTGCTGCCGACCTTGGCGGCGACTGGGATTTGGAAAATGTGATTGGTGATGTCGGCGCAGAAGCAATCGCCGTTGCCGACTACGATCATACGCTTTGGACCGCTCAAGCCTCTGCTGGTGGTTGGTTCGGGGATACGCCACTGAATACGCCCAATGCATCGTTGGTTGGCAATGGTTTGGTTTCCGTCGGGCCGATGACGGGTGGTGCTGGCATCGTGATGACCAACGTCACGCTTTCTGGCGGTACAACAGCATTCCAGGTTGCGGGAGCCACTGGCGGCACGCAGGCTGCAGCCGAAACCGCCAATGACTGGATCACGTCAACCATTGTTGTAGGCCCGGAGGCGGTGCGCATTTCGCAGGTTACATTCAACCAGCGCACGGAAAACCCAGGTGTTGCCGCTCAAGTCGCGGTGCAAATCATTGATGTCGCGACCAACACAATTCGTACGGGCTCCAGCGCTGTGACAGTCGAAGGCAGCGCCACTGGCGTAACCATTCCGCTGACAGGATTGCCTATCCTGCAGGAAGGCAGAACCTATGAAATTAGGTTCATCTTCTCCGGTTCGACGTCGAACATGTTCATCGACAATCCGCAGCTCTTCACTCAAATCAACGAAGCACCAACCGCTGTAGTCGATAACTTGGCGGTTGTTGTTGGCGTTCCCACCAGCATTGATGTTTTGATGAATGACATTGATGTTGATCTTGATCCTATGTTTGTAACCCAGATCAATGGTGCAAACATCTCAGTGGGCACTCCGGTGACGCTGATTTCCGGAACAACGCTGACATTGCAAGCTGATGGAACCATCATTGCCAATAAGGTTGGTACAGCCGCGGAATCCTTCACTTATACATCGACCGATTTACAAGGCCATACGGCAACAGCCACAGCAAACCTTACGGCTGCGGCAGCAAACTATCTCGATTATGACAGTGATGGCGTTCAAGATTCCACTGACATTGACGACGACAACGATGGCATAAGTGACACGACGGAAGGCCTTGGTGCCCTTGGAACATCTGGTGTTTGGACTGTTGCTGGTAACGTGGCCACTTCTGATCTCGGCAACGGAGTGATTGCCAGAATTACTAAGGTATCACCGAATGCGTATACAGCCGCTGGCAGTGTGTTCAATCCGGCTGGCGCTGGATTCTGGTCAGCTCCCCTTGAAGGAGATGCCAGCCTGACAGCGTTTGCCAACTGGGGCGACAGCTACACAGTCTCGTTTGTCAATAGCAGTGGCGCGGCAATCACTGTCACAGACCCGATCTTACACCTCGACCGTATTGGTGGCGTGGATGGTGGAATTGCAAATTCCGGATTGTACACCCTTCAGGGTGGCTTGACGTGGACCAAGTTGGCCGGAACCGATGATTTCCGGACAAGTTCTACTACGCTTTATGACAGCACTGCTGGTTTGGCTAACGGGGTAGGCGCCGGTGGAGAATCGACACAAGGCAGCACCACGGGCACTGCCGCTGGTTCGCTGCGCATCAATGGAAGTGTGAGCACATTCACCATTAATGTTGCCCAGATTGGTCCGACAGGTGGCGGACAAGATGGACTTGAATTTATCGTGCAAGCCGCCGCACCTGCCCTTAATACGGATGGCGATGGCAACGCGAACTATCGTGACATTGACTCCGATGATGACGGCATCACCGACAACATTGAAGTGCAGACGACGGCTGGCTACGTCGCGCCGTCAGGAACTGGCGCGGCGATGGTGGATGTCGATAACGATGGTCTGGATGATGTCTATGACGCGCAGAACCAGCAGTTGGTGACCAATGGCGCTTTCACCACCGATGCTAACAGTTGGACAATCACCGGGAATTCGAGTGCTTTTTCATCCGCACTCTGGTTCAACTCGGGTGACGCGGCGGCAACGGGCATTGCCACGCAGACGATCGCGACGGTGGCTGGCCAATCCTACACGCTCACGTTCGACACCTTGCGTAATGGCGGCGGCGCTGGTTCAGTTAGTCTTAACCTGAGCGCCCGCGATGGTGCCACCGTTCTCAATTCAACAAGTGTTACAAAAAACAACACCAGCGGCACAACCTCGCACACGCTGACCTTCACGGCGACGGGTTCTGCCACCACCATCCGCATTGCCGATACGTCGTCCGTGACTGTGACCATCGATATCGGCATCGACAATGTGAGCGTGCTGGCGAACGGGTTCGTAGCTGGAACCAACATTACCCCTGTTAACACCGATGGCACTGACGCCGTTGACTATCTCGACTCGGATTCTGACAACGACGGCATCCTTGACATTGCCGAGCGCGGCGATGGCCAGCCGACGTCGGTCACCTCAACGGCCGACACCGACGGCGATGGCCTGCTCGACATCTTCGAAGCGTCAAGCACGACCGACGGCTTTGACGTCAACGACCAGAACCGCACTGCCACAACGCTCAACCTGCTTGGAGATTCGCGCCTCAATGCGTCCGGCTCCAACGCGGTAGCTCTAACGCAGGATTTGCTGTTCCGCGACAGTAACAACAATGCCCCGGCTGGCACAAACAAGACCATCACCACCAACGAGGATGTCGGCTACACGTTTACAACCGCCGACTTCGGCTTCACCGACGCCAATGAAAGCGTGGCGGACAACTTCCAGTCCGTAACGATCACGACACCGCCATCGAGCGGAACACTGACGCTGGGCGGAACGACGGTCGTTGCCGGTACAGTCGTTTCCGTAGGCAGCATTGGAACTCTGGTGTGGACGCCTGCACCAAACGCAAACGGCGCGGGTCTTGCAACCTTCACGTTCCAGGTGACCGACGACGGTGGCACCGCCAATGGTGGCCAGAACACCGATCAATCGGCCAATACCATTACGTTCAACGTCACCGCGGCGAACGACGCGCCGGTGAATACATTGCCAGGTGCAGGCTGGACGACGAATGAAGGTACCTCGGTTCAGATCAGTGGCCTCAGCGTGGCTGATGTTGATGCAGGCGCTGCCAGCATCGATGTGACGCTTGCAGTGGCTACCGGCAACTTGACGGCAAGCACTGGTGGATCGGTTACGGTTACAGGCTCAGGTACAGGCTCGTTGGTGCTGTCTGGCACCGTTGCCAATATCAATGCCTTCCTTGCTGGCGCTGGTGCGCCAACTTATGTGCCGGTGGCCAATGCCTATGGCAATGTCGTTCTCACCATGACCACCTCTGATCTCGGCAACACCGGATCAGGCGGCACACTTACCGATGTTGATACCCGCAATATTACGATTACCGCCGACACTGACGCTGACGGCGTCGCAAACGCCGCTGACATCGACGATGACAATGACGGCATTCTGGATGCCGTCGAGGGATTTGTTAGCGGCAGACTTGATTTTGCCGTTGCCGGCACGTTGACTGCGGCGGCGGGAGGCTCGGCTAACCAAACGGTGGCCACGTCAGTTGCCGGTATCACGGCAACAATCGATCTGCGTGCGGACGTAGGATCGACGATCGTCTATGCCAGCGGTGGTCCGTTCAGCGCTCGTGAACCGTCTGGTGACCAGAGCGGGGTGCTCTTCGACATTACCGGCATAACGTCGACGGCCCAGTCAAACGCAATGACTGTGACATTCAGTGAGGCGGTAGACAGTCTGAGCTTCGTCTACACGGACGTCGACGCCGGAAACGGAGTGAGCAAAGAGACAGTCACTTTCATCGGATCGCTCAATGGCGTGCCGGTCACGCTCACGCCGTCCAATATTGAGCCGATTGTCGGGCCAGTCGGAACCCAGACCGGCAACGTGATCAACGGCGAAACCGCGAATCCTGCGGCCACGTTCCGCGTCACGTTCCATCAGCCGGTGGATCGATTGGAAGTCATTGTATCCATCGATCGCAACAGTCTCAATACTGCGACGGCGCAACGCATATTCGATCTCAGCTTCGACCAGTTCCGTGACACTGATGCCGACGGGCTCCACAACCACCTCGACATCGACAGCGACAACGACGGCATCACCGACAACGTCGAAGCGCAGACGACGGCTGGCTACATCGCGCCGTCAGGCATCGGCGCGGGCACGA
>JANNWU010000526.1:0-2355 GCA_031408755.1 Gemmatimonadaceae bacterium | reverse complement strand
CGATCACGTCCTCCTCTTGACCCACGCGGACCGGCTGCCCATCCCATTCCTTCACGTTCGACGTTGACTGGAGTTCAATCGAAAACCACGTATTCGCCTGCATCACATGGTCGCCTCGACCCGGCACGCCATCCTGATAATCCCACAGCCCGATCAGCGGACCAGCGCCATGCCCGTGCATGCCGATTGGGTGCGAATAAATCGTCCCGATAATCCCACCCGTCTTCATCCGTTCGCGCGATGTCTGCAACACGGCGTTTCCAGTGCGACCCGGTTTAATCTCGGAGAACACAATATCCTGCAACTTGTTTGTTGTGCCGAGCGCCGCACGCAGACCGGCTGGCGGTTCTGTCTCACCGTCGCGCAGCACGTAGCCCATGTGCTGCGTGTCGGTATTCAACCGCAGTGCCGTGATACCAAAATCGCAGTGCAGTACGTCGCCTTTTTGGATGATGGGATCATCGCCCAACTGCTGATCCGTTGCACCGCGTCGCTGCACATCAACCGACGGTTGAAACCACGTCGCAAGCCCGAGATCTACAATCCGTTGCCGCATCCACCACACCACGTCACTGGTGCGCGTAACGCCCGGCGTAATCACGCGCGACGAAAACGCTTCTTCAATGATGTCCCATGTGAGACGATTCATGCGATTGAACGCCGCTTCTTCCTCCGGCTGTCGAATCGCAATCAGATCCACTGCCAAACGGCCAGCGGGTACAACAACCGCCTTCCAATCACCAACGGGTTTCAAAACTTCGCGCGAAAGCATGCCGGTGTACTCGCCAAGAGTCAGTCCGTCGGCGAACGCGAACGTTGTGTCGATATCCAACGCAATGCGCTTCGGCTTTCGATCACGAATGACTTTCGTCAACACATCCCATTGCGCCGATCCCCACAACTCGGCCGTGGTTCTGCCAGTGCTGACGTTGTTCGCCGCAATCTCGGAACGCACCGCCGTGAATTGCCCACCTTGCGATGTGCCACCTAGCGCGAGCTTTTCGACGCCTGCGCTTCCGCCACGATCAAAGAACACGTAGATCGTGCGACGCCGCGCGGCGAATGTGGTTGGAGAAACGATGGACGAGAACACCGGATCTTCGTTGTACTCGCGCATCGGCACGATCCACATGTCGACGCTATCACGCCGCATCAGCATTGGCAGCGTGCGCTCAAGACGGAGTGCGAGCCACGCCTGTTGTGCGGCGGCCCATTCGCGCTGCGTGCCCAGTGGTCGGCGCGCGTCAGCACCTGTCAGATGTGGACCCACTTGTGCTGCAAGTGGGAAGGCGCACATCAGTGCGGCGAACGAACAGCACTGCGCGATACGGCGCATGCGCGAAACTCCGATTGTGGGAAGGTGCGACTCAGTCTGCTGGTTCTACGCTCGCGCGGTCGTCGGCGCTGACCTTCGAGCTGACCAACGGTGTGACTTACTGGTCGTCCTTGGGGTCGTCAATAACCACGTCGCCCGCTGCCGACATCGAGCGTCGGATACCCTGCACCACCAGCGCCAACATTCCGCCATAAACACTCAGCACGATGACGTGCGTGGTCAGAATTTTGATCGCGATGCTGGCCACGTCGGCCCACTCCGCCATCGTGCTGCCATACGGCTCACGGCCAACAGCTATGAGCATCATCGAGATTGCCACTTCGGCGGCACTCTCGACCAACGCAAACACCGGAAAGCGCCAGAGCCAGCGTTTCAGTGGAAAGTTGCCGACGTGGAGCGTCGCCATACCGAAGAACACGACCACGCCCAAGGCCAACACCGATCCAAAAAAGAGCGGAGACTCCGTGGGGCCCGTGCCTAAGAGCACCGCTCGGCAGAGGCGCCACAGCACTCCCGTGACAACCGCCATCGCCACAAGCGACCGGCTGAATATCCGGACAGCACTCGCCTCGTAGGCGTCCCAAGCACCCGTTTGGGTGGGAGCGAATCGCACCATATCATTGAACTTGACGACGGAGCAGGTGGAAAGGCAAGACGAGCTGAACTATTCGCCATCCCTACAGAGTGCAGATCTAGGGCACAACAACAGCTCTGGGACATCCACTTGCTGCCTCGCGAGCGAGCCCTGCTACTGGCGCTTCAGTCGCTCGGCGATAAATCGGAGGCTGAACGGGAGCTGGGCTCTCCACTCGCGCCAATCGTGGTCTCCGGGGCTTTCCACGTACGTGATCGGGATGTTTGCGGCAACCATCGCGTCTCGAAACGTCTGATTTTGCGACAGCACGATTTCAGACGTCCCCACATCCGCATAGATCTGCGGAATTGGCCCGCCGCGACGCTGAAGCTGGAGCAGCAGGCGCGCCGGATCTCGTGACATCCAAGACACGGAATCACTGCCA
>JANNWU010000525.1:0-4171 GCA_031408755.1 Gemmatimonadaceae bacterium | reverse complement strand
TGCTGGCCCACAGCGGGCGTTGCACCCGTGCTTGGTGCGCCCGCAACTTCTCCCACCGTTCGCCAGCGAAGTGCCGCTGAAAGAGCGCATACGCAAGCTTGGCGTTCGCAATCGCAGCCTTGCCTTTCAACGCGCCGAGTCGTGACCGTGCGGCATCATCTGCAGTCGCGATGAGTGCATCAAGGCGCGCGTCAACTTCACTATCAACGCGACTGATAAAGAAGCTCGCGACGCTGCCGATACGATGAAGATCACCGCCAACTTTCATACGATCTTCAAGACCGGTCAGATATGCGTCGATGACGCGCTGATAGGCTTCAACCGAGAACAGCAGCGTCACATTTACGTTCAAGCCGGCCGCGATGAGTTTGCGGAGCGCCTTCGAGCCCTCTTCCGTGCCGGGCACTTTAATCATCACATTCGGACGGTTCACCAACTTCCACAACCGATGTGCTTCTTCGACGGTCGCGTCCGCGTCATTCGCGACGTTCGGCGACACTTCAATCGACACGTACCCATCGGTGCCACCAGACTGCTCGTACACCGCGCGGAACTGATCGCAGGCTGTGCGCACGTCATCACTCTCAACGAGCTCAAACAATTCCCACGGCGTCAATGACTCAGGTGCAGCCGCGAGCTGGGAATCGTAGGCGGTGCCGGTAGCGAGCGCCTTTTCAAAGATGGTAGGATTCGACGTCATGCCGGTGAGGGCATTGTCGGCAATTTGGCGCGTCAGTGCGCCGTCGGAGAGAATCGTCCGATCGATATAGTCCAGCCAAACGCTCTGACCGGCAGCGTGCAGCTTGTGCAAGCGGGAATGCGGCATCAGCGGTAGGTGCAACGGGAAAGCAGAAGTCGTTCGCAAGCAAATGAAAGCTAGTGCGGCGGCGCGCGACGTGACCACTGGTTTTTGCGCCTGACTCTGGCGTCGCGGCAATGGTCGACCGCTTTGACACCACGCACGTCGCGCGCGCGGTTGCAAAAATAACGAGCGGGCGCAGCGCATTGCGCCACGCCCGCTGCCCAACCTGTCACACGCGCTACTGGCTAGAGAACTACGGAACGATCGTGAATGGAGCGGCCACCGCCGTCTTGCCCCACATCATGCGCAGTGTGCCACCCAATGCTGCACCTGTTCCGGTGCCAGGCTCAATCGCAATGACAAATGCTTCCATCGTGTCAGTCAGCGTACGCGCAGTCATCGGAACGCGGCCAAGGTCCATATCAGGCTTGTACTCTGTGCCCCACTGGCCGGTCTGCTTGTTGATGATGAGCTGCATGCTGCCGTTCGCGGCGCGCATGGTGAAGAGCGTGTAGCTGCCCTTCGGCACCATCAATGCGCCAAATCGCAAATTAACATCGGTCGTGAAAGCCGTTGCTGCGTT
This sequence comes from Gemmatimonadaceae bacterium, assembly GCA_031408755.1. GTDB lineage: Bacteria > Gemmatimonadota > Gemmatimonadetes > Gemmatimonadales > Gemmatimonadaceae > JACMLX01. The sequence continues at coordinate 2,786 of JANNWU010000525.1, read as the reverse complement.
TGCGCCGGTCCGCCACACAGTGCCGTTCGGAATCAACGCACCTTCCACCACGCGTCCACGCGCATACGGTTGACCATAGTCGACCATGATCTTGAGCTGTGCTGCACCGCGAACGCCGGTCGCGACTGCCATAGTTGCACTTGCACGCGGCGACGGCTGCGCGCTCATCTGGCCAGCGGGGGGCGCGGCCATCGTCATGCCGCCCTGCTGTGCAAGCGCTGGGATCGACGTCGAAGCGAGGAGTGCGGAAACGGAAAGGAGACGGCGCATGCTCATGTCTAGAAGCGATTGGGGTTGATATGCCGCCAAGCTGGCGGCGGGTGCGCGTGAAACACCGAAAGCTACGCGAGTGGTCCGTCGCGCGTTCCCCCTGCCAATCACGAACCCAACGCGCCACATTCGCCAAGTGCCCATCCTTCCCGGTCTTCTCTCCGCGCTCACCCTCCTGCAGGGTGCCGCAGCCGCGCTGCTCATCTTCCGCCTGCTTCCCGGTCGGCGGCGACGGCCGCCGGTGACGCCTTTCCTTGGCGACGCACACGCCGGAAAAGTGACGGTTGTCGTGACCAGCCTCGACGAAGCACACAGGATCGGACCTTGCCTCGCAGGCCTGTTACAGCAGGGCTCGGCAATGCGCGAAGCGCTCATCGTGGACAGCCGGTCGACAGATGGCACGTGGGAGCTGCTTCAGGCTGCCGCCAAACGCGACTCGCGAATCAAACCGATGCATGACGAGCCGCTTCCACCGGAATGGGTTGGCAAGGTTTGGGCGCTGGAACACGGCCTGCGCCACGCCACGGGCGAGTGGGTGCTGGGCATTGACGCTGACACTACTCCTCGACCTGGCATGGTTGCGGCGGTCGTGGCTGCGGCAGAAGCGATGGGATACGATGCCGTAAGCTTTTCGCCGCAGTTTGGTGAGATGTCGGTGGCGGAGCAGTGGCTCCAGCCGGCGATGCTTACGACACTGGTGTATCGATTTGGCGCGGCGGGTGAGCTCGCACCGGCACCAGATCGCGTGATGGCAAATGGTCAGTGTTTTTTGGCTCGACGCAGCACCTTGCTCGCCAACGGTGGCTACAGTGTGTCGCGCCGGAGTTGGTGCGATGATGTGACGTTAGCTCGACACATTGCGCGCAATGGCGCACGCGTCGGATTTCTTGACGGTTCACAGATCATTGGCGTCCGCGCGTACAGCGGCATTGGCCAAATGTGGCGTGAGTGGGGACGCTCGATTGATTTGAAAGACGGCGCAACACCACTGATGCAATTTGCGGATGTGTGTTTCGTGCTACTGGCGCAGTTTGTTCCTTTACCTGCCGTACTGCTCGGACTGTTGTTCAGTATTCCTGATTGGCGAATCGGTGGCGTGGCTGCGGCGTGGTTTGGCATCAACGCCTTTCTCGTGATTGTGCGCGTGTTGCTGCAGTTTGGCTTGGCCGGATCGTACGCAGAAAGACATTGGACATTTTGGTTGTCGTTCACGGCTGATCCATTGGCTGCGCTTCGCATTTTGCTCTCGTCGCTGAAGCGTCCGCGTTCGTGGCGCACGCGTCAATATGACGGTGACACCGTGGTGCAGGCTCGCTGACCGATGATCAATTGGCGTGACGTCCTGATAGTGACAGCCGGAAGCGCTGTTGGTGGTGCGGCGCGCGTGCTCCTCGTTTCCTGGACGGCCTCACGCGTCGTCACGACTCTGCCAATGGGCGTGCTCCTTGTCAACGTGATCGGTTCGTTCATTTTCGGCGTCGCCGTGCGCTACGGCGTGCAGTCGGGAGCGATGAGCGATACGCTGCGATTGCTGATCACCACGGGCCTCTGCGGTGGATTTACCACCTTCTCTGCGTTCAGTTTTGACATTGTCGACTTGATGGAACAGAACCAAATGTCGACGGTTGCGCTTTATGTCACGGGGAGTGTTGTGTTGGGGGCGTTAGCCATGTGGTCCGGCATGCACACGGGTCGCTGGTTGGTAAAATGAGCATCGCATTTCCGTGGTCTTCAGGCGTATGCCGAGTATGACACTAACGTTGCGCGGGACGCATTCCGCGGGTCTCCATTGCGCCGCGACACATCGAGGAACTGATACAATGAGCGACTCACTCTCGCGCCGTGCATTTCTGACACGGGCAATCGCGATCACAGCGGCGACGGCATTCGTACAACGTTCCGCGCTCGCGATGCCGCCCAACACGCGCATGACGCTGTATAAAGATCCCTCGTGCGGCTGCTGCAAGGCGTGGGCGAGTGCCATGCAGCGCGCTGGATTTGTGATCGACACGCGCGACACGCACGACCTTGGTGCTGTGAAGGCGTCACTCGGCGTGCCAAATGCGCTCGCGTCGTGTCACACCGGCGTGGTTGGCAGCTACGTGTTTGAGGGTCATGTGCCTCCGGATCTCGTGCAGAAGGTGCTCCGCGAACGGCCAGCGCTCGTTGGCCTGTTTGTGCCGGGCATGCCCGCCGGGTCGGTTGGCATGGAGGGGCCGAACCCTGAGCGATATGAGATCATCGCGGTGGGACGGGACCAGCGCCGGAGCGTGTACGCGACGCGCGACGGACGAGCGAGTGCGTAGGTTCGGTTGGCAGTGCACGCTGAACGTGTGAATACCGGTGTGGCTGTCACAGGATATCCACCTCTCGCAGTGAGATTGGCGTGAGCTCACAATCACCTAGGTGCGCTGTAACTCTCTGCGCTGAAACACTTTAAGCAAATCTGAAGAGTTTCGACGACTTTCCAATTTGACGTCGTCGAAACTCTTCAGATTTGCTTAAAGTGTTTCAGC
>JANNWU010000524.1:0-16260 GCA_031408755.1 Gemmatimonadaceae bacterium | reverse complement strand
CCCCCCCTCAACCCCACGCCGCAGGTGGTTGGGTGCCGCCAGTGGTGAACACCGTGGCGGCCGATGGCCGCGGGATACCAGAACTGCTCACGGCCATTGCTCGACACTTTGAGTACCTTCAAACGTCTGGCGGCTTGGCTCAACGTCGGAGCAGTCGTATGCGTGAACGTGTGGTAGAAGTGACCGAGGAACGGGCGCGCCGGCGATTGTGGAGCGACCGTGACACACAGTTGTTTATCGACGCCGCGCTGCCCGCGCTGGAACGCGGCGAGACCACGCCATTTGCCGTCGCTGATGCGCTTTTGGCGCGCAGTGCAACTTTGATTGCGGGGACGCCGTCATGACTTCTATCTCTGATCTTTCTGAAACGGTACGCGACCAGCAGACCGAACTTGAACGCTTGCGCAGCGAAGTTGCTCAGTGGCGCGTTCGGTTTGAGAAGGGTGAGAAGCGCGACATTGCGTATGTGAATTCCGCTGATACCGTCGACGCGCTATTTACGCCGCTGGATGGTCCCGATCCGGATGCAGCATTTGAAGTGCCGGGTGCATGGCCATTCACACGCGGCATTCATCCGACTGGTTATCGTGGGAAGCTCTGGACCATGCGGCAGTTCGCTGGTTTTGGTTCAGCGCGCGACACCAATGAGCGCTTCAAATTCTTGCTGTCGCAAGGACAGACGGGCCTCTCAGTCGCCTTTGATTTCCCGACGCTGATGGGATACGACGCTGACCATCCGCGCTCCGAAGGTGAAGTCGGTAAGACCGGTGTCTCAATTTCGTCGCTGGCAGATATGGAAACGTTGTTCGACGGAATTCCGCTCGACAAAGTTTCTACCTCCATGACGATCAATGGTCCAGCGCTGATCCTGTACTGCTTCTACATTGCGGCGGCTGAAAAGCAGGGAGTGCCTGCATCGCAGATTCGCGGCACCGTGCAGAATGACATTCTCAAGGAGTACATGGCGCAGCACGCGTGGTGTTTTCCAATTGAGCCGGCCCTTCGCCTGATTGTTGACGGTTTTGAATGGAGCGCCGAGCATGCGCCGCTTTTCAACACTATCTCCATTTCCGGCTATCACATTCGTGAAGCCGGATCGACGGCCGCTCAAGAGTTGGCGTTCACCTTGGCCGATGGCTTTACGTATGTTGAACGCGGTATGGCGCGCGGACTCGATGTCGATGCGTTTGCGCCTCGCCTTTCTTTCTTCTTCGATATCCATAACGATTTCTTTGAAGAGATTGCAAAATTGCGTGCCGCACGGCGCATTTGGGCACGCGTGATGCGCGAGAAGTACGGTGCGCGTGATCCCAAGTCGTGGATGTTGCGCTTCCATTCGCAGACCGCAGGTGTCACACTCACCGCGCAGCAGCCAATGAATAACGTTGCGCGCGTGGCGTACCAAGCGATGGCTGCGGTGCTCGGTGGCACGCAATCGTTGCACACGAATTCAATGGACGAGACGCTTGCACTGCCGACCGAAGAAGCCGTACAAGTCGCCCTTCGCACACAGCAGATTCTCGCGTTTGAAACCGGCGTTCCCAATGTGATGGATCCGCTCGGCGGTTCGTACTACGTCGAAGCGTTGACGGACAAAATGGAACGTGACGCCGAGTCGCTGTTCGCACAGATTGAAGAGCAGGGCGGCGTGGTCAAGGGACTCGAAGAAGGATGGTTCCAGCGGAAGATTGCCGAGGCCGCGTCGCGGCATCAGTGGGAGATTGAGCAGCGCCGTCGGTTAGTTGTTGGCGTCAATGAGTTTGCAGATGGCAATGACGAAATCACCATCCCGTTGCTCAAAGTTGGGATGGACGCTGAGCGCGACCAGCGTCTTCAGATGGCAACGATGCGCGAGACGCGAGACAACGCGGCAGTCACGGCCAATCTTGACGCGCTGCGCGTGGCAGCTCGCGGTTCGCAAAATCTCGTCCCATTCATCCTCGAGTGTGCCAGAAGTTACGCCACGTTGTACGAAATCCGCGCGGCGCTGGAAGATGTATTTGGTGCGTACCGCGAACCGGTGTTCTTCTGAGATTTATTTTACGACTGACAGACGTCAAACACAGTTGGTCGGACCTGAACGGGGACTGCGAGTGATCAACGGAATATTGAGTGGTTTGCGGCGCATCGGTGGAGTTGCCGCTTTTTTGGTGCTCGCTGTCGCGCCAGCCCATGCGCAGCATCCGTTCTCGACATCCATAGCGTACGATCCAGCGGTGCCGACACCGCGCGCCGTTCTGGGCTACGAACTTGGTGATCGGTTTACGCCACATCATTTGTTGATGCGCTACATCGAGCGAGCGGCTGTCGCGAGCAAGCGCCTGCGAGTAGACACGCTTGGTCGCACCTTCGAGGGTCGCGAAATCGTTGTCGTAGTCGCGACCAGCGAGGCAAACCAATCACGCCTCTCCGAGATTAAAGCAAGCGCAGGTCGACTCGCCGATCCTCGTGGCGCGAGTGCAGCTGACATTGACGGACTGGTGGCGCGTACACCGTCCATCGCATGGCTTGGTTACACGGTGCACGGCAACGAAGCGTCAGGAACGGAAGCAGCAATCGGTGCGATCTATCAGCTCGCGGCGGGAACTGACGCGGAAACGCGGATGATTCTCGACAGCATGGTTGTGCTCATTGATCCAGTTCAAAACGCCGATGGTCACGAGCGTCATGCGCAGGATGTGTCGCGCGCTCGCGGATCGCAGGGCGTACCTACCACGCCCGGTGCGTTGATTCACTCCGGCACTTGGCCCGGCCCGCGAACCAGTCACTACTACTTCGATCTCAATCGCGATTGGTTTATCCAGACGCACCCTGACACGCGCGCGCGCGCGGCCACGATCTTCACATGGTGGCCGCATGTTGCCGTGGATCTGCACGAGATGGGCGCCAACTCGACGTTTTACTTTGCGCCACCAATGGAGCCTGTCAACAAGAATGTTCCTACGGTCATTCTCCAGTGGTGGGATATCATGGCGAAGGGCATTGGTGCAGCGTTCGACAAGCAGGGATGGAGTTACTTTCGACGTGAAGGGTACGACGAGTTTTACCCTGGCTACGGCGTCAGCTTTCCAATTTTGACTGGCGCTGTTGGCATGACCTTCGAACAAGCTTCAAGTAGTGGTGGCGCTATTCGTCGGCGCGATGGAACAGTTCTCACGCTGCGCGAGGCCGCCTCACACCATTATACGGCGGCGTGGGCAACGCTGCTCACCACTACACAATTGCGCACCAAGCGACTCCGCGACTACGTCGGCTTCCGACAGTCTGCGCTGCAAAGCACGGCGCCCGCCGTTGTATTTGAGCGCGACGAGCATGGGCGTGCTGACTCGTTGGCGGCTGTCCTACTGGACAATCACATTGAAGTTCGGCGCGTTGATGGGGCGATCACGTTGACGGGCGCCGCACCGTTCTCCGACGAACCCAAAGCAAAAGTGACGCTCAATGGCGCTTACGTCGTGTCTATGGCGCAACCAAACGGTCGGCTCGCGAATGCAATCCTTGAGCAAGACGCCGTACTTGATTCAACTTTTATTGCACTCGAAAACGAGAACCGTCGCACCGGTCAGCAATCTCGTTTCTACGATGTGACGGGCTGGTCGTTGCCGTATGCGTTTCGCGTGCGCGCTTTTTCTACCCGCACGCCGCCATCTGGTGGATCATTGGTAACGCGCGCAATGTTGGCGCCCACGGGTAACGCGCCTACGTCGGCCCAATACGCATATGCATTTGAACCGGGCGGTGAAGCGGCGACGCAATTTCTCGCGCGTATGCTTGCCGACAGTGCTAAAGTGTACTGGGCACCGAAGGCGTTTCGGATTGGCGATGCGCAATTTTCGCGTGGCGCATTCGTTATCCGTGTTGCAGCGAATGCTGCGAACATTCATGAAAGGGTGCAGGCCGCTTCGCGTGCTACCGGAGCGCACATTGTCGCTCTGCCGTCGGCCATGGTCGATGTCGGCACCGATTTAGGCAGCAACAGTGTCATTCCTGTCCTGCCAACACGCGTCGCCATGTTAGGTGGTGCACCCATTGGTGGAAATTCGTTTGGGTTCGCCTGGTATCAGTTTGATAAGCGCATGCGCTACCCGGTCACGTCGATCGGAGTCGAGGCGGTAACATCTGGCGTACTCGCAAACTTCGATGTGCTGGTGATTCCGTCGACAGGCGCGGCTGGACTCGATCGTGCGTTAGGTGATGGCGGACGCGAAAGATTATCGCAGTGGGTTAGAGCTGGTGGAGTGCTTGTCACTCTCGAAAATGCCACCACGTGGCTCGCTGGTGAAAAACTCGGCCTTTCGCGACTCCGGATGCGGAAGGAAGCTGATACAAAAACCGATTCTTTATCCGGCGCACCGCTTCCCGTGGATGTTCCCGGTGCGATTCTGCGCGCACTTACCGACACACTGTCGCCGTTACTCGCAGGCGTGCGCGATGCGGACGTACCGGTGTTAGTGGATGGCGATCGAGTGTTTGCCGCGCCAAAGGATGTACGCCCCGGTGAAACGGTCTTGAGATTTGCGCCACGCGCGCGCCTGCGCCTCACTGGCTATCTGTGGCCAGAAGCGTGGGATCGGTTGGCAAATACGCCATATCTCTGGACAGAGACTGTTGGTGCGGGTCGCGTAATTGGTTTCGCCGGTGACCCGAACTACCGCGGACAATGGCGTGGCCTTTCGCTGATCTTCGCGAATGCCGTGCTACTCGGCAAAAGTTTTTAGGAACACTGTGTGACGAAAGCGATTGACGTTCCGTGGTGGTCCACGTACTTCGACGAAAATTATCTTCTCGAGTTCGAACCGCTGTTTGAAGAGACGATTAATCGTGCCGAAGTCTCGCGATTGATGGAGATTCTGCGTCTGCCCGATGGCGCTCCGATTCTCGATTGCCCCTGCGGTCAAGGTCGTCACGCGCATCTCTTGGCCGAGGCGGGATATGATGTCACCGGTCTCGATTACTCCGCACCGTTGCTGCGCATCGCAAAGGCGCGTGGTACCGGCACGCGGTTGCGTTACAAGCGCGGAGACATGCGATCGCTTCCCGCGGATTGGAGTGGAAAGTTTGATGCAGTACTGAATCTGTTTACGTCATTCGGTTTCTTCGACGACCCGAAAGACGACGCCAAAGTCATACGCGAGTTTGCGCGTGTGTTAAAGCCTGGTGGCCTGTTGGTCTGGTTCGGCGGCAGCCGTGACGGCGTCATGTCAAAATGGGTCGGCCGCGACGCATGGACCACCGAAAACGGCACCGCGGTCAGCCATGATCGGTCATTCGATCCGCTCAGCGGACACATCACGATCAATACGGTTTTTAAGGGTCCGAGTGGGGCGGGGCAGCGAACGCATCGAATTCGGCTCTACACCGCAACGCGTTTGCACGAGCTCTGCCGGGACGCAGGGCTGGTCGTCGAGTCGGTGTTTGATGGCCTCCACGATCGCCCGCTGAGGCGTACATCACCCGAAATGTTGATGGTCGCGCGGAAACCATCGCTCCCTCGACGGCGTGGAGACCGTTAGATTTTCAGTGCTGTTCCCAGTTCCCACGACCCGATTTCGATGACACGACCCATCCGCGTGCTGGTGGCGAAACCGGGGCTTGATGGCCACGACCGTGGTGCCAAGGTTGTAGCTGCCGCCCTGCGCGACGCCGGCATGGAAGTGATTTATACAGGACTGCATCAGACGCCGGAGATGATTGCGACGGCCGCTGTGCAAGAAGATGTCGACGTGGTGGGTCTCTCGATTTTGAGCGGCGCACACATGACGCTGTTCCCACGTGTGCTCGCGCTGTTGAAAGAGCAGGGACGCGACGACATTTTGCTCACCGGCGGTGGCATCATTCCCAAAGAAGACATGGCAACGCTCAGTGCTCAGGGCGTCGGTAAACTGTTTGGCCCTGGAACGAGCACCACTGACCTTGTCGATTTCATCCGCGAATGGTTTGCGGAACATGAGTCGCGACAGACGTGACCACGCGTTTACGGCAGCTTAGTGATGCGGTGCGATTGCTCGAGGCTCGTGTACGTGAAGGAGGCGGTGCCGAGCGCGCGGCGAAAGAACACGCGCGCGGCAAGCTGACAGCGCGCGAGCGCGTAGAGCTGCTCTTCGATACTGGCGCACCGATTCTCGAGCTCGGACTCCTGGTCGCGTACGATCAATACGACGGGCAAGCACCAGCGGCTGGTGTGATCACGGCGCTCGGCACGGTGCATGGCCGCGAGATCGTGGTCGTTGCGAACGATGCGACGGTCAAAGCTGGTTCGTGGTGGCCCGAGACAACTCGAAAGATTTTGCGCGCGCAGGAACTGGCAATGCGGTGTCGGATTCCGATTGTCTATCTCGTCGACAGCGCCGGTGTGAATCTGCCGTATCAAGGCGGCGTGTTTCCCGGGCAGTACGGCGCCGCGCGCATCTTCTATTACAACTCGATCATGCGCCGCTACCTGCGAATTCCGCAGTTGTCGGCCGTGATGGGACCGTGCATTGCCGGTGGTGCATATCTTCCGGCGCTCAGCGACGTGATCGTGATGGTCAAGGAAACGTCGTTCATGGGACTTGGCGGACCCAATCTCGTGAAAGGTGCCACGGGGCAGACGATTGATGGTGAATCGTTGGGCGGTGCGAGCACGCACACGGCTGTGAGTGGTGTTGCGCATTACACCGCTGATGATGATCCGCACTGTTTACGGATGCTCCGTGACATGATCGCGCGACTGCCGGGAGCGCACCACGACGCGCGAACCGCGGATGTCGCGAGTGTCGAGCCGAGTCGTAACCCATCGTCGCTTTACGATGTATTGCCCGCCGATCATCGAATGTCGTACGACATGCATCATGTGCTTGATGCATTTGTCGACGCGGGCTCCTTGATAGAGTTCCAAAAAGATCTGGCGAAAGAAGTGATTTGTGCTGATGCGCGTGTCGATGGTATTGCAGTCGGCGTCATTACAAATCAGCGTGGGCTAATCAAGGGTCGATCAGGCGAAAAGCCGCGTTTTGGTGGCATTATTTACGCCGAGAGTGCTGAGAAGGTCGCGTTCTTTATCGATCGTTGCGATCGACAGGGAATTCCGCTGCTGTTCGTTCAGGATGTGTCTGGCTTTATGGTTGGCCCAGAGGCTGAGCACGAAGGAATTATTCGTGCTGGCGCGCGGTGGGTAGAAGCGATGGCCACCGCGCGCGTGCCGAAACTGGTGCTGACCGTCAATCATGCCTCCGGAGCCGGCTATTACGCGATGGCATCGCAAGGGTTTGATCCCGATCTCATTCTTTCGTGGCCAACCGGTCGAATGGCGGTCATGGAAGGGGAAAGTGCGATCGCCGCTGTGCATGGACCGGCGCTGGATAAGTTGAAGAAGGCTGGCGAAACACCGTCCGCAGAGTTGCAGCAATCGATCGACAGCATGCGCGAAGACTACGAAGAACAGCTCGATGCGCGATACGCCGCGGCGCGCAGTTTTGTCGACGCAATTGTATACCCGGAAGACACTCGCGCGCTGCTGTCGCTCGCACTGCGGGCCGCGCGCCGGAATCCCGGACCACATCTGGGCGCCTTCGTGCTGCCCCAGCAACCGATGGAAATGGCGTAATGCGTTTACGTCTGGAGATACAATGACACGGACTATTCGCGTGGCGAGTGGCCAGGGTTTTTGGGGGGATTCGCTCGACGCGCCGCGCCAACAGGTTGATGGTGGTCCGGTTGATTATCTGATGCTCGACTATCTCGCCGAAGTCACAATGTCCATTCTGCAAAAGCAGAAAGAACGTGATCCTGCGATGGGTTATGCGCGTGATTTCATCGGTGCGATTGAATCAGTGCTGCCCGGCATAGTTGAACGTGGCGTGAAGGTGATTGCGAACGCCGGTGGTGTGAATCCTGTGGCCTGCGCCCACGCATTGCGCGCAGCGATCGCGAAGGCGGGTCACGGCGGCAAGGTCAAAATCGGCGTTGTCACTGGTGACGATCTTCTGCCGCGGATTGACGAATTGCTCGCGGCGGGACATGAGCTGAAGAACATGGACACAGGCGCACCACTTTCGACTGTTCGCAGTCGCGTGTTGTCAGCGAACGCATACATCGGGTCGGCACCCATTGTCGAAGCATTGCAGCAAGGCGCCCAAATTGTCGTGACCGGTCGCTCAACGGACACGGCGCTTACCATGGCACCGCTTCGCTATGAATTCGGATGGGCTGCGGATTCGTGGAATCAGCTTGCATCCGGAATCGTTGCCGGTCATATCCTCGAATGTGGCGCGCAGTCGTCAGGCGGAAACTGTCTGCACGACTGGCGTTCGATTCCGGATCTCGCAAACATCGGTTATCCGATTGCTGAAGTGCAGGAAGACGGAAGCTTTGTCATCACGAAGCATCCGAATACTGGCGGCCGAGTGAGCGTGCCAAGTGTCACAGAACAGTTGGTGTACGAGATGGGTGATCCGAATTCGTACATCACGCCTGACGTCGTGGCCGATTTCACGTCGATTCGTGTCGCATCCGATGGAGAGAATCGTGTGCGCGTGCACGGAATCACCGGTGGACCTGCAACACCGTTCCTGAAAGTTTCTATTGCATATCGTGCCGGCTTCAAGGCGGTTGGCTCTCTCGTGTATTCGTGGCCGGACGCAATGGAGAAGGCGCAGCTCGCAGACCGCGTGTTGCGCGAGCGTCTCGATCGTCTTGGCCTGACGTTTGACCAAGTGCTCTCTGAGTTCGTGGGTGCAAATGCAACGCACGGTCATCTGTCGGGCGACGGTCATGATGCGCCGGAAGTGCAGTACCGAGTGGGTGTTCGCGGCGATGATCGCGCAAGCGTCGAACGTTTCACTCGTGAGATTGCACCGCTGGTGCTCAACGGTCCTCCAAGCGTGACGGGTTTTGCAGGCGGGCGCCCGAAAGTGGAAGAGGTCATCGCGTACTGGCCTGCGCTCATTGATAAGCGCGTTGTCACTACAAGTGTTGAGGTGGTGTCATGAGTGCGCCGACTGTGAAGGTTCGTCTGCTCGATATCGCGCATACCCGATCTGGCGATAAGGGTGACATGGCGAATTGCGGCGTCATTGCAATTCGACCGGAGTGGTATCCCTTGCTGGCACGCGAATTGACCGTTGAACGCGTGAGCCAACACTACGGCGCATTGATTTCTGGACGAGTCGATCGGTTTGAGTTGCCCAATCTGAACGCGTTAAATTTTCTCCTGCACGGCGCGCTGGATGGCGGCGGCACGTTGTCGCTCAAGACTGATGCGCAGGGCAAAGTGGTCTCAACGGCGATGCTGCGGTTGGTCCTTACGGTTCCGGCGGATGAGGCGAAGTCTCTCGGCCTGCCAGTGCACGCCCCTTAGGAGCGCACGATGAGCAACGCAACACCACCGGCGCAGTCCGCCGTTCGCACACGAATTCGTGTGCTGCGTGCGGAGGGTCTTGGCGTTATCACGCTTGCACGTCCAGAGAAGCGAAATGCGCTCGACAAGCAGACGGCCGTCGAATTGCTTGATGCGCTGCGCGAGTTAGATGCGGCGCATGACGTTAGCGTCGTGATTGTAGAAGGCGATGGCGACGATTTTTGTGCTGGAGAAGATCTTGCAGCCATTGATGCGACGCTGGATTCCGCAACAGATATCCACATCGACGATGCGCGCATATTGGGGCGCGTCTTCATTGCGATGCGCGAGCTGTCGAAGCCCATCGTTGCGATTGTTCGCGGGCGCGCGCTGGCGGCAGGCGCAGGATTAGCTACGGCCTGCGACATTGTACTGGCCGAGGAAACGGCGCACTTTGCCTATCCAGAGTTGCGTGTTGGAGCTGTGCCGGCAATGGTGATGACCATGCTACGGCGTGCAGTCGGTGAGAAGCGTGCGGCGGAACTGGTGCTCACCGGACGCTTGGTCGGCGCGGCTGAGGCGGAGCGTATTGGCTTGATAAGTCGGTGCATTCCAACAGACGCGTTTCCCTCTGTTGTTGCCGACACCATTGACGCACTCACACGTGCGCCACGCACCGCCACAACGCTCATCAAGCGTTTGCTGTATCGGCTTGACGATCTTGATTTTCAGCAGGGTATTGCTGCGGGCGTAGCCACAAGCGTTGAGTCGCGCGCGTCGGAGGATTTTCGAGCCGGCGTGCGCAAGTTCTTCGAGCGTTCGGCCGCAACGTGACGATTATCAACGCGCAAATCGCGCTCACCATCATCGGTGCAGGAATGTTTGGTTTCGGCATACTGCGCGACAACAATGCCTTCCGAGTGGCCGCGATTGGGACGTTGGCCGTGGCGCTCATTCTGCGGTTTGTGCGGCATCGGATGGGCAAGAAGTAGGGGGCAGGCGTATCGCCTGCACCACCGCGCGGCCGCGACCCAGAGCTTAGGCGTTAGCTTTACGGAATGTCACGCGCCATAACGCCATCTGGGGCCACGCGCTCCGTCCCAGAACTCCTCGCTCCCGCCGGTTCGTTCGATGCCGTTCGCGCTGCGGTCGCCAACGGCGCCAATGCCGTGTATCTGGGCGCCGAACGCTTCAATGCGCGTGACGAAGGCGCGCAGCTCACGCTTGACGAGCTCGAGGCCGCGTGCCGCCTTGCTCATCAGCACGCTGTTCGCGTGTATCTGACCTTCAATGTGTTGGTCAAGCCCGCTGAGCTCACCGATGCGCTGACGTATTTGGGTGAATGTGTTGACCGTGGCATTGACGCCGCGATCGTCCAAGACATCGGCGTCGTTCGATTGATTCAGCGTGTGTATCCGTCGCTGGAAATTCACGGATCAACGCAGATGACGGTACACGATGCGTCTGGTGCGCTGGTGATGCAGAAGCTCGGTATTGAACGTGTAGTGCTCGCGCGCGAGAATACACTCGACGATATTCGTGCAATTCGTGCTGCGGTACCGGATCTTGGACTGGAAACATTCGTCCACGGTGCACTCTGTATCTCGTACAGCGGTCAGTGCTACATGTCCGGCATGATTTCTGAGCGATCCGCCAATCGTGGATCGTGCGCACAGAGTTGCCGGAAGGATTACGTGCTGTCCGATGACTCGAACGGCGCCGAGCTTGATCGCGGCTATCTCATCAGCGCGAAAGATCTGGCTGCGCATGACCACCTCGCCGACATCGCGGACGCCGGTGTGGGCTGTCTCAAGATTGAAGGGCGGAAGAAGAAGCCAGAGTACGTCGCCACCGTGACGCATGGCTATCGGAGTTTCCTGACGCGATTGGCAACGGGTGATCGTACACCGCCAAGCATCGATGAAACCGAGCCGCTGATTCAAATCTACAGTCGCGGCAACACAGGCGGCATGTACGGTGGCCGTGAAGGACGCGAGTACATCACGCGTGCGCAGCCCGACAACCATGGTATCACGCTCGGCCAAGTAATAGAAAGCTCTTCGACCGACGTGACTGTTGATGTTTCGCATGCGTTGGAGCTCGGCGACGGGATTGGATTTGAGCCACCAGCACTTGGTGGAACGAAAGCCATTGGTTTTTCCGTCACAACTATTCGCACGATCTCATCGCGCAATGGTGTTGTACGTCAAATCATTGGCGCGCGACAGCGTATTCCCGTGGGCTGGAGCGTGGTGAGGTCGTCGCACGCGTCGCTACTGCTTGCGGCGCGCGAGAGTTTCGCAGCGTTGCCAGCAACGATGCAGAAGCGCAAGCACCGGTTGGACATGCGCATTTTCGGCAGCGCCGGTGGGCCGATGAAACTTGTGGTGACGAGTGGTGACGCTAAAGTCAGCGCTCGCAGCGAGGCATCGCTCGCTCCTGCGTCGAAGCGCGCGTTGGACGACGTGATGCTCCGCGAACAACTTGGCCGACTTGGCGAAACGCCGTTCGTTCTCGGTTCGCTTGATTCGAGTGGATTGTCAGCGGGAATGTTTCTGCCTGTCAGTGCCTTGAATCGTCTGCGGCAGGATGCCGTCGACCAGCTCATGGTGCAGCGTAACTGGGCTGAACAGTCGCGACTTGCAGAGCGAACCGCGACGATCGCAGCTGCGGTTGCGTCGCCGGTGGTGCAGTCAGCGGGCGAAAGTTTTGGCTTGCTCGCGGAAGTGTATGACATTGCCTCTGCTGAGTTGGCGGCCGGTGCGGGCGCGACGGAGATCGTCTTCGATCCATTTCTTCGGCATCCCGCACCACCGCTCTCGCGGATCCGGCATCTAAGCCAGACGCTGGCAGAGCGATCGGTGACGCTACGATTGCGCACGCCAACAATTGTTCGGCCGGAAGAGCTGCCATTCGTGAGTAAGTGGCTTGGCTTGATGCTGCCGGTGCAAACGGGGCACATCGGATTGCTGGCCGAACTTGCTGCTGAAGGGCGTGACGTAATCGGTGACTACGCGCTGAACGTGTTCAACCAGCACACCGCGGCCGAGTACTTCAACCTTGGCGCAAAGCGACTGACATTGTCGGTGGAGCACACAGTTGAAGAGATGTTGGCGGTGAGTGCGCCATGGCACGGCAGCGCATTTGATGCGATAGTCTTTGGTCGACCTGAAGGAATGACCATTGAGCATTGCGTACTCTCAGCCGCATTCGATCGTGAAGTGACAACGTGTCGCGATTTGTGTGTGCAGAAGCATCCAAATGTGTCCATCACTGATCCCGCTGGTTACACCTTTCCGGTGGCGACAGACAGCGCATGCAGAAATCGCCTATTGCATTCGCGGCCAATTGAGGCGGGTGAGTATCTTCCGCGACTTTGGCGGGGCGGAATTCGACACTATCGCCTCTTGTTTAATGTTGCTGGCGACCCCGTCCCCGAGATTGTGAGTGGCTACCGACGTATGATTGACGAGTTGGCGTCTGGTGATCGTGTCGGCACCGATCGTGTACGCACCTTGTTTGGACAGTCTTTTACGCGCGGGCATTTCGCGCGCTCCGTTTGATCGTGGCTCACCTTTCCTCGTAACGCACTATGCCAACGCCTTTTGAGTCTGCACAGCTGAATCTGAAACTGTTCGAGATGCGCCGTGAATCTGAACTGCGGAAGGCTCGCAATTGGTATTTACTTGAGTTCCATCCGGCGACCGTTGAAGAGTATTTCGCGGGAATCATGTCCGATAAAAATTCATGGGCGCGGATGACAGTTGGATACTGGGATATGGCCGCATCAATGGTGGTTCACGGCGCAATTGACAGGGATATGTTCCTCGCCGCGCATGGTGAAATCATTGGTACCTATGCAAAGGCGCAGCCCTTCATTCACGAGATTCGCGCCCGTTTTGGTCCGCTGATGCTGGCGAATGTCGAGAAGGTTGTGATGTCGATGCCAGACGCTGAAGCGGAGCTCGAGAAGCGGCGTGCGCGCTTGCGTGGACTGTGGGAGTCGCGCGGGTCATCGCCCGCGGGCTTCAAAATCTGAGACCTGCGGCGCGATTTCGTGCGCATAGTGCTGACGATCGGCTGACACCTCTGCCGATCGTCGTCGGTGGCCGCTTGACGCGGTATGACGCTGCGATGCGGCCGCACCGCATTTATATCGGCGACTTTGCCGAAGCCCGTTGTTCTCACACATGCTGATGTCACCCACCATTGAAGATGCCCGTGCTGTACTGCAGGCACGCTTCGGCTACGGCGCGTTCCGTCCGGGCCAGGAGCGCGCGATTGTCAGTGTGCTCGCGGGGCGCGACACGCTCGTCGTGCTGCCTACCGGTGGCGGTAAGTCGTTGTGCTACCAAGTGCCGGCACTGATCACTCGCGGATTGACTGTCGTAGTTTCGCCGCTCATTTCGTTGATGAAAGATCAGGTGGACGCGCTCGAGCGGCGTGGCATCGCAGCGGCGTTCATCAACAGTACGCTGTCCAGCGCTGAGGTGAGCGATCGGCTGATCAAGGCGCAACGTGGCGAACTACAGATGCTATATGTAGCGCCAGAGCGGTTTGATGTTGGTGCGACCGCAGAGCGGTTAAAAGCGATTGGCGTGGCACTGCTGGCTGTAGATGAAGCGCACTGTATCAGCGAATGGGGCCACGACTTCCGCCCAAGCTACCGGCGCGTAGGTGAGGTACGGCAGCGGTTGGGTAATCCGCCAACCATCGCGCTCACCGCTACCGCAACACCGGTCGTGAGAGACGACATCGCGCGGATTCTGGATCTACAAGATCCAGAGATCATTGTCACCGGTTTCGATCGGCCCAATCTGTCGTACGGTGTGATCGCAGCGAAGGGTGATCGCGAGAAAGACGCTGTCATTCTCAACCTGTTGCGCGAGTTGGAAGACGGCACAGGAATTGTGTATGCATCAACGCGCAAAACAGTCGAACGATTGGCGCAGTGGCTCGATGATCAAGGCATTCCAGCAAGCGCATACCACGCGGGATTGGATGACGATCGCCGTCGACGCGTTCAAGACAATTTCATGTCAGAACGCACGCGTGTGATTGTCGCAACCAACAGCTTCGGTATGGGCGTTGACAAGTCGAACGTGCGATTGGTGGTGCACTTCGCCATGCCCGGCACGTTGGAAGCGTACTATCAAGAAGCTGGTCGTGGTGGACGCGATGGCAATCCGAGTCGATGCGTGCTATTGCACTCATTTCCCGATCGTTTTACGCACGAGTTTTTCATCAAGTCCGCGCTGCCAGATCGCACTCTGGTAGAGCAAGTGCACAAACGCTGCCAGCGCGAGGCAGATCGCGGCGGGGTGGTTGCCGCGACGGCAGATGAGTTGGCGGCCGGCGTTGGCGGCAAGGTATCATCGAAGGCAGTGGAGTCTGCACTGCGCGTACTTGCAGACGCTGGCGTGCTGCGGTGGGATCCGGAATCAGCAGGGCTTGTCACGCTGCGATTGCTCGCGTCGCCTGAGCGAATTCGTGAAGAGTTGGGTGATGGGTTTGAGATGGAGCGCGAGTTGTTACGCGCCTGTTGGCGCATTGCGAAGGAGCAACTTTCGCGCGGTGCAATCATCGATCTCGATGGTCTGCCACCTGGTTTCGGCGGCTTCGTTGGTGCGTTTGATCTCCTGACATCGCTTGAAGCACGACAGTTCGTGACCGTCGATCGCGTTGGTGGTGGCCTTCGCCTTGTCGATCCGGCGATGTCGCTGGATCGCGTGGCAATTGATTGGCGCGCGCTCGATCGTCGTCGCCAGCGCGAATTCGACAAGCTTGAAGCGATGCAGCGTTACGCATTCGCGACCACCTGTCGACGGGAAGCTCTGCTGAAGTGGTTTGGCGATCCGGCCGCGCGCGCGGAATGTGGCGCCTGCGATAACTGTCTGGGCGAGCGCAGAAGTGCGCCTGCCGTGCGCCAACTCTGGTCGCCGGAAAACGGTCGCAAAAGAACCTCGAAAGATCAGGGTGCGGCGCGCGAAACGCAGCGCAAAACGAAAGAACGGAGCGGCGCCGTCACAGAAGCCGACGCCGATCTCTTCAACGCGCTGAAAGCCTGCCGAGCGCAGCTCGCTGGCAAGCAGAATGTGCCGCATTACGTCGTGTTTCCCGACGCTACGCTGGCCGCGTTCGCGACGCGTCGCCCGCTTACGCCCGACGCGATGGCTGCGTTGCCCGGGGTAGGCCCGGTGAAGCTCGACCGCTATGCGGAACCGTTCCTCAGCGTCATCCGCTTACACGGTCGCTAGCACACTTTAGCCAGAGACGTCCGGCCACCTTCGGTCGTCCAACGAAGTAGCTTTCGTGCTTACGGGCGCCGGCGACGGCTGCCCCCAATCCGATTGAATCATGGACGACGCGCTCTACTTCAATGAACAACATTTGGCCGTGCGCGAGATGGTTCGTGCCTTCGCCAATGACCATATCCGCCCAGTCGCCAGCCAGCACGATGCCGATTCGACCTTCCCTTGGGACAACGTCTCCAAGATGGCCGAACTAGGCATGTTCGGCATTCCGTGGTCAGAAGACCTCGGTGGCGCGGGTTTCGATTCAATGGCATTTATTATCGCCATCCACGAACTCGCAAAGGTTTGCGCAAGCCATTCGATCACAATCTCGGCGCACACCACGCTCGGTACCTCACCGATTGTGTACTTCGGCAACGATGCACAGAAAAAGAAGTATGTGCCAAACCTTGCGCAGGCTAAATCACTCGGCGGATTCGGTCTCACCGAACCGGGCGCAGGCAGCGATGCTGGTGGTACGGCGACGACAGCGGTGAAGAAGGGCAGCCATTACGTCCTGAATGGAACGAAACGATTCATTACGCACGCTGGCGTCGGCGAAGTATTCGTTGTCACCGCCGTCACCGATCCGAGCAAGGGCACAAAGGGCATCAGTTCCTTTATCCTTACGAAGGAAACGTGTGACTTGGC
>JANNWU010000523.1:0-3097 GCA_031408755.1 Gemmatimonadaceae bacterium | reverse complement strand
GAACGCGTTCTCGCCGGTGCGTGGTGTGGCCGTGAGTGCTGATGGTGAAATGTTCGGCATTCGCGCCGACTCGACCTACCTGTTCAACAACACACTGCGACTTTACGGCATATTGCAGACGCAGGGCGGAAATGCAGGCTTCGACTTCCATCCGCTGAATGCACCCGGCACGAACTTGGCCGGCGGTACGCTCGCAACGCGCTTGTCGTTCGCCGCGTCGCGTGAACCGGTACTCGAAGTGTTCGACACGCGATGCTTTCAGCGTGTGGGCGTGATCGCGATCAAGGATCCTATCATTGGTCCCTTGAAGACCGCAATTCGCGGCGGTCGCATTCTGGCGGTTGGTGCCACGGCGCGTGGTGTGGTGGTGTTGGATCTCAATCCGGCTGACTATCAGGCGACATGTAACTGATCGGCAATTCGGTGGTGCAAACGGCCCGTACGCATTCATGCGGGCGGGCCGTTTCGCGCACTCGGGTGCCGAGCGCGCGGCTAGGTCAGTCTCGATCAATGTCGGAGTGATAGCCTGCGCCGTGGGTGCCGCGCGCGCGGCTAGGTCACGCGCAATGTTGACGTACATTGCAGCATCATGCTCCGACTCCTCCGCCTCACCACCGCCGGCGAATCACACGGCCCGGCTCTTCTCTGCACCTTGGAAGGGCTGCCGGCGGGCCTTTCACTGCGCGCTGAAGACGTCAATGCAGAGCTCTTCCGTCGACAACAGGGCTACGGTCGTGGACGACGGATGCAGATCGAACGCGACGAGATTGAGTTCTTAAGCGGTGTGCGTGCCGGCGAAACGCTCGGTTCACCAATCGCGATGCTCATCCGCAATAAGGATTGGAAGAATTGGGTTGAGATTATGGATCCGGCCCCACGTGATGATGACGCCGACGGCATGCGAAAGCGCGCAGTCACGCGACCGCGGCCCGGCCACGCTGACTTGACTGGAATTCTCAAGTACGATCGCGACGATGCGCGTGACATTCTCGAACGCGCTTCGGCGCGTGAGACAACTGCGCGCGTCGCCGGTGCTGCAATCGCGCGCGTGTTGCTGCGTGCATTTGGCATCACGATTGGGAGTCATATCGTGCACCTTGGTGGTGTCGATGCGCGTGTTATGAATCTTCCTGACGACATCAACGCCGCCGCCGACGAGAGCGCAGTGCGCACCCTTGATGCTGACGCAGAAACGCGCATGATCGCGCGCATTGACGCCGCAAAAACCGATGGCAATACACTCGGTGGTATCTGCGAAGTGATTGCGCGCGGCGCACCTGTCGGACTAGGCTCGCATGTGAGTTGGGATCGAAAATTGGACGGGCGCATTGGACAAGCGATGCTGTCCATTCCGGCCGTGAAGGGCGTCGAAATTGGAATTGGCTTTGATGCTGCAAAACACACTGGCGCTGATGTCCACGACGAAATTGTTCTCGCGCCGGGTCGCACGCTCACGGGCAACGTGCAACGCGTCACCAATCGCGCCGGCGGATTGGATGGCGGTATGACGAATGGTGAACCAATCGTCGTCCGCGTTGCGATGAAGCCGATCTCGACGCTGATGCGACCGTTGCAAACCATCGATACGGAAACGTCGTCGGCCGCCGAAGCCGTTGTCGAACGCAGTGATGTGACAGCGGTACCAGCGATGGGCGTGATCGCCGAGGCGATGCTCGCGCTGGTACTGGCCGATGCGATGGTCGAAAAGTTCGGCGGTGATTCACTCGGCGAAATGCGCCGCAACTACGATGCGTATCTGGCGCAGATTGCGCAGCGGCTGGGGTGACGGAACGCCCGAGCCCGGCGCACCTGATTTTGATCGGACTCCCTGGTGCAGGAAAATCCGCGCACGGTAAGCGCGTCGCACGACTGCTGAAGCGACCATTCGTGGACTTGGATCGCGAAATCGAACGCGTCACTGGCAGAGCCGTCGCAGAGATCTTTGCCAGTGACGGCGAGTCGGCGTTCCGCGCGATGGAGCATCAAGTCACACAAGCGCTCGCCACAATGCCGCAAAGCGTGGTCGCTCCAGGCGGTGGATGGATTCTCGATCCGGCTAACGTCGCGCTCGTCAAACCCGGAGCACGCCTTGTCTGGCTTCAGGTGCAGCCTGCCGCGGCAGTGCTCCGTATGGGCGCGCGCATCGCCAAGCGACCGCTCCTGGCCCACGAGAATCCCGTGGGAATTCTGACGCAATTGCTCGAGGAACGTCGAGCCCGCTACGCGTGCGCGGACTACATCTTAGATACGGAAGCCTATGGCTGGCATAAGGTTGCGCACCTGATTGCGGCGCTTGCCCCTACGTCTAGCGAGGGCTAGGTTCGCCCTCCCGCCTCGCTGTCTGCGAGTTCGGGTATGACCGACTGGTGCAACATTGGGCGGGGTGTACCCGTCTGATGACGTTATAGTATGGCGCAGTGGCGTCGCCGACCGGCGATGCCAGAGATCGGATGGGTTCGGCAGCCTGGAGACGCACGATGAGTTTTCGAGTTCTAGGGCCGCACGAGCGGGGAAGGTTTTCTACCGAGGCGTGGGGGCATCTGCTCTCGCTGACCGGTGCCGGATTTCTCAGCCCCGCAGAGTTGGAGCAGGTGATTGACCGTGCGCTGGCGCATATCGACGGGCGGATCGCGCTCGAGGATGTGCGCACGCTTTTAGAGGGCGCCGGGTTCGATGATCACGGTTCGGGACCCGAGCCAATGACCATCCACTGACGGTACGCGCGAGTCTGCATCACGCGCTCGCATCTCCTTGAATCTGAAACAACCCTGATGGCTGGTTCGAAAGGCACCACCGCACCCTCCTCGGCTGCAAAGAAATCTGCCGCGAAGAAGACTGCCGCAAAGTCGGCGACGACAGCCGCTGCTAAACGTGCGCCTGTGAGCGCGAGCGCAAATGGCGACGCCGGCACAGGTCGCTCGCTAGTCATCGTCGAATCGCCAACGAAGGCGCGCACCATCGGTCGATTTTTGCCGAAGGGTTACAAGGTGTTGGCGTCAGTTGGACATGTGCGCGATTTGCCTCAAAACGCGAGCGAGATTCCGGAGAAGTACAAGAAGGATGCGTGGGCCCGTATCGGCGTCGATGTCGACAACGA
>JANNWU010000522.1:0-9582 GCA_031408755.1 Gemmatimonadaceae bacterium | reverse complement strand
ACCGTCTCCAGCAGCTCGCCTTCACGTGAGAGCGGGCGAGCACGCAGCTCAAGCGCCCCAACATGGCCCTCCGACGCCGATCTCGCCGTGCCAATAAGATTCGCGATCCGCCCAACCACTCGGACCGTATCCAGTGCATTCGAGCGCGCCGAATCGGTACGCGGGCGCGCTGCACGCGCCTGTGCCGAGACCGTGCGAGCGTCGAATGCAGAGGCACAGAAAGCGCTTAGCGCGGCTGCCAAGGCGAAACTGGGTCGGCGATACATAAAAAGAACGAGGCTCGTATTCAGGTGATCGGGGGTCTTGAACTCTCCTCGGCTACGCGAGGTATCGCGAAATGGATCCACGACAGCGAGATTTCAGCGTGCTTTACGCGGTAACGCAGCGCGATCAACCATTGGGAACAATCCGCCATGGTATCGGCTAACTGATCTGCCTACCGCTTCTCTTTGCATTCGGAAATGTTTGAGTTCCTTCGCTCGCACCGCCAGCGCACAAGAGCAGTGACACCGACGTTCGTCCGCGCAATCGCGCGTGCAACGGTGCCGCTTGCACTGACTGTAATGCTCGGTGCGCGAATGATCGGTGCGCAGCAATTGCCACCACGTGACCCCAGCCCGCACAGCGACGCCGCACTCGTCGCTGAGGTTCAATCGGTTTCGCTCGGTGACTCCGTTACTGTCGCGATTCGACTCTTACTTGACCGCGGATGGCATACATACTGGACCAATCCAGGTGACGCCGGGTTGCCGCTCACGGTTGCATGGCAACTACCAGCCGGTGTCACTGCGAGCGCATTGCAGTTTCCGGTACCGCATCTTACGCCGCAGCCGCCGTTGATGAGTTACGGATATGAGAATGAAGTGTTTGTACTCACAACGTTCTACATTTCCGCCAACGCAGCGCAAAGCACCACACTGCAACTGACGGGCAAAGCGGATTGGCTTGCGTGCGCCGACGTGTGCCTGCCCGCGACCGCCACTGTCTCGATTGCGCTTCCAATTAATCGCACGCGGCAGACTGGCGACACGAAATGGACTGCTGCAATTGCCGAGTCGCGCGCACAGCTCGCGAAAACCAGCGGCACATGGGGCGTTCGGAGCTGGCTAAGCTCTGCCGGTTACACGCTGCAAATCGTGTTGCCTGCCGGCACTGGCCCAGCCTTTACGCAACCGTACTTCTTCATTGACTCAGCCGGCATCGTCGAATACTCAATGCCGCAGCGCGTGGCTCGGAGTGGCGATACGCTGCTGATCGAGTTGCCGCGAGCAAAATTCGGTACGGACACGGCGCGCGCGTTGACAGGCGTTGTGACCGCAGATCTATCAGCTGCGAGCAAGCGAGGTTGGGCGATCAGTGTTCCAGTGAGCGCACCGACGTCACGAGCGATTGCGGCGCGTGCACGACGGCTTCTCGCTGACAGCGCCACTCAACTTACTGGTGGTGTTTCGACACCCGTGCCGGTAACCACTGCATCTGCGGAGTCAGCGTCTGCGCCGTTAGTAAATGCCGATATGAGCTTTGTCGTCGCCATCGCGTTCGCGTTCATTGGCGGATTGCTGCTGAACCTGATGCCGTGCGTCTTCCCGGTCCTTTCAGTGAAGGTGTTGTCGCTCATTGAACACTCAGGAGATGCGAACACCGCGCGTGTTCGCAGGCATGGATTGGCATTCGGCGTTGGAGTGCTGCTCTCGTTTTGGATTCTGGCTGGCGCGCTTATGATCTTGCGTGCGGGTGGTGAACAACTCGGCTGGGGATTTCAGCTACAGTCGCCTCTTGTGGTCGGACTGCTCGCATTGCTGATGTTCGCACTGGGTTTGAATCTGAGTGGCGTCTTCGAGATTGGTATGTCGCTCACGCGTCTTGGTAGCGCGGGCGCTGGGCGCGGGTACAGCGATTCACTCCTGACCGGTGGCCTGGCAGTATTGGTCGCAGCTCCCTGCAGCGCGCCGTTTATGGGCGCTGCGCTTGGGTATGCGTTAGTGCAACCCGCACCCGTCGGCATGCTGGTGTTCACGGCACTTGCAATCGGACTTGCGCTTCCATTCGTGTTGCTCACGTCAGCGCCGCAACTCCTACGATTCTTACCACGCCCAGGACCGTGGCTTGAGACGCTCAAACAACTGTTCGCATTTCCACTGTATGCCACAGTGGTTTGGC
Organism: Gemmatimonadaceae bacterium; assembly: GCA_031408755.1. Lineage (GTDB taxonomy): Bacteria > Gemmatimonadota > Gemmatimonadetes > Gemmatimonadales > Gemmatimonadaceae > JACMLX01. Next base: position 7,422 of record JANNWU010000522.1, on the reverse strand, counting down.
TGCTGTGGGTCTTTGGGCAACAGGCTGGCATTGACGCACTCGCGCTTCTGTTGCTCGCGATGATTGTGTTTGCACTCGGCGCATGGACGTGGGCACGTGGCGTACGTTTGTCCGCGCCGCGCACACGCACCATTGCCGCGCTAATAATGGTGGCAGCACTCGGTGCGGCGTGGTATGGCGCAACTCGACCAATGCCTGTTGCCGCGGCGGAGGTTGTGTCTGGGTGGGAATCGTATTCCGCCGAACGAGTGCGAGAACTGCGAGCGGAGAACCGTGCGATTTTCATCGACTTCACCGCTGCGTGGTGCTTGTCGTGCCAAGTGAACGAGCGCGTGGCACTGCAGACTGCTGCTGTCAAAACCGCGTTCCGTCGCGGTAATGTTGCGCTTCTCCGCGCCGATTGGACCTCGCGCGATTCGGCGATTACCAACGCGTTAGCAAGTTTTGGGCGTAGCGGTGTACCGCTGTATGTGCTCTATCCTGCAACTAAGGGCGGCACTGCGGAGATTCTGCCGGCAGTGCTCACCCCAAGCATTGTGTTGCGGGCGATCGAAAGGGCCGCGCCCGCGACACTCGCACTACATCCCGTCCGCTGACGGTCCGTACGAACCTGGAATTGCAACATCCAGTAGTCGGAGATACACACCGAGTTGCGCGCGGTGGTGCACCATGTGACTGATCCCCATGTTACGAAGCAGAGATGCGCGCTGACCATTGATGAACACTTGGTCTCCCATCATCATCTTCCAGTTGCCGTTCAGCCGCGCCCAATCCAACGAGGCGAGCGCACTGCGCATCTCGTCAGCCTTGGTATCGAATAGTCCGACAAGGTCATCGTTGGTGTGAAGTGGGGGTGTTTTAAAGGCAGCAGGATCAAACTGCAACACGTCCAGCATCGCGATCGCCGTTGCGAAGGCAGGAAGTTGCGCGACATGCGCAGCAACACCGAGCAAAGTTCCCGACTTCGCGTGTGGACGCCAATCGCGATGCTCCATTGGCACACGCTCCAGCATCCGGCGCGTTGTCGCGAGTTCAGCATCCATATCTGGATACAGCAAGGCGGCGGGAGTGGCAGCGCCTGAGGCGCGCAGCTGTTCATCAGACATGATAAGAACCTTAGCTTTTTGAGATTACTCGTTACTGGACGACCACAAACCAGTGCAGCGCACCAATTGCTCGCAAGTGGCTGCGCACCTGCCGCCGATTAAGCGATGATCCACATGTACAGCGTCGAGTCGTGCCGATCATCAACCTGCAGTGTCTGGCTTGGCTCGCGCGTCTGCACGACAAATGTGTTGCTGATGAATCGCGATCCCGGACGCATCTCGTTCTGTACTTTCTCCCACAGCGCCGCCATCGGTACCGGCGAGAGATAGGCGAACACCACATCGTACTGAGACAGATCGGTGTTCCAAAAACTTCCCCAGCGCACGCAGCAACGAGCGCCGCGACCAGCAAACATTACTCGCACCCAACTCACCAGCCACGGAAACGGCGCAGACTCAATGCCATGATAGCTGCCGTCTGCGCGCGCATCAGCGAGATCGAATAGCACGCCGCCAACACCGGAGCCGATGTCGATGAACGTAAATTTACCCGGAGGCAGGAGCGTCAGAAGCGCCTCTCGTACTCTCGTACTTGAGAGATACAGCGGCACCTGCGTGCGGAACGTCGACCAGTACACAGCCACCAGTATCGCAAACACCGTGATCCAAATCGCCGACGGCAACCGCAACGCCGAGACTAGCACGAGCAACGGCGCGAACCCGAGTTGAATGAGCATCCACCAGCGTGCAAGTCCCGCAACACGGCTCAACCCGGCCGCGTACACCCCACAAAGCGTTGCCGCGCCGAGCAACGGCATTGCGATCTGCATCGGGACAAGGAGCACACGCGCAGTCACCGCCGTCAGCGCCGCCGCCAGAATTTGGAGCAACATCGCGATGACGATCGGTGGCCAATTGCGTTGGCGGGCCGCGGACGACGTGCGTTCTGGCATGCGGGGAATCAGCGCTAGCTAGGCGCATTGCGCCAGCGATGAGTTTGCGTATCACTCTACCGGTTATCCCGACCAGCGCTTGGAGCGCAACGGCAGTGCTTTCCGAGCCGTACTCTAAGCAGCACACAAACGTTTCATCTTTCCCTCGTTCCGCAACCAGTGCCACGAATTCACCGCTATTGCGTGCTGTTGGCGCTCGTCGCGCTTCCCGTTCTGGTGCGCGCCGAGCGCAGTAAACCACCGAGACCGCCCGCGACGGCCACCCGGTCCGAGCGCACCACACTATCAGGTGCGCCCGCCGAGCGGACCCGCTCCGCGCGCATCACACCAACAAGCGCGCCCGCCACAGCGACGGCAACGCGCGCTGTGAAGGCACCTGTGCTCGACGGCCGCGACGACGAAGCGGTGTGGGAGTCGGCTGCGCTGATTGACGCATTTCGGCAGTTCTCGCCAGCCGAGGACGCGGCAACGGGGTTCCGCACGACCGCGCGTGTCGTGTACGACGACCGAAACGTGTACGTGTTCGTGCGCATGTACGACCCGCATCCTGATTCGATCGTGAGTTTGCTCTCACGTCGAGATGTGCGCACGAACTCTGATCAGATCAAGATCATCTTCGACAGTTATCACGACAGACGCACCGGTGTCGAGATGGCGGTCAATCCTGCCGGTGTGCAGCGTGACGCGGCGATTCACTCTGACTTTATGGAAGATCCCACATGGGACGGTATCTGGGACGCAGTAACACGAAAGGATTCGCTCGGCTGGACCGCAGAGTTTCGCGTGCCATTCAGTCAGATGCGTTTCAATAAGTCTGCCGATCACACTTTTGGATTTGGCGTGTGGCGCGACATTGCGCGTATTAATCAGCGTGATTCGTGGCCAGTATATCGGACATCACGACAGGCACTCGCATCACAACTCGGTACACTGTCGGGGTTTACTGGCATTGGTGGTGCACGGCGTATTGAATTGCTTCCGTACACCGTCACGAAGAATGTCACGCAGCGAGACGTTGTTGGATATTCGCACCCGCAACGGATCACCGCTGGCGCAGATCTGAAAGTTGGACTGGGCTCAGCGCTGACTGCGACAGCAACGGTGAATCCAGACTTCGGCCAGGTGGAGGTTGATCCGGCAATTCTCAATCTGAGCGCATTTGAAGTTCGTTTTGACGAGCGTCGACCGTTTTTTCTCGAAGGCAATGCGCTGTTCCGTTGCAACGGTCCGTGCGAGGGATTGTTTTATACGCGAAGAATTGGGCGCACGCCGCAGTTGCGTAGTGGACCGGGTGATCCTGCGTTCACAACTATTCTTGGTGCGGCGAAGGTGACCGGTCAACTTGGGCACGGCATCTCAGTTGGTGTGACGGAGGCTATCACGCGGCGTGAAGTGGGAGTGCGCGGCAGCACAATTGAACCGCAGACCAACTACTTCGCCGCGCGATTGCTGCGTGAGATGCGTGGTGGGCGATCGCAGCTCGGCGTCATGCTGACGGACACACGCCGCTCGCTCGATTCGTCAACGGCACCACTTCTGCGCGAGAATGCCAGCGTCTTCCTGGCGCAAGGTTTCCACCGGTTTAGTCGCGACCGATTCGAAGTGTCTGGATACACGGGGCGCGTGACTGTGACAGGTAGTCAACGCGCGATTGCGCTCACGCAGCGCAACAGCGTGCATCTCTATCAGCGTCCCGATCACGAGGAAACATACGATTCTACACGCACCTCATTGGGTGGTGGAGTCTTCTCAGCGCAGCTGCAGAAGCTTGGCGGGTCCATTCGCTGGTCAAGCACAGCGCGCTACGCGAGCGCCGGTATGGAAGCAAATGATCTCGGGTTCGTAATTCTGGTGAACGACGCTAGTCTGCGAAATCAGGTCAGCCTGCAATCGATGAAGCCGTCACGCTTGTACCGTAAATTCTTTGGATTTGTCTCCAACGAAACTCACTGGACGACAGGTGGCACGCAGAATGGAGCGAGTGTGACATTGCATGGAAGCGGAGAGCTGCGAAATTTTTGGAGCTCGGCATTTACGCTCACAACGTTTGATATTGGTGGCGCGCGCTGTGTCGCGTGTGCGCGCGGCGGTCCGGCACTCCGGCAGTCGGCCGAGAAGCTGGCGAGTGTCTTTCTTGGCGGTGACATGCGCCGGCTTGTGACGCCTAACCTGTCACTCAGCGCATCGCGCGGTGATGACGGTCAATCATCGAGTCGCGGAATTGTTTTGGGAAGCGATTTGAGGCTTGCGAGTCAGTACTCAATGTCCATCAACGCAGGTTGGGATTCGCGTGTTGACGATCAGCAGTGGATTGCGAACTACGGCGCAACGTTTAGCGACACCACGCACTACACCTTTGCGCGACTCGCACAAAACACGGTGACAGTCACTGCGCGCGCGAACTGGACTGCAACACCGCGCCTCTCCCTGCAGATTTACGCGCAGCCTTTTATCACGAGCGGAAAATTTGCGAACCGGCGCGAGATCAACTCTCCTGCCGCACGCGCCTACGCAGATCGATATGCGCCTTATGGGAATGGATCAGTACCGACCGGCTTCAATTTTCGGCAATTTAACTCGAATGCAGTGCTACGGTGGGAGTATCGGCCTGGCTCAACTCTCTTTGTCGTCTGGCAACAGGGCCGCGACAGTCGCGATACACTCGGCGAGTTTCGCGCGGTGCGTGACTACCGTGATCTGTTTCGTGCGCATCCCGACAACACTTTGCTTGTCAAAGCATCGTACTGGTTCAATCTGTGAAATTGCTACCTAGCGGAGCAGCATTCAGAGCTCCGTGTACGCACCAGCAACTTTAACTCGTTTCACACAGAGGCCGCGGAGGCGCAGAGAAGTGCAAAGGCTGATGGAATTGCGCCCGCAGATATCATGCGGCTCCGAGCGCGAGTCAGCAACGCGAACTCTTTTCGCACAGAGATCGCGGAGGCGCAGAGAAGAGCAAAGGCTGATGGAACTGTGCTCGCGAGATCACGCAATTTCGAGTGCGAGTCAGTAGCCGAAATCTTTTCACGCAGAGGCCGCGGAGGCGCAGCGAAGTGCAAAGGCTGATGGAATTGCGCTCGCGAGATCACGCAATTTCGAGTGCGAGTCAGTAGCCGAAATCTTTTCACGCAGAGGCCGCGGAGGCGCAGAGAAGAGCAAAGGCTGATGGAACTGCGCTCGCGATCCCGCTATCCTCTTGGAACTCAGCCTCCCTGAACGACACCATCAAAAAGCAGTTGCCCTTCTCTGCGGCTCTGCGCCCTCCGCGAGAACAGTGTTAACGATCCCTCGACGCACACCCTGCGCCGCCTCGCGCACAAAAACCATCAAAAAGCAGTTGCAATTCTCTGCGGCTCTGCGCCCTCCGCGAGAACAGTGTTAACGATCCCTCAAGCGACACCCAGACCAACCCAGCGTCGCTCACAGAACCGAAACGCTAATCAGGTCAAGAACTCGTGTAGCAGTGAGTGAAAGTGATGCACTCCATTTTCACGTTTGGCCGAATATCGCCCGCGATCATAGACGCGTGAACGAAGATTTCGCTGGACCGCTTCAACGATTGTGATGTCTTCGGTCTGAATTTCATCACTGAACGCCAACAGTTTTGTGAACGCCTCCGTGCTCTCGGCGTCAGTTGGTGAGACCGACGCGTACCAGTTGAACGTCACTCGCGTTCGATTGTGCGACAACGGCAGCACGACGTTCGTCTGCATTTGCCCCATGTACACGTTGAGCATCACGTTCGGAAAGAGCCACACGTAGACCGCTTCACCAACATCAGTCTTGCCCGGATCGTAACGTCGATCAACATCTGCGGCCTGCACCGGTCGCAAAGGCGCGTGCTGAATGGAAAAGTATCGATGCGGTTCAACACGATACTCATCGTATTCCAGCTCTTTGTGCAGCCCTGGATGCACCATAGGCAGGTGGTAACCTTCGAGGTAGTTGTCGATGTAGACTTTCCAGTTGCAGTCAATGTCCCAGCTCTTACTGGTCACCCATTGCATTTTCTCGCACTGGAATGACGCCACGCGCTGCGGCACATCCTCAAGAACCTCGATCAACGGCGGCGCCTTGCCATTTACATTCACGAAAACAAGCGGCCCCCACTGCGCGACTTTCATCGCGACTAACTGCATCTGGTCCGCATCAAACTTCGCCACACCTTCCATCTCCGGCGCGCGCAGCAACGACCCATCAAGCCGATATGTCCAGCCGTGATACTTGCACTGCAGGGTATTCCGCTTACCGCAACCGTACGCAACTGGTCCCGCGCGATGCAGGCAGACATTGTGAAACGCGCGCAACACATCGCCATCCCGCAACACAACGACCGAATCGTTGCCAATTTCAGCCGTGAAGAACGCACCGTGCTCCGCCACCTGATCAGCGCGGCCAACCAGTTGCCACGTGTTGGCGAAAATGCGCTCGCGCTCGAGCTCTAGGTAAACCGGATCATTGTACAGTCGCGCTGGAATGGTCGACGCGCGGCTAATATCCGGGTCGAAAGGGAAGATGAGCGACATGTGGGGAGCATGCGGTGGCAGGAGAGAGCACTGTGATCCAACAATCTTACAGCGAAGCACCGTCAACGACGGAGGCTGCCTGCTTCCGTGCGCAAATCTCGCGAGCGCGTTTTCGCGAGGCTTACGGAACGTGACTGGTTCGGCGACAGCGTCGTGGTTGCTTGGAGTTGGTAGAGCTCGCTGCTGCATGAGCTTCGCACTCGCGGCGTTCATGTAACGAGTTACATCGGCATGAACTCCTTACCAACGTGTCGAACAGCGACGACGTACGTTCTATCACAATTCCGTTTTGCGCCAACGCCGATTTTCGATTCACGATCTGGCTGAACTTGATGCGTAAACTGCACGGAGAACGCGGAACCATTTCCCTAATTCTGTCTAAGGAAATCAGCGCAATGAAAATCGCTTGTATCACGCTCAGTGTTGTTCTGCTTGTCGCCCCTGCATCTGTTAACGCGCAAATCGTCGTGCACACTTCGCTAGCATCATTTCTTGCAGCGGCGACGGCGCCTGCCGTCGACACGTTCGATGACATTCCGCGTAGCCGCTTCGACAGTCCGCTTTTTCGAAACTCAGGAGGGTATCAGTTTTATGCCAACACCGGTACAAGCAGAGCCGGCTTCCTGCCGGGTGGTACCGAAACCGACACGTGGCTGCGGCCGTATCTCGCCACCGAGTTCATGACGTTCGGCTTTTTTCCGGCTCCAATTCAGGCGTTCGGTGGATACATGTTCGGAACGGACGCCAGCGGTGCATTCGCCGAATCCGGCTTACTCACTGTGACCGTGCGAGATGCTTTCGGCACACTGCTGCACACGCTCATCGAGCCACAACTAAATACGTTTGTCGGTTTCACGTCAGCATCCGGATTGTTCTCCGTGTCGTTGCAAATGCTCC
>JANNWU010000521.1:0-2058 GCA_031408755.1 Gemmatimonadaceae bacterium | reverse complement strand
CCAACCGACACTTGCAGCTTGTCGGTGTGCAGCACCCGATCACCACCACGATCACCAATCTCGAGTCGCAGCGTCATTGCATCCGACTCTCCGGGCGGCGGCGAGAGACGGGGAAGACGGCCCAGCTTAGAACGACGACCCTTCGCCTGCGAGCTGTTCACGCCGGCGAGATGGCGTCGAATGTACTCCTCTTCTTTGGCGATGAATTTCTGCTGCTTGTCGAGCTGACGCTGAAACGTGAGCATCCGTTCTTCGCGCTGGCTCACGAAAGACGAATAACCTCCGGTGTACGAGTGCGTCGTGCCACCGGTGACGTGCAACACGTGATCCACCGTTTCATCTAGAAACGCGCGGTCATGTGAAATCACGATGACCGTCTCACCCAGCTCGCCGAGGTATGTCTGCAGCCACCTCGTCGTGTCGAGGTCAAGGTGGTTGGTTGGTTCATCGAGCAGCAGCAGTTCGGCTGGTGCTGCGAGCTGTCCGGCAAGACCAACGCGCCCGCGCTCTCCACCGCTCAGACCTGACAACGCTTGCGTTCGCGCGATCACTGCATCGAAACCAAGTCCTTGCAGCACTTTGTCGACGCGTGCCGGAAAGTCGTAGCCGCCCTCGTGCATGAACGTCTCTTGCAGCCGGCCGTAGCGATCCATCAGCGCTTCGTCACCGTCGCCGAGTTGCTCCGCAAGCACGGCGAGTTCCTTTTCAATCGCGATCAATGGCGCGTAGGCAATCGCTGCCGCTTCCCACACCGTAGTTGCATTGCCAAAATCACGGTGCTGATCGAGGAGCGACACCTTTAAAGCCGGTTGCCGAGCGATCGCGCCTTTACTCGGCTGCAATCGGCCGGTGATTAACTGAAAGATCGTCGACTTGCCGGCTCCATTGCGTCCGATGATGCCCCACCGCTCGCCTCGAGCGACCGTGAAGGACACATCTTTGAGCAGCGTGGTGGCCCCGAAACTGACTCCGACTTCCGCGAGCGATATAAGCGTCATACCGGCAAATCTCGCAGGGGCGGGAAGGGCGCGCGCGTTCTCACCCCGCCACGTATTGTGAAAATAAGCGGGCCAGAGTGCGTTCCGGCTCGCCGTCGCACAGCCCCTCGTGCACTGGTGATGCTTGCAGCACGTCAGACCGCGGCGCCGTGAGCCAATGGAATCGTTCCGATGTAGGCGCAAGGGCAATCGGGCCAGCCTGCGCGTCACCAGCGGCCACGCGTTCCATTGTGCGGAGGTACTTCGCCAGCAACGCCACATCGGCACTGGGCACGCGGCCGCGCAGCGTACTTTCACTCGTCAGCGCTAACAGGCTCAGAAATCCTGCTTGACGCGCATGCAGCAGCACGCCGACCGGAATGAATGCGCCTAAGTGCACATGCGGCACTGCACGAATCACCGCGAAATCGTAGGCAATCATCGCGTCTGTCATCGACGCGCCGAGTACGGCTGAGAAGGTTCAGCACGCAGCAGTTCGCGAGCGTCGATCGCCGCAGCTACAAATTGTGTTGATGCATCACGACGCGCGCTTAAATACGACACGTAACGAGCTCTCGCTACTGTGGCGTCAACTGAATCATCTCCGGTGATCGGATCCATCAGCAGCGCGTCAGGCACCGACAGAAGGATCTCGCGCAGCAGATCATCTGACAGCGCTGCAGTTGCGCGCTCGTCAACGGCATCAAGATCGCCAGTCCGAAGCAGCAGCACGTGCTGCTTGATCAGTGCAAACGGCGTGGTCGTTCGCGCATCGTCAACGCTGGCCCAATCGTAGTGCATGTACAGTGACGCACCGTGATCAATAAGCCACGGAGTTCGCTGCCAGATCATCAGATTCGGGTTGCGCGCGGTTCGGTCCGGATTCGTGATGAACGCATCTAACCAAACGACGCTCGACGCGAACGCAGCATCCACAAGATCGCCCGCAGCCACAGGATCAAAGTTGAACGCGCCATCGAGATAACGCAGACCAATGTTTAATCCGCGGCTCGATCGCAGCAAATCCTGAATCTCTGAGTCAGGCTCACTCTGCCCAAATCGATCGGGCAAATCAATAATG
>JANNWU010000520.1:0-7599 GCA_031408755.1 Gemmatimonadaceae bacterium | reverse complement strand
CATGCGCGTCCGCCAACACTGCATCAAGATCAATCTCCGACGCGTCATTCCACGACTGCGTTTGCGCGAGACGATTCGTATGCGCGGTGCCGAGAACGCTGCTGCTGCCAGCGCGATACCACTCTCGAATACGCGCGTGTGCGGTCGAGAGTACATCGTTCGCTCCTTCGCTCAATTCGTCTACAACGCCAAGCGCCAACGCTCGCTCACCGCCCACGTTGCGGCCACTCAAGATCAGCTCCAACGCCTCACGCAAACCTTCCGCACCGCGCCGCGCTGCCAACAGCCGCGGCAAACGCTGCGTGCCGCCGTAACCCGGCAGCAAGCGTAAGCGAATCTCCGGCTGCCCAAACTGTGAGAACGGTTCTGCGATGCGGTAGTGGCACGCCAGCGCGAACTCCATGCCGCCGCCAAGCGCAACACCCTGGATCGCCGCGATGCATGGCTTCCCCATCCGTTCAATTCGTCGGAATGCAAGCTGCGCATTGTTCGGCAACACGCGCGCCTGCTCCAGTGTGTGAATTTCATCCAGAAACTGCCGAATGTCTGCACCAGCAACGAACGACGATGTCCCGTCACCGGTGAACACAATCGCTTTCACATCATCGCGGCGCGCAAGAGAATCGACAACGATGTTGAGTTCATCCAATGCCCGCTCGTTCAGCGCATTGACCGGTGGATTCGTGACATACACCGTTGCCACTCGCGCGCCGACGGCCAGCGTGTTGTACTGCACGCGGAAGTATCGGTAGCGCGCGAACAACTGCTGCTCCTCAGAGAGCTTCTGCCGTCGCTGCCATTCATCAATCGCCACGCGAAGTTCAGCGATCGATTCGGGGTTGCGAAGTGTGCTCTGATCGCCAACGTCGCTGCCTTCGACCAACGCACGCACCATCCGACGCACGTATTTCCCGCTGCGCGTCTCCGGGAACTGCGTCACCGCAATAAAATCACTCGGCACGGCGACGGCCCCCTTCTCAAAGCGCACCAACTCACTCAGCCGTCGCTTGTCATCCTGCGTCAGCGTGCGCCCATTGGTTGGCTTTACAAATGCCAACGGTGTAAGCCCTTTCTCGCGATGCGGTGCACCAACCACAATCACGTTGCCAACTGGCGAGTCGGGATCAAGCTGCCGATGACGGAGGATGGCGCCTTCAATTTCCTCCGTGCCCATACGATGACCCGACACATTGATCACGTCATCGCTGCGACCGTGCAACGAGAATGATCCGTCATCGTAGCGCACCGCGAAATCGCCTTGCGTGTACGCCCACACGCCTTGCCAGCGCGTCCAATACGTACTTTTCCACCGCGCAAAATCACCTTTCCAGTTCGGTGAAACGCTCGTTCCACTCACATGGAAATTCTCACTGTCGCCCCACACCGTACGCGCCAGATACGGATACGGCGCGGAGATTACAATTTCGCCTTTCTCATCGACTGCGCACCGACGAAGCGGTACCCCGCCGTCATCCTCAGCGCGACGGTACAGCGCGAGGGGCGTCTCGGAGCCTACGTCATCCGCAGTTGCTTCGGCCCACACGTCACCCACAATCCATGGCAATGGATAGGTGTGCGCATCGGCGCGCAGTGGGTAGTCGCCATTGCCGTAAAAGTGCGTCCACGAGATGCCGCCATGCTCCGTGGCCCAATACGAGTTGATGTACCATGGTGCCAGCAAGTCCATGCCGAATTGCTGCACCGATGGTGACGTTGGCTCAGCACAGAATGTGCACACTCGCAACGACGATAGATCGTAGCGTCGTACGTCTTCCGCGTTCTGCGTGTCCTGCATGATACTCTTCAGGAACGTAACGCCGGCCTTGAAAATGCTAACTTTGTGACGTTCGATTATTGACGCGAACCGACCCGCATGTGGAAAGACCGGCGCGCCTTCGGTGAAGACGCTCGTCACGCGCGTGGTAAGTGCCGCAGAGATCATGTAACTCTGCCCGGTGATCCATCCCGGATCTGCGACCACGTACATCACATCGCCCGGTGCCGCATCAAAGGCAACGCGCATCGTGTTCGCGATGCCCGCGCTATATCCACCATGCACATGCACAACGCCTTTCGGCTTACCCGTGGAACCCGACGTGTAGATAAAGAACAGCGGGAACTCTGCGTTAACAGGACAGGGCGTGCTGCTTGCCCAGATCGCCCGCACGAACTCCGCGTCAGGCAGCGCGAGCAGATTCGCCTCCGTTTCAACGTGAATTCCTTGTGCCCGCGCCGCCACCAAGATCGTAGTAAGCGCAGCATCTGTGAGTTCGTGGCTCCACCGATCACGCTCGGCGCGCCACACAATGTCTTCCACGCCAGCGTGCTTCACGACGACCACAGCGTCAACGCGCGCTGGGGTCGACACAAGCGCCGTCGCAATAGCGGTGCGCACGATGCTCGCTTCACTGGCAGGCAGGTCATGCGCGTCCGACAAACGTTGCAAGGCGCGGCCAACACCACGCATCACATCGCTGCGCTGTACTGTGATCTCTCCGCCGAGCGTTTCGTCGATTGCGTCTAGAAGAGTTGCGACGCGCGTCGGCGTCAGTGACAACTCCTCCAAGCACGCTGCGACAACGGCCCGCGCCACTGCCAAAGGTACAAAATCGTCCAGCGCAGGATCGGTGTACGCCGTCTTGAACGGCACGATTTGCGCGTTGCGGTAGCCACCATCAGCAGTGATCACGACACGCGCACCCGCGTCATGAATTCGGTCGCTCAGCGTCTTATCGCTGAAGCCACCGAACACGGGCGTGTAGATAATGCCTAAACGTTTGGCGCCTTCTGTCCAGTACAATTGCGCCGGAATGTTCGGCATGTTCAACGCAATGCGATCGCCACGTTTTACACCAAGCGCTGTCAACGCCAGTGAACATTTCGCCGACTCAAGTAGCAGTCGTTTGCGCGACACGGCATAGCAGTCCACAGGCCCACCGCGGCCGTCGTCTACGGACATATCCCATCGATCACCTTCGTAAATCAGCGCTGCTTCGTCGCCGTTTCCAGACAGTACATGACGATCAACTTCGTTGAAGCCAGCATTCGTGAGTGCGCCTTCAAACCACACCCAGAACGGCGCATCATCGCCGTTGAACGCACGACTCCACGGCGTGTGCTCGCTGGACAGCGTCGGTGTAACGGCAGCACCGCTGACCGCGTCCCAACCGCTCCAACGCTGCGCGCTATCATCCCACGTGAGCCATGCACCGTGCTCGCCGATGGTCGCATGAAACCAATGCAATTCACGTTTCGCGATCTCACCGTGAAAGCGTCCGGGATCGGCCAAGCACTCGGCACGCATGCGGTCCCAGTCGGTCCGCGATCGAATTGGATTGCGGCGCGCAGCAGGTGGTGGCACGCTGCGCAAACTCGTCGGCGCGACGAGTGATGGGTCGGTCGATACAGCCATGCCGGCTACTCCGGTCGGTGGCGAGAAGGAACGGAACACGTACGGCCACGTCGGCTACCCCGGCTCTGGCGTGCTGCAAAGCAAACCGGGTGCCAGCGACACTCGCAAGGACGAGTATGCCTCGGAAGTGCGCCGGCTGCGAGATAGCCGGTTAGTACGAGGCGATGTAGCGAGAGCGGTGCATATAGACTCACGGCCATGTACTATCTGACCATGAGTCCGCTACTGGATTGACGGAAAACGCCCAACCAGACTGTCCCTTGCCGGCCGAGCCACCGCAGACACGCAGACGCAGAGGAAGGCGACAGCCATTGAATGCTGCCTGCAATCGCTCACGACGGGTCACGGCCTGCCGTTGCTCCTGCACATTGGGGCATCGCTCGTCGGTGTCCAACTCGTGTCAGAAACCTCGCTAATTGTTGCATCAGCTCTCGCGTTGGAGCCTGTACTTGCACCGTTCGCAATCGATTTCGCAGACCAAATTCACCGCGGTATCGCACTACTCGTGTATGGTGCGCGTCACTCCTCAACACACTGAACGCCCATGCCACAAACCGTTTTCATCACCGGATCGTCCACAGGAATCGGCCGTGATACGGCGCAACACTTTCACGCGAAGGGGTGGAATGTTGTCGCAACAATGCGCACGCCATCCAAGTCCGCCGACTGGGCGAAAGATTCCGATCGCATGCAGGTGTTGAGGCTTGACGTTACGGTGCCAGACACGATCACCGCGGCGCGTGATGCCGCCGTCGCCAGATTTGGACGGATTGATGTTGTCGTCAACAACGCTGGCTACGGCCTGGTTGGTCCGTTCGAGGCGAGTACGCATGAACAAGTGGCGCGACAGATTGAGACGAATGTGTACGGCGTGATGCACGTGTGTCGAGCCATTGTGCCGCACTTTCGTGAGCAGCGCGCCGGTATTCTCATAAATGTCGCGTCAGTTGGGGGGCGCGTCACCTTCCCGATCTACAGCGTTTACAACGCGACAAAGTGGGCGGTGGAGGGTTTCAGCGAGTCGCTGCAGCACGAACTCCTTGCGTTCGGCGTACGCGTAAAAATCATTGAACCTGGACCAATCAAAACGGACTTCTACGATCGGTCGATGGACGTGATGTCAAAACCTGGTCTCACTGCGTATGACACGTACGTCAGACGGGTTATGGCAATCATGCAAAAGGCGGGTGCCACAGCCCCTGGAGGTGGCTTGGTAGCCAAGGTCATCTACCGCGCTGCTACCGATGGTTCGCACCGCCTGCGCTACTCGGCCAACTCCGCACTGCTGCTTACGGCGCGCAAACTGCTTCCAGACCGGGTCTTCAACTTCTTAGTGCGCCTCGCAGTCGGATAGAATCGCCAATGCTCGCAGTTTAGGCGACGCCATAGCATACTGTGAGTTGTGTCAGGCTTCTCGATCGTACCCCTCGGGGATCGCGCGCTTACCATTGATATCGACGCCGATGCGTTCGCGGCGCCTGCCGACGTTGTGCGAGGCCTTGCCGAATATCTGCACGCCGAGCCCCCGCTCGGCGTGGTCGCCATTGTTCCCGCGCTGCGTAGCATCACGCTGCACTACGAACCTACCGCGACCACATTTGCCGCGCTTCGCGATCAAATCGACACGGTCACGCGCCACTTTAGCATAACGCCGGCGGTGCAACGGCATCCGATCGTGATTCCCGTCTGCTACGGCGGCGAGTTCGGGCCGGACTTGGAGGTGCTTGCGAGTACGCATCGGACAACAGCCGAAGCTATCGTCGCGGCGCATACGGCCGGTGAGTACACGGTGGCGATGTTGGGTTTTCTCCCCGGCTTTCCATATTTGCACGGACTCCCTGCAACACTGTACACGCCACGTCGCGCGGAACCACGCACGCGAGTGCCGGCAGGCAGCGTCGGTATTGGTGGCAGCAGCACCGGTATCTATCCGTGTGAGTCGCCCGGTGGATGGCAGTTGATAGGCCGCACACCACGCGCACTGTTTAATCCCCATCGTGATCCACCGGCGTTGCTGCAGGTTGGTGATCGAGTCAGGTTTGTGGATGTTGCACCGGCCGTGCTTCACAATTGGGTAGAGCACGCGTGAGTGCCATCGTCCGACAACCCGGCGTACTCACCACCGTGCAAGATCTCGGACGCGTATCGTGGCAGCACATTGGTGTGCCTGTTGGCGGCGCAATGGATTCTGTCGCACAGCGGCTCGGCAATGCGTTGGTCGGAAATGACGAAAATGCAGCGACACTTGAGTGCACCATGGGCGGTACTGCGATTCAGTTCGACGCACCGGCGCTCATCGCGCTCGCGGGTCGCAACGTAACGGCGTCATTGGATGGTACTCCGATACCAGCGTGGCACGCAATTCGAGTTCACACCGACGCGCTGCTCGCCATTCACACAGGCTTTAGAACGACACTCGCAATTGCCGGCGGAGTTGATGTACCGCCGGTACTCGGAAGCAGAAGCACGTGCCTGCGTGCAGTGTTTGGTGGGTGGCACGGTCGTGCACTTCGGCGCGACGATCGGCTCCCAATCGCTGTGCCCACCGCAACGAGTGTGCGTATGATGGAACACCTTCAGTCACGCGACCGCACGATTGGTGACTGGAGCATCGCGCCATCATTGTTGCCCGCGTACTCTGCAGACGCAACGGTTCGCTTTATTCCTGGTCCGCAATTCGACGAACTCTCTGACAAGTCGCGTGATGCGTTCTGCTCGCACGCGTTTCGAATTGCGTCAGAGTCGGACCGCATGGGTTTCCGTTTGACCGGTTCGCCGCTTTCGCTGCGCGAACCGCGCGAAATGTTGTCAACCGGCGTCACGGCCGGCACGATTCAGCTGCCATCTGGCGGTGCACCAATCGTCCTCATGGCGGACAGGCAAACGACGGGAGGCTATCCACGCATCGCTGACGTGATCTCTGTTGACATCCCGGTACTCGCGCAACTTCTTCCCGGCGATAACCTACGATTCACGGTCACCACGCTGGCATCCGCACACACGGCTTACCTCGCGCGTGAGCACAGCATTGCACAAGCGTATCGCGCACTCCAGCTTCGATACACGCAAGGAATCAATGGTTCGAGTTGATCTGAATTGCGATATGGGCGAAAGTTTCGGCACGTGGCAGCTTGGCGATGACAGTGCCATTCTCCCGTTCGTAACGTCGATCAATGTCGCGTGTGGCTTTCACGCCGGCGATCCGAGCGTGATGCGAGCCACAGTGCTCGCAGCCGCCGCGGTGGGCGTCCACATCGGCGCGCATCCAAGCCTTCCTGATCTCGTCGGTTTTGGTCGACGAGAGATGGCTATCTCCGCAGTCGAAGCGTACGACCTGACTGTCTATCAACTCGGTGCGCTTCAAGCGGTTGCGAGCGTCTGCGGTGTTCGTGTTCAGCATGTCAAGCCGCACGGTGCGCTTTACAACATGGCTGCAGCGCGCGATGATCTTGCTGATAGTATCGCGCGTGCTGTGCGCGACGTCGATTCTGCACTCATGCTGTTCGGGCTCTCAGGAAGCGCGCTTATTTCCGCTGGCCGAGCCTGCGGTTTACAGACGGTGAGTGAAGTCTTCGCAGATCGTGCATACCGCGCTGATGGGTCGCTCGTGCCGCGTGCCTCGCCGAACGCGACGATCTCTGATCCGCAGCTCGCCGCGCAGCGTGCGCTGAACATGGTGCAGCACGCACAGGTAGCGGCTGAAGACGGCGCGCCGGTTTCCGTGACGGTTGACACAATCTGCATTCATGGCGATACACCTGGCGCGGCAGCGATGGCCAACGCGATCCGATCAGCGCTGCGCGATGCAGCGGTGTTGGTGGCGCCGCCCAGTGCGCAATAGTTCGCAGCGCATCACGAAGCGCTACGATCATCGGATAGATTCGAACGGTACATCAGCATTTTCCCCGCGCCCACACAACACATGCTAGTTCTGAGTGGCCTGCTGGTTGTTGTACTCGGGTTTGCGTTCCGGCTCAATCCGTTGTTCGTGGTCACCTGCGCAGGGATCGTGACTGGTCTTGCGGGTGGGCTTGGACTGATCGGTACGCTCTCAAAACTCGGCCATGCATTTACCGAAAGCCGCTTTGTAGCAATCGTCTGGCTGGTGCTGCCAGTGATTGGGTTGCTTGAACGAGCTGGGTTAAAAGAACGCGCGCGTGATGTGGTGCTGCGAATGCAGACTGCAA
>JANNWU010000519.1:0-2911 GCA_031408755.1 Gemmatimonadaceae bacterium | reverse complement strand
CGGTGAAGTCCGATAAATCGTGCTGACGTCATGCCCCAGTGCGGGGAAGGCGGAAGGCTGCGGGTGAGGGCTGTAGCGTATCGACGGGCTTCAAAAACCCCTTCTCGTTCCACTCTGGTAAACATGGGCGCTCTCTCACGGGGGCGCCCATGTTTGTTCTGCTTCCCTATCGGGAACGGCAGTGCGAGGTAATTTCTTTAATCGTAGGTACGGTGTGCGTCATCGGACGCGCCTCGTTCGTCATCCCTTCTTCACTCACCCGCTTTTCGTCTGCGGGCACATCGAAACTCAATGCCGATTGTGACCGCCACGCGGCGTCTGCGTTTCAACGCAGCACACCGGATTCACAACCCGTCATTGTCAGATGCCGAGAACACCCGCCTCTACGGCAAGTGCAACAACCCCAACTGGCACGGGCACAATTACGTTTTAGAGGTGTCCGTTACTGGAGAAATTGACGGCGTCACGGGATATGTGATGGATCTTGGAATTCTGCGCGATATCGTGGAACGCACGGTCATCGATCAGATGGACCACCGCAATCTGAATCTCGACGTGGCGATGATGCGTGATATAAATCCGACGGCGGAAAACATCGTCGTCGCATGCTGGAATGCGATCGTGCCGCACATTGCACCGGCGCAGCTCAGCACGCTTAGACTTTGGGAGACTGAAAACAACTATGTCGAGTATTCAGGTCGTTAGGCCAAGTGATCCAGATGATGCTTTTGAGGCACTGCGTCCAGCAGTGTCCGGCAGCGCGTTGGCGGAATACGAGTCGCTGGTGCACCGTCAGCTGCAACTCCTCGGCGAAGATGCCGGACGTAGCGGACTTGTAAAGACGCCGCGCCGTGTGGCGGGCGCGATGGCGTGGCTCACACGTGGTTACGAAATGTCAGCGTCCGAAGCGATTGGCGACGCCATTTTTGAAGAGCACGCGGACGGCATGGTGATGGTGCGTGACATCGAATTGTATTCCATGTGTGAGCATCACATGTTGCCATTTTTTGGGAAGGCGCACATCGCGTACATCCCAGATGGTCGCGTGGTCGGTTTGTCGAAGTTGGCGCGCGTGGTAGAAGTGTTCGCGCGTCGCTTACAAGTCCAAGAACGGATGACCGCCCAAATTGCCGAAGCGCTCTCCGATGTGCTCAAGCCGAAGGGTGTGGGCGTGGTGGTTGAGTGTGCGCACATGTGCATGGCAATGCGCGGCGTCGAAAAGCAGAATTCGAAGACAATCACCTCTGCGCTGCTTGGTAACTTCCGAAGCGATGCGAAGACGCGCGAAGAATTTCTGCGCTTAGCTCACTCGCCGCGAAGCTGATTTCAGCGTGCGGTCTTGGATAGATTGAGGCGTATGTCATCTATCCAAACCGCGGTGATTACAGGTGCGTCTAAGGGCATTGGCGCCGCTATCGCCAGACGCTGCGCAGAAGCGGGCATTCGTGTCGCTTTGCTCGCGCGGACGGCGGCGCCACTTCAAGCTTTCGCACGCGAGGTAGGCCCGCTCGCCACGGCGTTTCCCACCGATCTCACGCACCCGGATGCGGTGTCGGCGACCTCCGACGATATCGTCACGCTATTTGGTGCTGCACCCGATCTGCTCATAAATAACGCGGGCTTGTTTCAGTTGGCGTCGCTTGATGAAATGTCGCCGACCGACTTCAGCGCCGTGTTGCACACCAACTTAGTTGCGCCATTCTTGCTCACGCGCGCCTTTCTCCCCGCTATGCGGCGCCGCGGTTCAGGCATGATCGTCACGCTCGGCTCAATTGCGGATCGTTCAGTGTTTCCACAGAACGGTGCGTATGCGGCCAGCAAGTACGGTCTGCGCGCACTACACGAAGCGATGCGCGCAGAGCTTCGCGGCAGTGGCGTCCGTGCGACGTTGGTGTCACCGGGTCCGGTAGATACGCCGCTCTGGGATCCAATTGATCCGGATCAGCGCGAAGGTTTCACGCCGCGTGCACAGATGCTGACGGCCGATGATGTGGCAGATGCGATCTGGTTTGCCGTAACGCGCCCTGCGACGGTCAACATCGATGAGCTTCGTCTGTCGCGGAGTTAGCTCCCGATGTTCACGGAATTGATCGACACACTGCGCTGTCCCAATTCTCACGAGGACAGTTGGTTGGTGGCGACGAGTACGCGCAGCGAGGCGCGGCACATTGTTGAAGGATCGCTCGGCTGCCCGGTGTGCCGAAGCACCTTCGGCATAGTGGATGGCGTTGTGCTGTTTGACGGTGGGACACGCGTGCGTTCAACGGATGCGGAACCAACGCGGTTGATGTCCGACGACATCGCGTTTCGTCTTGCAGCGCAATTGCATCTGGTTGAGGCGTCCGCACCAGTATTGCTTACCGGTTCGTGGACGCGGGCGACACGAGCGCTGCTACAACTGATCCCGAGGCTGGTGATATTCGTAGCCGATGCTGACGCGCATTTTGCGCACCGGGATCGTGTCAGTGCGTTGCAGTTGGCGCCGCAGAGATTGTCGCTTGCCGCCGCATCGTTGCGCGGCGTGGCACTCAGCGCGCATCACGCCAGTGCGGAGTATCTGGCGGAGAGCGCACGCGTGCTGCGCACGAATGGTCGACTGGTGGCTCCGGTTGCGACAGCGCTGGATGCGAGCCTCTGGACCGTTCTTGCGCGCGACACCGATGTGCTGGTGGCCGAGCGTTTGCCTGTCGCGAGCGCGCCGGTGACACTGCGCCGCGCGCCCGTACAGCCGCTGTTTGAAGTGTAGGACGTTCGCTGGCTGCGCCGACGCTTTCGGCAGCGACTGCACCTTCGACAGCTACGACAGTTACCACAGCGAGATCAGCGACAACAGCGACAACAGTTACAACAGTTACAACAGTTACAACAGTTACAACAGTTACAACAGTTACAACAGTTACAACGACTACAG
>JANNWU010000518.1:0-2254 GCA_031408755.1 Gemmatimonadaceae bacterium | reverse complement strand
ATCGTGCTGGTCGCATGTGGAACTTGGTCGGCTTTCAAACACGTCTCAAGATTGGCGAGCAGCAGCGTGTGTTTCGCATGATTCCCGGTTTGGCTGACGCAGAATTTCTTCGCTACGGCAGCATCCATCGCAATTCGTATCTCAATGCGCCGGCAACGCTCACGCCGCATCTGTCGCTGCGCGATGCCCCGACGACGATGTTCGCTGGACAGTTGACCGGTGTTGAGGGCTACACGGAGAGCAGCGCGACGGGGTTGTTGGCCGGGTTGAATCTGTCGCGTATGCTGCACGGTGATGAGCCCGTGATTCCACCACCAACCACCATGCTCGGCGCGCTGTATCGCTATCTCCGCGAAGCAGACCCGAAACACTTCCAGCCTATGAACGCGAACTACGGCTTGGTGGACGATTTGCCTAATCCGCCGCGCGACAAGATGCAGCGCAAGCAGGCAATGGCCGATCGTGCACTCGTTGAGCAAGCGTCGTGGATTGAACAGCACGCGCTGGTGGGACTCGCGGTCTGATGGTGCGTACGCCGCCGCGAGTGCAGCCAGCGCAGCCGGAACAGGCACACGATGAAGCGCCGCCACCACCACCACCGCTCGTTGCGGAGTGGTTGCAGTATCTCGCGAAAGAACGGCAGCTGTCGGCGCACACGGTGACAGCGTACACCAGCGACCTCGCGCGATTTACATTCTATCTGGGACAACGTGCGCGCGGCGATTCGTGGGATTGGGGTTCAGTAGATCGCAATGCGATTCGCGGCTTCCTTGGATTTCTCAGTCGGCAAGGTTTGGAACGGCGGTCGATCGCGCGCACGCTTTCCGCCGTGCGAGGGTTCTACCGCTACTTGCATCGCGACGAGCATGTGACGGCAAACCCAGCGCGCAGCGTGCGGACGCCAAAAATCGGGAGGCATCTTCCCGCGCATCTCGATTCCGGCACAATGCAAACGTTGATCGATGCGGCGTCGACGCGTTCGCAGGGCGGGGCGTTCTCAGACGTACGCAACTTTGCGATGCTCGAACTGTTTTACGCAACCGGAATGCGTCTCTCCGAGTTGCACGGTCTGGATCGCGGCGATGTGGATCTGGTGTCGCTGCGCGCCAAGGTGCGCGGCAAAGGACGCAAGGAGCGCATCATTCCCTTTGGCGCGCCGGCTCGACTGGCATTGATCAACTACGAGTCGCGACGTGACGAACTGTTGCGCAATGTAGGGCCAAAAGCGGAACGCGCCGCGTGGTTCTTGAACCCACAAGGCAAACGACTCTCGCGACGTGGAATCCAGCTCGCGATGACCGGTCTGCTGGCGCTTGTCGATGCACCTGAAGGAGCGAGCGTGCATGCGCTACGGCACACCTTCGCAACCCATCTGTTGGATGCGGGTGCAGAACTTCGCGCGGTGCAGGAACTGTTGGGTCACGCGAGTGTGAGTACAACACAGATTTACACGCACACCAGCGTGGAACGGCTGAAGGCGGCCTACGCCAAAGCACATCCGCGCGCATAGCCAGCCTACCGCTTGCGACCCCTACTGCTGCACGCCGAGAGTTTGCATGTCTGAGTATCGTCCCCTGTTTCACGCCACCACCATTCTCGCCGTACGCCGAAACGGGCAGATCGCGATTGGTGGTGATGGCCAAGTGTCGATGGGCCAGACGATTGCGAAAGCGACGGCGAAAAAGGTGCGCCATCTACGCAACGGTGCTTTGCTCGCCGGATTTGCTGGCGCAGCTGCTGACGCGTTCACGCTGTTCGAGAAATTCGAGGAGAAGCTCGAACGCTACGGTGACAATCTGCCGAAGGCGGTTGTTGAGCTGGCGAAGGATTGGCGCTCCGATCGTGTATTGCGTCGCCTGGAAGCGCTGCTGATTGTCGGTGACAAAGACTCGCTGTTCACGATCAGTGGCGGCGGTGACGTCATTGAAGCGGACGATGGTGTAACAGCGATTGGCTCCGGTGGTACGTACGCGTTGGCAGCGGCTCGCGCACTGTTGCGTCATACAGATCTGAGTGCACGCGAGATTGTCGAACGATCAATGCTGATCGCCTCTGAGATCTGCGTGTACACCAATTCGAACATCACCGTTCTCGAACCAACCGTCTGAGCAATGCCATCACCACGCACCATCCGCGCGTTAGCGCGATTGGCCGATCTGACGCCGAGTCGCATTGTCGCGGAGTTGGATCGCTACATCATCGGGCAGAGCAGTGCGAAGAAGGCGGTTGCGATTGCGCTGCGCAATCGGTGGCG
>JANNWU010000517.1:0-8701 GCA_031408755.1 Gemmatimonadaceae bacterium | reverse complement strand
GAACCGTTCAGTGTGCCGCCGGCGCGTTGCACCAATTCAAAGTGCTCGTTCGCTTCGACGTTGGCCGAACCTTGAAAGAGCATATGCTCAAAGAGATGGGCGAACCCGGTGCGGCCTTCGCGCTCATTCGCGCTGCCAACGTGATACCACAGGTTCACAGCGACCAGCGGCGCAACGTGATCTTCGGAGTACGTGACACGCAAACCGTTCGCGAGCGTTTCAGTTTCAATCGGAATATGCATATGGACAAAAGATACCGTCCCCGCAGCGCGATTGCGCCACGGGGACGGTCACTCGCGCGCAGCATCGCGCGCTATGCTCGCCCGCATGCCCAAGTGCATGCGGGGGCCGGGGAGGCCAGGTCAGAAACCTGGGTCGCGCGCCCACCCCGATGATCCAAGTGTCAGTCCCGCTCGCATGCTGTATGCACCGCCGTTCGCGCGTGTCCCATCGGCGATTTTTTTGCCGGCGCGCAGAAACTGATAGCCGCCAGCGATGTTCAGTTGCACACCTTTGGCGAGATAAATCATTGAGCCCAAGCCGCCGCCAAGCTGCGTGACATTTGACGTGACTTCTGTACCGCCGCTCAACTCTGCGCGCTCAAGCAAACCGCCGCGGCCGTACATGTAGGGCGTGAAGTTTGACGCCGCTAACGGCAGCGCGAGACGCGGCTCGATGTAAAATCCAGAGAGCGTCGCTTGACGCGTTGCACCAACTACATCGTGCCATGAACGCTGATAGCCGCCAGATACAGCGAAGTTGCTGATGCCTAGTGTGAACTGCGCTTCGGCACCGCGACCGTCGGCGAGATCGCCAAACACATTGCCGCGTAGCGCCTGATAGTTGGCATGCCCTTCGACGCTAAACGTCGGAGCCTGGCGCTGCTGTGCAGATAGGGGCGCGCTGGCAGCCAAGACAGCGGCGGTAGAGAAAGCGAAGCGACGGAATGACATGGTAATGCTCCGGTTGAGTCCAGGAGCGAGGCGCGACCCTCGCTGTGTGAACCCAACTAAAGCAGGAGCAATGCCGCCTGTGCCGACTTCGTAAACTGTTGCTAATAAACAACTTACAGACTAATCCTGAGCACCACTGTCCACCCACGGTGACAGTCGAGTGTCAGAATTCGGGACGAAATTGCCAGTGTTCGCGGAACAGTGCCTAGCGCAGCGACCGCGCGGTTCTAGCGCGACACACAGATGTCGGGCAGGCCAGAATGCACCAACGGACGCCGGTTCTCACGCTCTGAATAGACGACTTACCTAATCCGCTACATCTGCGCCGTCGGATTCCGTTTCAACTCTTTCGGCAATCCCTCAAACAGCGGGCCCAGCTCCGCCGCTCGCTCAAGGCTGGTCACAAACGTGACACCAGCCAAACTCACCACGAGCAACGAATTCACACCGTACACCACCACGCGCCCCGACTCGGTGTGCACCACATTCGATTCCGCATCAACCAACAAGGCGTCGCCAATTACACCATTCCCCGTGTCGTCCAACTCGCGCACGCGCCGCAAACAGGCCCACGTACCCACGTCATCCCAACCAAATGACGACGGCAAGCAAATCAGATTGTCGATGCGCTCCAGTAAACCGCGTTCGATCGACACGTTCTGCACCATGCCGAAAAAGCGATCAACTTTTCCAGATGCCAGATACGCGAGACCGTCGATCAATTCAGTTGTTGATGCGGCCAACGCTTCCAGCACCGTGCCCGCTTGCCACACGTAAATACCGGCGTTCCACATCGCACCATCGGCAATGAACTCTTCCGCTTGCAACGGTCCCGGCTTCTCAACAAATCGCGAGACAGTACACGCGCCGCCTTTCGCAAACGAGACGCCTGGTTCTAGTTCTGCTCCGCCGAGCATGTAACCGAAGCCTGTATCTGGCCGCGTTGGTCGCGCACCGATAGCGACGAGTGCGCCGTCGTTTGATGCGTACGTTGCTGCGTGCCGAATGGAGCGGCGAAATTCATCCGGGAACTGCGCCGACAAGTCCGCGTGCAACGCGCAGAATACCGTCTTGGGACCAGCGCGATTCGCAATTTCCTGCGCGCCCCACGCCAACGCTGCCGCCGTACCCAGCGGACGTGGCTCCACCAACATGTTTTTCTCCGGCAGCTCTGGAATCGCCTGACGAATCGCCTCGGCGATGTCAGCGCTCGTGAGCACCAGCGTACGTTCGGCAGGAATCATGGGATGCAGCCGATGCAACGTGTCAGCGATCAACGGTTTGTCACCCACTAAGCACAGCAGCGGCTTCGGTCGCTCAGGTGTGCTCAACGGCCAGAAGCGTGAGCCAATGCCGCCGGCAAAGACAATCGCCCACAGCGCACTATCGGTCTCTAGCGATCCGTCAAACTCCGGCTGCTCCGACGGCAGAAACCCAAGCGATGCATCCTCAAACGCGGTGCTGAGGTTGTTGGGCAAACTTGACCCGGACTGACCGGGAAGTGACGAATTTGGCGTGTCGGCCAAGACTGCTCCTGTCGCGGGACCTGACTTTGTCGTGGTGTCGTGCTGCGCGAAAATGCGGTGCTGAGTGAAGCACGAATGAAAGCGTACCTCGCTGTCTGAAACCAGCCACGAGGAATCGCGCCTACCTATCTCTGCGTTGGGAACGACGCCCAGCGCGATTCAGTGTCCCGCGCAATTCGGTTCCAAAACGCAATCGCGCCCAACTCAGGTTCTCGAGTTGGGCGCGGTAGAACCAAAGCGTGCTGCAAAAGGAACTACGGCTTGAAATTGATTCCGAAGGAAATCGGGATGATGCGAGCCGTGATGCCATCCGTGAAGATGTTGTGGAACCGCGCTTCTGCAAACGCGTCAAACCCGGAGAGCTTGAACGTCACACCGCCGCCACCATTAACACCAAACTTCGTGCCAATGCTCTGGCTGCCGTTGTACAGACCGGCGCCGCCGATCACGTACGGAACGAACGTCGCGTCCTTGGCACCTTCAAAATTATAGACGACGTTGGCGGTACCGCTGATCCAGGTAATGCCCTTGGACTTGCCATTAATGCCGCCGAAACCCACCGTCTTACCTGCGGTTGTCCAGAAACCAACATCGCCGCGCAATCCAAACGGCAACGAGCTTGGCTTGTAGTTCGCGTGACCCTGCAGATTGAAACCCGATCCCTGCACATCGCCCAAATCGCCAATCGGTAGCGTCAAACCACCGGAGACGCCAAAGGTGACGGCGCTCTGCTGTTGCGCCTGCGCAACCGGTGCAGCCACAGCGCTCGCCAAAACGACGACGGCACCAACAATAAGCTTTCTCATGCGTGTGAACTCCTGAATTCGAATGAAATTGTTATATCCTGAATCTAGCCTTACCCCGATGCGATCATACCGAACCGGTCCAACAAACAACCTCAGAATCTTCTTCATAGCGTGTGAAAGCGTAACACATTAAAGACACTAATGCGCCAGTGTCGTGTTGCTAAGTTGATACTGCGTCGACCGTTCTTAACTGTTTCCACTGTTCGACTCGCTGAATAGCCCCACCTGCCGCACACGCCCATCAGTTCGTAAACATGAGGTTCCCATTGCCGTCCCCACGAGCATCGTCAACCTCCGCATTGCGCGACGCTCGCTTGTTCCCACCCTGTCACGCGCTAGCATTCGCTTCCGTGGCGAGCCCGTTGCACAGCGCACCACGCATTTTGGAATTGTCTGCGCCGGTGCAGACCACCGTGCCTGATCTGACCGCCTTCACCTCGCGCCGGCGCCACACCCGCATGCAGAATCAGTCGCGCCACCGTCGCTTCATCGCGTCGAGTTCGAACTCCGCTGCATCTCACGTGAGTTTGTACGCGCGGCCACGCTCTCATGTTTCGCGGTGCAGTGCTTACACAGCTCGCGTGGCACCCCGCGATGAGTAGCGCAGCCCCAATTCGCGTCTGGGTTGATGGCGACACGGTCAGCGACGCCAGCCGCGCGATCTCTGCCTTCGACCGCGGCCTGACACTGGCTGACGGCGTTTTCGAAACGATGCGCGTGCTGAACGGCGTCGCACCGCTGGTTGGTGCACATATGGCGCGCCTCGCGCGCGGTGCAGAGCGCCTCGGCCTCGTAATCCCAGACGGCCTGCAGGCGCACATCGTCGAAGCCGCCGCCGCCGCGCAGCGCATGAACATCGCGGACGCGGTACTTCGGCTGACACTCACTCGTGGTGATGCACTTCCAGGCATCGCTGGCCTGAGCGGCGGCGCCGGTCGGTCGATCGTCACGCTGACACCACGCATTGCGGTGCGCGACGAAGTGCTTGAGCGCGGACTCACGCTCATCACCAGCCAGTGGCGGTGGAGCGCACTCCGTCCCACCGCGGGTATCAAATCGCTGGATTACACAGCCAACGTCCTCGCACTTCGTGAAGCCCACGGACAGGGCGCCGACGATGCGCTGGTTCTCGACACCAACGATCGCGTCGTGGGATGCACCGCATCGAACATCTGTTGGTTTTCTGACGCCACGTTGTTCACGCCGTCCGCAGCCACCGGAGCACTTGCCGGAACCACGATTGGCCTTCTGCGAGAGCTCGCGCCTTCAGTTGGCTTAACGGTGCACGAGGCTGCGGCGCCTGTTTCTGCGCTGCAGCATGCCGATGCGGCGTGCGCGAGCAGCTCCATTCGCGGCGTCGTTCCGATCACGCAACTTGATGGCCAGCCAATTGGTGGTGTAAGTCGCTCACCGCGGTTCCGAGCGCTGCACGATGCGTGGCGATCAGAAATGGCTCGGCTCGCGAGTATCGATTTCGTCGTTGACTAGCGCGAGCGTGAACACCACGTGATCTGCCACGCGGAACAGTCTCGCGACAGCGCTCCTATTTCTGGTGCCGTGCGTTGCTGAGCACGCGGGCATTACGGGTCGCGCTGTTCCAGCAGAAACGCTAACGGCGCCTTGAACGACTCTGCCAAGACATAGCGGATACCCGATCCATCACTCAGAGAAATGGGGCTGCTCCGTGTGGGTGATCCACTCGCTGGCAAACCGAGCTTCCACGCCGTCAACAGCAATCGCAGCATATGGAAGCGATCGCTCACCAATATCACTCGCGAAAATCGTCGCGTACGAGCCATCCGCGACACCGCATGCATTTGTTCCGTGGTGCTGCGGCTTTCGCTCTCGATGATGATGGCAGAATCAGGAACACCTTTGCGGCGCGCGTATCGAGCGCTGGTTTCCGCTTCACTGGTGATGTCGCCGGCCGCTTTCCCACCGGTCACAATCAGCCGCGGCGCAATTCCTTGTTTGTATAACGTGATGGCGTGCTCCAATCGCGCTTCCAGCACCGGCGATGGCCTGCCTGCGTATTGCGCAGCACCGAGTACAACAATCGCATCAGCCTTCTGCGCCTGATCGCGCTCGCCGACAATCACTACGGCCGCAACCAACGCGCCCCAGAGCAGCAAGAGGGCGAACGTGATGCGCTTGAACAGCCGAAATACTCGGCTAAGGAAAGAGCGTTGTCGACGAGCCACAGGCGAAAGTAACGGCGCTAATCCGTGAGACCGAGCATTGCAAGCCAGAACACATCAAACGACACGCGGGCATTCCGCTCCGGCGCGATAACGGAATCGAGCGCGAGTCCATCCACAAATGCGACGAACGCATCTGCAATCAGCACCGCGGGTACACGCGGACGGAGAGCAATCGCGTCAAATAACTGCGATGTCACAACCGCCGCGGCTTCTCGACGCGCGACGGCGGTCTGGCGCACGGCGAGTTGCACGGCGTCGCCCTGCACCAATGACAAATCCAGCAGTGCGCGCAGATCGCCGCGTTCTAATTCATCCGAAAGCCACTGCCACAACGCATCAAGCGCTGCATTCGCTGACACGCCTGTGAGCGCCGTGCTCTGTCGCGCGACGAGACCAGCACGCAACCACTCCACCAGTCTCGCAAGCAGTTCACCCTTGTCATGAAAGTGGTAATGGATCAGCGCCTTGCTCACACCTGCAGCTTCAGCCACATCCTGAAGGCTCACATCAGCGGCACCTTTCTTCACAATGCATGCGCTAGTCGCTTCCAAAATACGACCGGCGGCGGCACCACGCGTATTGGCAATAGGCTCCGTCATCTTACACGCCTCGCATCAGAGCGCACACCGATCGCCCGGCGCCGGAACGGACACGGAATATCCTTTCGCCGTCAGCGATGCTTGCAGCGCGGTCTGCGCATCATGTTCGCCGTGCACCAGTAACACTTGCGAAAGATTCTTCGACGTCGCTCGTACTGCATCGAGCCAATCGGTTAACTCAGCGCGATCGGCGTGAGCAGAATAGCCGTTCAAAATTTCGACTTGCGCCGCGAGTGCAATTTCTTTCCCGTGAATCTTGATCGTCGCGCGCTTTTCAACGATGCGGCGTCCCAACGTATGTTCGGCCATAAATCCGACCACTAGAATCGTGTTGCGCGCGTCGCCTGCGCTGTGCGCCAAGTGATGTAGCACGCGCCCCGACTCAGCCATCCCCGACGGCGATATGATGACCATCGGTCCGTTCATGGAGTTCAACGCTTTGCTCTCCATTACGTCACGTGTGAAGTGCACCTGATCAAACTCAAACAGCGCATCCACCGCGCGTACGAGATCTTCGTTGCGATCAAAACACTCGGGATGCCGTTCAAAGATGTCGGTGGCACCAGTTGCGAGCGGACTGTCGATGTAAATTGGAATGGACGGAATTTCGCCGGCGCGTGACAGTGAGTGCAGATCGTACACCAACTCTTGCACGCGTCCCACGGCAAACGCTGGAATGATCACGCGTCCACCGCGCGCCGCCGTGTCACGAACAACCTCACCAAGTTTCGCGCGCGCGCCGTCAATCGGCAGATGATCGCGATTGCCGTACGTCGATTCCATGATGACAACGTCCGCGCCTGCTGGCGGCTTCGGATCGCGAATAATCGCGAGGCCTTTCCGCCCTACGTCGCCAGAAAAGACAACCCGCACCGTGCGCCCGTTCTCTGTACAATCGAGCATCACAGAAGCTGAGCCGAGGATATGACCAGCATCGGTGAAGCAGGCGCGCACAACACCGGGAATCACATCAAACCAGCGATCGTACGGATACGAAATCATCTGCCGCAACACCTGATCGGCATCAACAGGCTCGTAGAGCGGTGCGGCGTGTGTTTGCTGCCGACGCTCAAGAAACTCTGCGTCTTTAACCTGTATGCGCGCCGAGTCGGCCAGCATCAGCGCGCACAGATCGCGCGTGGCCGCAGTGGCGTGAATGGGACCATCAAAACCAGAACGCACCAAAAATGGCAGACGACCGGCGTGATCGATATGCGCGTGGCTGAGCACCACCGCGTCGATCTCATCGACTGGCAGCGGGAGCACCTCGTTTTTCTTGCGCGACTCCTCACGCCGTCCTTGAAACAGACCGCAGTCAAGCAGCACGGTCTTTCCGCCAACTTCGAGAAGGTGGCAGGAGCCAGTGACTTCTTGCGCCGCGCCAGAGAATATCAGTTGCATAGAGCTGAACGAGTGCTGTGGAAGAGCTTGGCGGGCGTAGCCAGCGCGCCAAAATCTGTGAACTGCGTAGCTACACCATTGTCCACGCGCAGGTAACCCCGGGGCATCCGTGTGCAGGAGCTTCGTGCGTTGATGCACTACCGCTCGTCCGCCTCGCATCCGCATCTTCCCGACGTGCAAAACGACCTTAACTCCCCGATCGACGGCGTCACGCTTGTGCGCCATCCACTCGTGCAGCACAAAGTCACCAGGCTTCGTGACCGCGCCACACCTACAAAAATCTTCAAGGAGCTGGTGGACGAGATCGCGATGCTGCTCGCCTACGAGGCGACGGCGTCTCTGGCGTTGGAACCGTATCCGGTCGAGACGCCACTCGAATCGCACACGGGAGTGACGGTTCGAGGCAAAAAGCTCACCGTCGTTCCTATTCTGCGGGCTGGCTTGGGGATGGTGGAAGGTGTCCTCCGACTCGTGCCGGGTGCGCGCGTTGGACACATCGGCTTGTATCGCGACCACGACACCCTGGAACCGGTGGACTATTACTTCAAGGTTCCCGGTGATGCTGCAGACAGAGCCTTCATCGTGCTTGATCCGATGCTCGCGACCGGCGGTAGTGCTGCCTCTGCCGTCACATCGCTCAAGCGCGCGGGCGCCGAGCGGATCACTTTCATGTGCATTGTCGCTGCCCCAGAAGGGCTGAAGCGACTTCGTGATGCACATCCAGATGTTGCGATTATCTGCGCCGCCATCGATCGCGGCCTCAACGAGCAAGGTTACATCGTTCCGGGACTCGGCGATGCTGGAGATCGTCTGTTCGGCACCCGCTAATCGTTCGCGATCGAGTTTTTTCGACTTTAGCTGACGCGCGCTACGCGGGATCGAAGGCGATCATTAGTCAAGGTGAACTTGCTCCCTTGTACGTGTACCCAACGTCCCGTAGAATCCGTTCTCGATCGTCACCGCCCGCAGTTGGGCTTCGCACGCGCTCCGAAAAAACTGGCTGATGCTGATCAACCTGCTCCCCGATTTCCTGGCTGTGCTGCAAAGTGCAGATCGGGTGGCCGCATACGAACGCTACTTCGCTGCGAACCGCACGCTGTTGACGGCGTACTGGGATAACTACGTCGTTGATCCTAGCGGTCCACACGTTGGTGAAATCATCCGCAAGACTGTCGCCGCCGACCGCACCGACCTGCTCGGCGTGCTGGATCGCGA
>JANNWU010000516.1:0-11728 GCA_031408755.1 Gemmatimonadaceae bacterium | reverse complement strand
ATTCATGCGGTGTCGGCACTGAATGGATTCGGGAAGATTGCATCGACGAAAGTCGGCGCGCGCTAGAGATTAGAGCATGCACGTGCGTCGTCGACAGTGTCGGCGCTTGCGCGTACCGTGAACGACTCACGCGCAGGCGTGCAATGCGACGGCACGCTCTGCGAGGGCGGCACCGGTAATGCGCGTCGAGAGATTATACAGCAGGGTCTCACTCGTCATGCGTCCGAGACCAACTCTCACGCGCATCGTTTGCCGACTACGGCACGAACCCTTTCGTCCAGACGACGACGACGGCGCAGCCGCCTTGGTTCGACCGCTCTCTCCCAGCGGCGCCAGGCGCTCTACCTCTGCTCAAACCGTTCCCCGAGCTTCCGAATTGCGGGGGAATGTCAGCCGGATTGGAATACACCTCAAATCCGCCAATGCTCGCAAAGGGCGCGTCGTGCTGCATCTTGGTCAGATCGCCGTCGAACATGACGCCGTCGAAGTAGATGACTGGTTGGCACGCGCCGCGCCCGAAGGTCCCGCCAGACCGCAAACTCGGCGCCATCAAGAGCGCGTCTGGGACACTGAGCGCACCATTCATTCGCGCCTCGTCTGCCGTAATGAAGTAGCCGAGCCCCTTCTTCCGCCGTTCTGCGAATCCCACACGGTCTTGCTGCGGTGCGGAGAACACACGCACTGCATCAAGCGATGCGACCGGCTTGGTGAGCGCTATTTGGAGCGATACGTCCGTCCCCGCCCGGAAATCCGCCGCCGAATGAAGCGGCGCGTAGCCAATCGCAATGACTTCGACCGCGACAGTGCCCGCTGGCAGCCCGCTCAGCCGAAAACTTCCATCGCTCGCCGTCACCGCTTCTACGTCGGTGTCCGGCACGCGAACACGCGCGTTCGCCAACGGCGCATTGCCCGCACCGCGCACCACACCGACCAGTCGCGCACGACCGCGCGGATGTCCAGCACTCGCGTCTTTTACTTCGGTCGTAGCAGCTGCACCGCTGTCGGCCATGGCCAACGCCGACGTCGTGTCGGCAACCACGCGTGCCGCAACAAACAGATCGCGATGCAGCAGGGGTGTTGCGGTGGAAAGCCGCACTTCAATCGCGCCGCTCGCACGAGCGGTGGCTGCGGTGCGCGGCGTGGCGCGCAGTAGCACCGGCGTTTCCGATGGCACACCGCAAACCACATAGCGGCCATCGGGCCCAACTGCACCGGTCGCGCGTTGGAGCGAACGTTCGACACCGTTCGCGCCGAAGCGCAGCTCCGCCCATTCGACCAGCACGATCGTCATGGGCGCGGCGGCGCCCGTTTCCGCGTCCATCACGCGCCCAATCACGGCACCGCTCGAATCCGAGGTCGCGCCGCACAAACTCGCGTGCAGCGTCGCCGCACTTGGCAGCGCGAGGTGTGACGTGATCGTCTGGTCACTACCACTCACGTCGAGCGGGCGAGAGACCGCCTCAAATCCGAGTGAGTCGAGTCGCGGATGCTGGAAGCCAAGGGTGAACCGTCCTTTTTCGACGCCGCGAATTAGAAAGCGCCCCGAAGAATCACTGATAGCCGTAAAGCCGGCAGACCATGGTGATGCCACTGGTACGAGCTGAATCGTCGCGCCGGCGAACACGCGACCGGTGAGACTGTCGCGCACTTCGCCTCGCACCGCGGTTTGTCCGCGCATGGTCGCGGGAACAACGAAACCGACGACGCCGAGGAGGATTCGCAGGCTGATGCTAATCGGGGTCATGAGCGCCTTGCAGCGATGGGTCGTCAGGCAATCCGCGGGGCAATCAACATCAGAAGTATTACCCTGTGCATTCGATTGTCGAGATCAGCCAGCATTCATGTGTGTACGCTCATAAACCGAATCATCGTTCACATTTTGTTTGTGCTATCGGCGCTCGCGACGTCAGAAAAGCCGCAGAGTTCGCGATAGTGTGCGCTGTCCAGTGAAAAGCACACAGCGACAATGCGTACCGACCTAGTGACAAAAATCCCCTCACACCGGCAGCTCAGGCTGAACGGTCGGACGTTTAACGACGTACAGTTCGAGCAAATCTCGCGTACTTGATACTTTTGCAAGTTCGCGTGCGGCCGCGTCCATCCCAGACGAACGAAGCGCGCGAATGAGTTCGTCGATACGAGAATCGGACAGGTATGTGGGAAAGTTTCTTGAAATCGAGTGCGCCACAGACGCTGAGCGCAGTTCTCTCAGCGTCGCCAATGCATACAGCCAATTCACCGCAGTGCTTGCGATGACGCGACGGACCTCCAAGGTGTGATCCGCAATTGCAAGCTCGAACCGCTTCACCCGTTTGGCTCCGCATCGATCGCGATGAATTCAGCCCTCTCCATCGCCGATTCTATAAAATGGACAAGGGTAACGATTTCTTGATGAACACTCGATCGAATCCCGACGCCGCCGGAGCGAGGATTGTCGGAAAGCGCAAGCAGGTGAACAACATCACACTTCAGCTGCTCTAGAAAATCGGGTGCTACGACGAGCGTTGCGCCGGTCTCGATCCATCGCAGTTGTGAACTGACGTCATAATTCGTGCACATGTGCAACAATCGATCGTTGAAATGCGATGAGAAGGATTCAGTCGCACTCACTACGCCATCGATTTGAAAACGCTGCGGATCGCGCAAGCTGTAGATGTTCAGGCCAGTAGCCATCGACTCGTAATGAAGTTCGCAACTAAGGAATGCGTCCCTGCTCCGACACAACTCAATATGGGACTGTGAGCCATCTTTCGTTGCTAGAATGCTTGTAACACAAAACAGGCTGCCGAAGCCGAGAGAGGTCAAATGATTAGAATGCTCTCATGCATGGTTGAAACCTTTGCCCACCGCGCGCACGCTGAATGACGCTCAGCTGACGCAACCACGCGAGATCGGGATATCTTTTTATCGATACCGTGTTGGCACCCCAAGCTCCCCGGAGAAGGTCGAGATGCGTACACGCTCGGTGGCTGTTGGTGTGGTGATTTTCAGTGTTAGTGTGCACGCAGCATCCGCACAGGCTGTCGCCGTGTCACCTGGCGCGCCGCGGTGCCCAGAAGGCCAGCGTCCGATGATCGATTCATCGGTTGTGACGGTGGTGATCGGTGCCGGCACTGCGTGGAATCGCAGAGTTTTCACTGACGATGATCGCAAGCGCACACAGTTTTACGCTGACGCGATTCGGCAGCATTTCACGCCACCAACCTCGCTCGGCGCCGCGCCGACGCTTGCTGAATCACAATCGACCGCGTGGGGCGGTGAGTATTCGCGTCACAGTACAGTGGGCGGGAAACTCGTGCTCGTCGTTAAACCGAATGGCCGACTGCGCGACAAGTTTTGGCAGGTGCAACCGTTGTCCGCAGCATTTGCGACGGCGGTAATGCAGGCAACGGTGGCGGCAGATGCGGCGCGCGACTTTGAAGGAATTCCTGGCGCAGCGTCCAACCGCATGGACGACACGCTTGTCGTGCAGATTCGCACGATTGAGAATGATGCGCAGCCGAATGAACTACCGATGATGCGCGCGCAGCTTCAGTCGTACATTGCCGATACGCCGGCATTCGTGACAAAAAAAGGTGAACTGTACTACCCGATCAATGCCGGCGATTCGGGCGTTGAGAACGAAGGTGAAATGCAAGTGATCGTTGGGAGCGATGGGAAAGCAGTGATGCCATCATCGCAGATTACGCGATTGGACTGGCGCGACTTCGTGTCGACGATGCGTCGTGCGATTGAAGGCTCCACTTATCAGCCGGCGATGAGCAACGGGTGCGCGGTGCCGGGCGTGGTGATCGAGCGGTTTAAGTTCACGATGCAGCGGCAGTAGTTGCTTGTGCGGGTCAAACGGCGCGGTGCGTTGATCACTCGCCGCGCCCTGTGTGTCGACAGAGATTCTGCGGTTTGTCGGCGTAGCAATCGCGATTGGGTCTTGCGAAAATCTCAAATATGAGATATTATTCAGGTCAGGAAAGCAATGCAGCCCTGTACTATTCTGCGTTTCCAAGACGCGGATGGCGTCGTGCCGTTCGACGAGTGGTTGAGGACACTGACGCGGCCAAACAAGGCGCAGAATCTCAGGGCAGCGGAGAAACTTGCGGCAGCCGTTACGCGTCTCGCCGCAGAGGGTCATGCGCTGCGACGGCCAACTGCAGATCTGCTGCGCTACGGTATCTACGAGCTGCGCGTGCAGGTTGGACATGTCAACTTCCGCGCGCTGTATTTTTTCGCAGGAACTGGTGTGGCAGTGATGGCGCATGGCTGTGCGAAAGAGGGCAACGTCAACAAGGTTGATATCGACCGCGCCGTCGCGCGGCGTGTAGCGTTTAAGGCAAACGTGCGCGCGCACAGCGCGCCGACGCCATAGACGGATCTGTTTCACTGCTCGGAGGACGCAAATGGCATCCCGCAAGAACACAGACGCTCCGCGAAATGACGCGCTCGCGGTATTGAATCAGATGTTTGGCGACAGCGACGGATGGGACGAGCGGGTGACCGCCGCGACGGACGCCGCTATGATCGCTGAGGAGGTCTATGCACTTCGTCAGCGACATGGATTGAGCCAAGCCGCACTCGCAAAGTTGATCGACTCGTCGCAGTCGGCCATCGCTCGGATGGAAGACGCGAAGTACCGCGGGCACTCAATGCCTGTACTCCGTCGAATCGCGGCAGCGGTTGGTGAGCAAGTCATCGTCCGCTTTATCGCAACCACCTGACTGCTTCGCTGACCGGGGAAAAGCCAATCCTCATAAGCGAGTTCACAGTCTGAGCTTTCGGTTGCAAGCGGAGTGTGTGTACAAACACCGCGTCCGTTAACACGTATCCCGTGCGTGCATTTCGATAACTCTTGTCAAAACGGCCGAGAACCCTCACTCGAGTAACGAATGTCACCACATCGCCCCGCAATGAAACGTTCGCGCGAAATGCAGTCCGGACCAGCCGCGCATGTCGTCGTCGGAATCGCGCATGTCATCATCGGTGCTGCAGCCGTGCTGAATTTTCTTTTCTACACGCTTTTTACCGGCGGCAGCTCAATTCTCACGCCGAGTTCCATCATTCTCGCCGTGCTTGCTGCGGCGACAGTTCTAGGCGGCCTGTGGCTCGCGGATGGCAAGCGGCGTGGCGCGTTCCTCGCACTCTCGGTGGACGCGCTTCGGTTGCTTCTCTCGTTTGTCGCCACTGGTGGATGGAGCGAAATCGGCCTGCTCATAAATGTCGCGCTCGGCGCCGCAGTCATCTGGGTCTTGCCACGCTTGAACGTCGATCGCGAAGCCGACGCGCGACGACGCACGTAGAATCGCGAGGGTGCCACAGACACGCCGTAGGCTCCACTCCAAACGGCGCTCGGTCGGCGGAAACCAGCCCCGCACGCCACAGCGTTGCACCGCTGGGCGACGTACCACTAACATCGTTCCTGCGCACCGATCTGCGCACTCGCAGCCCCCACCCGCGTCCTGCCGTCCCCAAGGAGATTACGCGAGATGTACGTGCTCCCCGCGTCACCACGATCACCCATCGCAACGCAGTTGTCATCGCGCATGCGCGGCCGGACCGCGCTGCTCATCGCCGGACTGGCCGCCGTCGCCAGCGCCGCTGATGCGCAACGTGCGACCGGCACCCGCGCCACGGCAGTTGCACGAACGGTGCAACCCGCGCCCACAGCACCACTTACGTTCGACTCAACCGCCTTTGGCGCTGCCCGTTGGCGCGAAGTAGGACCCGCACGCGGCGGTCGCTCAGTTGCAGCGACGGGCTCGGTGCAGCGCCCTAACGAGTACTGGATGGGGACGACGGGTGGTGGCGTGTTCAAGACCATCGACGGCGGCCTCAACTGGAGCGCGGCCAGCGACAAGTACTTCGGCGGGACGATCGGCGCGATTGCCGTTGATCCAACAAACGCAGATATCGTGTGGGTTGGCGGAGGAGAAACGGATATCCGTGGCAACACCGCCGGCGGCGACGGACTCTGGAAGACGCTTGACGCCGGCAAGACTTGGACGCGGCTCGGTTTCCTGGAAGAACACATCGCGGCAATTCGCGTCCATCCGACCAACAAGGACGTCGCGTGGCTGGCAGTCTTTGGCAATCCATTCCGCGCCAGCGACACTCGCGGTGTGTTCAAGACCACCGACGGCGGCAAGACGTTCACGAAAATTCTTTTCGTGAACGATTCTACCGGCGCGATCGACATCCAAGTTGATCCGACGAACCCAGATATTCTGTACGCCGCTACATGGCAGGCGTGGCGCACGGCGTGGGCAATGTCATCTGGCGGTGCGGGCAGCGGCATCTACAAATCGCTGGACGGTGGTGCAACGTGGACAAATCTCACGCGCACAGCGACTGGTCTGCCGACAGGTGTGCTTGGAAAAATTGGGCTCGCGATTTCACCAGTCAAGCCGAGTCGCGTATGGGCTGTGATTGAGCACGATTCGGGTGGCGTGTATCGCTCGGACGACGCTGGCGCGACGTGGACGTACATCAATCGCGATCGCAAACTGCGTCAACGCGCATGGTATTACTCCAACCTCGTACCCGATCCGAAAGACTCGAATATTGTCTATGCGCTGAACGTCGGCTTTTATCGCTCACGTGACGGCGGCAAAACATTTCCGCAGAGTATTCGCGTACCGCACGGCGACAACCACGATCTGTGGATTGCACCGAACGATCCGAATCGCATGATCGAAGCGAACGACGGTGGCGCAACGGTCAGCACCGACAACGCGCGCACATGGACCGACCTCGATTTTCCGACGGCGCAATGGTATCACGTTGATACAAGTAACGAGTATCCGTATCAGATCTGCGGCGCGCAGCAGGACAACTCCACGTTGTGCGGGCCGAGTCGCGGCGAAGGGCGCGTGAATCTGTCAGACTGGAAGGATGGCGGTGGTGGCGAGTCTGGCTATGTGACGCCGCATCCAACGCGTCCGTGGATCATCTTCGCGGGCAGCTACGGCGGGTTGTTGACCCGCAAGGATATGCGCACGGGCTTTGAGCGAAATGTCACGGTGTATCCAGTCAACCCGATGGGATATTCATCAAAGGATATCGCTGTCCGATTCCAGTGGACCTTTCCAATTGTTTTCTCACGACACAATCCGAACGTTGTGTACGCGGCGGGTTCTAAGCTGTTCCGCTCCACCAACGAAGGCGAAAGCTGGACCGAAGTGTCGCCAGAACTGGCACGTCGCGATCCGCGCACAATGGACGCGTCAGGCGGCCCCATCACGAAAGACCAGACCGGCGTTGAGACATACGCGCTGATCTTTGCCTTCGACGAATCGCCGGTGCAGCAGGGTGTGTTGTGGGTTGGCACCGACGACGGCTTGGTGCACATCTCGAAGAACAACGGAACGTCGTGGGAGAACGTGACGCCACCAGATTTTGGTGACTTCACGCGCGTGTCGATCATCGAACCGTCTAACTACGCTGCCGGCACAGCCTACATCGCTTCGAACAGGTATCAGTTGGGCGACAAGCAGCCGCTGATCTACCGCACGACTGACTTTGGAAAGACGTGGACGAAGATTGTCGCCGGCATTGATCCTGAACACTTCCTGCGAGTTGTGCGCGAAGATCCGGTGCGGCGTGGGCTGTTGTACGCTGGCACGGAGCGCGGTGTGTATGTGTCGTTTGACGATGGCATGAATTGGCGCTCACTGCGTCGCAATCTGCCGATGGTGCCAGTGCACGATCTGAAGATCAAAGATGGCGATCTGATCGCCGCTACGCATGGTCGCGGATTCTGGGTATTGGATGATCTCACGGCGCTCCGTCAGGTGACGCCAGCGGTGATGGCGAAGGGTGCGCATCTGTTCGCGCCCAACGATGCGTGGCGTACCGATTGGGGTGGCGGATTCTTTGCGCAGATGGCAGAACTGAGCGGAACTGGCAATGCAGTTGGTGCGAATCCTGCCGGCGGCGCACGCTTTCAGTATTGGTTGAAGAACCCGAGTCAGACGGTGCGTTTCGAATTTCTTGATCCATCAGGAAAGATGATTACCGGCTTCACGAGCGATCAGGATCCGGAGGCCGCTGCCGACTCGGTGCGCATTGACGGTCTGAAGACAGTGATGATTGACTCGCTGGTTGGAAAGGCTGGACTGGCGCGCGATTCTGCAGTGAAAGTTGCTGCCGCGCGCTACTCGGGTCCCGGTGCTGGCGCTGATATGGAAGAACTGGCATCGCGCGCTCCGCGACCGGTGCGTGTACCGAATCGCGCGGGGATGAACACGTTCAACTGGAACATGCGGTACCCAGATGCTTCGCGGTTTGATGGCATGATCATGTGGGCGGGATCGACCACCGGACCTATGGCGCCTCCGGGCACCTACAGTGTGCGCATGACATCGGGCAGCGAAACGCAGACCTTCCCATTCCGCGTCAAGAAAGATCCGCGTAGTGAAGCGAGCGAAGCCGATCTGATGGCGCAGTTCAAGTTGCTGCTCGCGATTCGTGATCGAACGACCGACGCGAACATGGCGGTGCGTACAGTGCGCAACATGCGCTGGCAGGTAGCCGAGCGTGCGCCAAAACTCACCGGTCAACCGTCGATCGAGTTTCAGTCACTCGCGAACGATATGATGGCCGAGTTGAGTGGTGCAGAACAGGAAGTGTATCAGGTGAAGAATCAAAGCTCGCAAGATCCGCTCAACTATCCGATCAAATTGAACAACCAGATCGCGGCGTTGACGGGGACCGTGAGTTCGGGCGAATATCGTCCGACAGTACAAGCGCAGCAGGCATTCACGATGCTCAGCGGCAAGTTGGAGGTGCAACTCGTCGCGATGAAGAAGAGTCTCGACGGTCGTTTGCCTCGGCTGAACGCAATCTTGAAGGCCGCTGGGCTACCTGAGCTTGCACCGAGCACGGAAGAGATCAAAGCGAA
The DNA here is from genome assembly GCA_031408755.1 of Gemmatimonadaceae bacterium. Lineage (GTDB taxonomy): Bacteria > Gemmatimonadota > Gemmatimonadetes > Gemmatimonadales > Gemmatimonadaceae > JACMLX01. The sequence goes on along the minus strand of JANNWU010000516.1, from coordinate 2,838 downwards.
TCGGCCGCGAGTCGCGATGTAGTCTCGCGATCAGTTGCATTTGACTTTTTAGTACGCATCACCCGCCTGAGAGTGTGTCACGGCGGGTGATGCTTTTTATGCGCACTTCATTCTACGAAGGTCGAGCGTACGCAGCTCGCACTATCGAGAGTGCGCTGCGGCGAGTGCAGCAATCACGCGTTCGCCCGCATTGCCATCCCATCCTTCCGGCGCCGTGTGTCCATGCATCCGCTGGCTCGCACGCACAAGCGACGGCAACAAATCAGGTGATGCGACTAGTTGATTGGTTCCTTCCGTCACAGTGATCGGACGTTCGGTGTTTGGTCGCAGTGTCAAGCATGGAATGCCGAGTGCTGTGGTCTCTTCTTGCACGCCACCGGAGTCCGTGATGACCACATGCGCGCGTGTCATCATGCCAAGCATTTCTTCGTACGCAACGGGATCGCACATGCGAACCGCACCGCTGTCGATGCTAAATTCTGTAAGCTTCGCGCGCGTGCGAGGGTGGGCTGGGAAGACGACCGCGTGATCGGTCGCGATGGTTCGCAACGCGGCCATGATCGATGTGAGCCGATCTCGATCATCAACATTCGACGGTCGATGGAGCGTCACAAGCACGGTGCCATCATCTGGCCACGATCCGTCGGCGGACGGCGTGATGGCTTCGCGCGCTAGTGTAAACATCAGCGAGTCAATCATCACGTTCCCTACAAAACTGATCTGTGCATCCGCAACGCCCTCAGCGCGCAATGTCTCGTACACATCACGCGATGGCGTGAGCAGCAAATCCGCCAATCGATCGGTGACAATGCGATTGATCTCTTCGGGCATTGACCGGTCGTTGCTGCGAAGTCCGGCTTCGACGTGCGCAATTCGCAGTCCGATTTTTGCTGCCACGAGGGCTGCGGCAACGGTCGAATTCACATCGCCGTACACGACGACCCAATCCGGTTGCTCGGCAATCAGTACCGGCTCAACGCGCTCTATAATACGCGCCGTCTGAACGGCGTGGCTGGCGCTGCCGACGGTCAGATTGTGGTCTGGTTTTGGGATACCGAGCGACGCGAAGAAGCCGTCGGACATGACCTCGTCGTAGTGCTGGCCCGTGTGCACGATCACCTGCATCACGCCAGCGCGGAGTCCGGCGCGGTAGACCGGCGCGAGCTTGGGGAAGTTAGGGCGAGCGCCGACGACGTGGAGGAGTTTCATCAGTTTGCGGTTGACGCGAGGTCCCAAAAATCGGCAGTGCTGCGAAGACGTACCGTCCTTGCGTAGCACGCAGAGCGAAAAGGTAAGGCAGGCCCACCGCGGAGCAAGGCGTTGAGAACCGGTTCGTTACGCAAGCGTGCCTGCGTGTGCGCGTTGGACACGCTGTGGCGGGGCATAAACTCATCGGCGTCCGATTAGCTTTTCCTGCGCCCTGAGTGCGCCGCACGTGGCTTTCCCTCCCAAGAGAATCAATTGCATGTGTGGTATTGCGGGTATTCTGGCACTGCCAGGGCACGAACATCCCACGGTGCCGACGCTGTCGCGCATGAACGACACGATCGCTCATCGTGGACCAGATGATGATGGCATTTACGTTGACGGCCCAGTCGGTCTCGCATTCCGCCGACTCGCGATTTTAGACCTGAGCGCGGCGGGTCATCAACCGATGGTCAGCAACGACGGCGCGCATGTCCTGATATTCAACGGAGAAATCTTCAATTTTGTGGAGCTTCGGGAGGAGCTTACTGCGCTTGGGCACCGATTCACGTCATCTGGCGATTCTGCGGTACTCATGGCGGCGTATCGCCAGTGGGGTGTGCAGTGCGTTGAAAAATTTGTCGGAATGTTCGCTTTCTGCATGTACGATAGGCAAAAGCACACAATTTTCTTAGCGCGCGATCGGTTTGGCGTGAAGCCTTTGTTTCTCTTGCGGACGCAGCGCGGAGTGGTGTTCGGATCAGAATTGAAGGCAGTGCGCGCATCAGGCTATTGGAGTGGGCGATTGAATGATGCGCGCTTTGCCTCAATGCTCGTACATCAGCGCACGGACTTGCTACCAGAATCGAACGACTCGTTTCTTGATGGAGTTGTGCAGTTGCCACCGGCGCACACGTTAGAGATTGCGTTTGATGGCGCGGAGACGTTACGTCGCTATTGGTCGTTGCCCGATCGTACGGGTGAGACACCGCGCGATCCTGTGGGTGAGTTTGGGCGACTGTTCGACGATGCTATGCGTTTGCGCATGCGCGCTGACGTTCCCGTTGGCGTGATGTTGTCTGGCGGTATGGATTCGAGTAGTATCGCCTGCGAAATGGCGAGACTAGTGGGTGCACCGGCGAGTCGACCGGCACCGCTCCATGCATTTTGCTACGAGTCGGAAGATTTCGACGAGTCTGTCCAGTTGGCGGATACTGTGGCGCAGACCGGTGTCGAGGTGCATCGGTACAACCCAGATCCTCAAGCGGTGTGGGCCGAATTCGCGCGTGCGATTTGGCATCACGATGAGCCGATTCACAGTGCGAGCGTACTGATGGGGTTTGGCTTGTATCGCTTGGCGGCGCAACACGGTGTGCGCGTGGTGCTGGGCGGGCAAGGTGCTGATGAGACGATTGGTGGGTACGGATATCTGTTTGATCATCTCCTCGTGTCGCATCTGCTTGCGGGTCGCGCAGGCGCGCTGTGGTCCAACGCTGGCGCACTCGCCGACGATGGCGCACTGTCGCGCGGCGCATTGCTGTCGCGCACAATTCGTAAGGTTCGCGCGCATTTTCTTTCAGGGAGTGCGCAGTATCGCTCAACGGCAGCTGCACGACGTTTGGCGGAAGCGTCCGGCTGGCCGTATGTCAATCG
>JANNWU010000515.1:0-10697 GCA_031408755.1 Gemmatimonadaceae bacterium | reverse complement strand
AGTCTGAAAGCCACGATTGCATGCGTTACCGCGTTCTCGACCACAGATTTCCGTCCGGATCTGGCGTCGTTCACTGTGCCCACGTTGATCATTCACGGCACCGAGGATAAGACCGTACCGATCGATACGTCGGCACGCGAGGCGCGAAAGGCGATTCCAGACTCAACGCTTCTCGAGTACAACGGTGCGCCGCATGGCCTGTTTGCAACGCATAAGGCGCAGTTGACGAAAGACTTGCTCGAGTTTTTCGCGAGTTGAGCTTTCATGCGGTCTGTGCTCGGTCTCGCCATCCGCGCAGATACGTGCGGGTGGTGAGACGGTGCGTTGAAGGTTGGGTTGCCGCGATTGCCTACGTGAATGACTTGGTGCTCGTGACTGCAAATGTGAAAGACTTTACGCGATTCAAAAACCTGAAAATCGAGAACTGGAGTAAGCGCCGGAGATAGCACGCGCAAACGCGCGACCCATGCACAACCCAGCACGCTACATTCCGTCGTCTGAGTTCGCACACCAGCGATCGTCGCTCACGCGCACTGCCATCGACCCATGTACGCCTCCTGCCTTTTCTGCGCCCGCCCGTTCGGCGCGAACGAGTCGATCGAAGCTTTCCCGATCGGCAAGCGCTTGGCGTTTGATGCCGCGAAAGGTCGGCTCTGGGTTGTATGCGGTCACTGCACACGCTGGTGTTTGGTCCCGATTGACGAGCGGTGGGAAGTGATAGAAACATGCGAGCGCACGTTTCGCGATTCGCGGACGCGCGTCAGCACCGATCACATTGGTTTAGCAAAACTGCGCGACGGGTTGGAGCTGATTCGCGTTGGTGCGCCGCTCCGACCTGAGTTAGCGGCCTGGCGTTATGGTCGAGAGTTCACCGCGCGTCGTCGGCGAACAGTGACGCTCAGTATCGCTGCAATTGGAGTTGGCGCGGGCGGTGTCGTCGTAGGTTCGGCACTCGGCGCAGGAAGCGCTGCACTCGCAATTATCGCGACTGGTGCTCCAGCGTTGCAATTCACCGGCATACTCGGTTTTAGTCTGCTGCGCCTGCTGGACAATGCGCGCGCGATACGTGTGCCACACGACGGTAAAGAATTGCTTGTCAATCGCGAAGAATTGAAGCAGACAGTACTTGTGCCGACTGATGACGCCCAAGGTTGGGGCCTAATCCTGAAACACTCGTGGGCACGATTCACGCTCACCGGTGAAGACGCAGTACGTGCAACCACGCGCTTACTCACACGAGCAAATGGCGCCGGGGCAGGGCGTCGAGCGGTATCGTCAGCGGTCAGCGTGCTTGGGACCGGCGAGACAGTCACGCATGCGTTACGCGACATCGCGCTACGCACGGAGCTGCTCAGTGGCGCGCACCGCCGGCACATGAGCCGCTTTATCGCAGAAGCCGAATTCGCGAGCGCCGGTGTTGGTGGCGGCGGTGCTCTCTTTCTATCACAACGCGGCCGGAACCCGCATATCAATCCGGCGTCACTCGCGTTGATGCCGGCCATCGATCGGTTGGCGTTCGAGATGGCGCTTCACGAAGAGCGCGAACGTCGCGCTATGGCCGGTGAGTTAGCACCGCTACTAAGTGCGTGGCGCGAAGCCGATCAGGTGGCGGCGATCGCAGATGGGTTGTTGGTGCCGACTGTAGTGGAAGACAAGCTTGACGAGTTGAAAGCGGAGCGCGAGAATCGTGTGCAGTAATTCTGCGGTATCCGCACGGATTGTTGGTGCCGCCGAATCACAAACATACGGGCAAGCCCACCGTCTGTTGAGGTCTTGTCGACACGCCAATGAAACTCTTGAACCAAACTAAACCGGCGAAAGACCACGTTTCACGGGTTCTGCGATGTACCTCGCGTGATGCATGTCTTTGGGCTCTCCTTCGTCTGCCGGAGCCATGTCGTACAATCCATCACAGTCAGCCGCGCTGAATTTGATCCCAAGCGCTTCAAACCGTTCTTTAAGTTCCGCGAAGTTTCGTGATCGTCACATGCGTGGTTGCCGCACACTGCTTTTACGAGTGAGCGACCTCGGCGTTGGCATGCTTGCTGTTACGCTGCGACACACTTCCTAATCGTTTCCCATGTGCGCGTCGTCACGTTTTTGCCAAACGTCTTCTCAATCAGCGTCATAAACACCGGACCGCGTTGGCTCGGGACGTACGCGGTGAAAATTTCGCGACCATGCGAGGTAAGAATGCGCGCGCCATCGAGTTCGATTGGAAGAACAATCTGCGCGTCATGCGCAGCACGCAATAACGACACAACGCGTTTCGCATCCGTTGCCACTCGAAATCCAGCGTAGGGATCCGTCTCGACTAGCGTACGCAACACACTTGTGGGCCGCACGATTGTATAAAAGGTGCGGTCAAGGTGCTGCGCCATGGCAGATTCGACTTTCCGCTCCAGCGCATCTTCACCCGCCGAACGGGTGTCAAACGCGACGTTGCCGCTGGAGAGCACAGTCTTCACGTTGGTGAAACCAACCGCTTCGAAGCAGTGCTTGAGCTGAGCCATGTTCGCATTGCCCGGGCTTACACCGCGGAGGAACGCTACGTAACGGGACAAAAGCGACTCCTACAGTACGAGACGAAACGCATCAGACATGCAGTAAAAGCGTGCGGTGAAGATAGTCGACGAGCACTGCGTTGCGTGACTCAGAATCCTTACCGACGGATGAAAAGTTGAGCCTTTACCTCGCGAGATGTTGACTCGTCGTGAAGCTCTCTCACTCTGCGCTTGACTATGAGCGTTCCACCGTCGCCGTGCACTGTGATCACGGTCACGCGCGTTGCCGTTGAATTGGTTCGGTCGCGGGTGTGTAAAAAGTGCTGGCGTGAGTGTGGAAGTTCGTGAACTCCGTTCTCGCAGAGGGCGCGGAGCCGCGGAGAAGGGCAACCAGATCTTGGCGCGTGGATCGGTTGGCATGCGAACACGAGCGTTCTGGACAGCGTTTTCTCGCTGATGCTTTTGCCAGAACGTTTGAACAATTTAGAAACTTTATCCCGCATCCATGCTGGCCCCCCTCCCCAAAAAACCAGCACTTCTCTGCGTCTCCGCGCCCTCCGTGAGAACAGAGTTAAAAACCTCCCGTGACCATCACCGCGCTAACAGAGTAAAAAGTCACCGCGCCAACCGCGAGAACAGCGTGAAAACACTCCTCCAGACAATCCCGTTCGCCATGAAGCGATGTCTGTCACTGCTCTCACGCGCGTCGATCAGCCGCCGAGTGCTGTCGAGCAGCAGATCGGGTGGTCAAAACGTCGAGCATGACAGCGTCGGCAGCTAGCGCGACGGCGCTTCGAGCTTAATCGTGCTCTTATACCCAGAGCGCTGCGGAGTAGTCCGCGTCTGTGGCCCACCGACGACCGTCGTGTACCCAGTCATTGTACCACGACGTTCACGCGACCCAAGTACTCCGCGACCTGGAACGAACACCACTACACCGTGCTCGTCGCCCTCCATTCTTGTTTGCACGTGCATCGCACCTCCAAGCACTGGGGAGTTGGACTTATGACGGAGCAGTTGGTGCACTAAGATGACGACCGCTGAACAACGCTTATAAATCTGCTACGACACGCTCATGTCGTAAGCAGCGGAAACTCTGTGATGCGAATATTCGTGCAGCCGTACGGAATGAGTGACACTTCTTCGATGGGTATTGGTGACGCATTCGATGCGTCGCGCGGCTCGGACCACGACACATCAACCGGCGAAATTTCCGCCGCCCAACCGTTTTCGAGCTTCCAGTTCGGGAGCCGTCGTGCTTTCACCGTCGCGACAACGCCAGCACCCTCCGGTGAGAAGGGTCGATCACCGATTGGCTGTTCGACGAAGCGCAAACTGTCGGACGGTCGGTTCATGTCGACCAGCAAACCATAATTCCACGGCGTGCTGGGGCGCACTTCGAAATCACCGTGCGGTAGGTCACGGTGCGGCTTGTCGGCATTCACGCGTGTCCACGTCTCGCCAATACGAAGTGAATACACGAGCGGACCACGTTCCACCGCGACGGCACCGTTGTGTCGCGTGCTGATCACAGGCCGCATTGGCAGTCGCACAATTACAGTTGTAACTCCGGACCACTCTCGCTCAACACGGTGCATGGCGCCGCGCGGAACAGGCAGCGCCGCACCTGTTCCAATCTGTACCGTCGCGCCGTGAGCCCACGCCGGAATGCGAAGCGAAAGAGGGAAGCGCGTTGCACGTTCCGAGGTAACAGCGATTGTGACAGTTTCGCGGAATGGATAGTCTGTCGAGACATCCAGCGTCACCGGTGTGCCACGCAACACGGTGCTCACTTTGCATGGAGCCCACGCCACGGCCGCCAATCCGTCATCTGCCGTTCGCATCCAGAGATGCGCAGCAAACTTCGGCCAGCCTTGGTGCATGTTCGCAGTGCAACACCCGAAATGCGGCTCAAGGCCATACATATTCGAGTCCGCGCCGTTGGTTGACCAGCCGTGCTCGGAATTAATCGTGCATTGCACCTGATTTACTTGCTGCAGATACTGATGCGACCACATATCGGGTGCGAACGTCGCTGGCAGCGCGTTGTACGCAAGTCGTTCAAGTCTGTCTGCAAACGCACCATCACCGAACACTGACGTCAAATGTGCTAGCGAGTACATGTACTCCACCACCGCACACAGTTCGCTGCCCTGCAGCGGATTACGACCCGACAGACATTCGTCGCCACTGAACATCCCTGTCACCTGGCCGTGATACTGATCGAGCAGCGCAATCATGTGCGACGCAAGTGCACGATCGGATGGCCGCTGATCAATACGCCAGCTCAGCGCGGCCGCTTTGGTCGCCATGCCCATGTTCACGACATGTTTGGTCCATTTCCAGAGCCCGCGTCGCGGTGTCGGCGTGCGTACATCGTCAGTCGCCATCAACGCTTCAAAATCGACACCTTGCGCGCGCAGTTTTCTCGCAAAATCCAGCAGCCACGGTTCCTTCGTGCGCTCGTATGCGTACATTGCAGGCACCAATCCCTCATACCAGCGGAAGCGCCCCCACCCGAATAGCGGCGTTGCATCAAGCCCCGTCAACATCGCGCGCATGCTGCGCATTGATGACTGCAGCGCGCGATCATCACCCGTTGCGTCGTGATACTGCACGAGCACCTTATTGATCAGCAGGATGCTCCATAGATCGTATCGCTTGTTCACCGCATCAAGCGGATACGGGCTAAACCAGCCGTCGCTACGTTGATGCGTGATGATGTAACTGACGTGCGATGTGATGCGCTGTTTCATCGGCGCGTCGTCCAGCAACCACGCCAACGGAATCGCGCCATCCAGCCAGTACGGTGCACGTTCCCAGCCTTCCGCCGTACCGCCGAACCACTGACTTTGCGCAACGTCTGGCCAGAACAGATCGAGGTGTCCGCTTAAGCCGTCGGCCTGAATGCGCATTTGTCGCAGAAGCCAACCGGCGGGGCGAACAGCGCCGAGTGGCAGCGGTGTCATCGCTGGGGCGGCGAGCGCCGTTAATGATGAAAGATTTGCCGGCGGCGCTGTGCTCGGCGCAGCGTGTTGGTGTGGCGATAACGTCTCCTGCGCTGCGGCGACACCGGGGAGACTGCCAGCGGCAACGGCGGCAGCAGCGCGCGTGATGAACTGACGACGATCCAATGTCATAATCGTGTTCTGATTTGAGTGTGCCGCGTGGCAACAGCGACAGCGGAGATTCTGCAGTGCACAGTCGGTTGTCAACGACCGCTAGAGTCGCGAAGCCACTGCTGCGCTCAGTCTGCTTGCACAGCTAAACACGGGTGCATATGCTTGCAGACCGAATAAAAGCCGAAGCATCTTTGGCTTCCTGATTTTATCACTTCTCTCGAGAGGTCTTATGTCCGCTCCCGACTCGATTCCTGCCTTCATCACGCCAGCCGCTTTCCTCGCCCATTGGCAGGGACATCGTCGGCTCACGCGCCGCATCATCGCAGCTTTTCCAGCCGACGAGTTCGGCACACTGACACTCGGCAACATGCGACCCTTCAACGCTATGGCAGCGGAGTTGCTCGGCATGGCGACACCCATGGTGCGTGGCGTGTTGACGGGAGAGTGGGGCACATACAGCGACGGTGAGTCGAAAAGCCAAGCCGAGATCTTGAAAGCGTGGGATGAAACCACCGGTGAGCTCGATGTGCTGTTTCCGCAAATCCCTATCGCACGCTTCCAAGAAACGATGACCGCGTTTGGGCAGTGGACGATGCCCGCGCATGAGCTAATTCTTTATGCGATCGACAACGAAATCCATCACCGCGGACAAGGTTATGTCTATCTGCGTGCGCTCGGCATCGAGCCGCCGCCATTTTGGGAGCGGAGTTGAGCAGACAGAAGTCATTACGTTGGAAATGGCCCTTGGCTAGCAAGGAATCGGCGGACGGCACTGCTGGCGGTCATCGCGTCTGCGGAAGTGCCAATCATTTGTCGAAAAAAGGTGCTCGCAATGCTTTGGCCGGAGAGCTCCGAGGATCGAGCACGTCATGCGCTTTCACATTGGCTGTTTCTGGTGCGAAGCGCTCATGATGCGGAAGACATCATCAATGAATCGCACACCCTGAGTCGTCGCGTGCTGCACCGAATACCCGATCGCGTGGCTACGGCTTCCGCCACACCGCATCAGCGCTCGCGTTTCCCACGCGGTCGATTGCGTTCACAACAATCGCATCCGTCTCACCCGTAGGGCTGCGTGCCGGCACATCCAAGCGCCTTTCCGCGGCCGGTAGCACTCGTTGAAACCACGTCGCGCCGCTGCGCCATCGCACCAACCACCACGCCAACGGCTCGCCGCCGGCATCAGTGATTTGCAGTTGCAGCACCGATGCGGTCACGGTGACAGCGACCTGCGGCGCGCTTGGGCTCGTGCCATCTAACCATGGCGACGCAGGGGGCAGGGTAGGCACCGTATTGGTTGTGGTGCTCAACAGTGTTGCCAGACCGTCGCGGTTCAGTCGCACAGAGGTTGTGTTGTACAACAACGTACCGATCGAACTTGTGGTGCGTTGTCGCGACAGCGCAATCTGCTGCGCAATTTCGGTCGCCGTATATGCGCTCGCGCTGCCGTCGGCGACTCGATACGACGCAAGCCCAGGCCAAAGATGGCGCTGTCGTGTATTCTGCTGCTCCCACCAGCCCAGCAGTGCTGAGAAATTTTGTCCGGTGGACGCAATGCTCCAGTACAATTGCGGCGCGAAATAATCGACCCAACCCTGCTGCAACCAGAAGCGCGAGTCTGCATAGATGCTGCCATATGCATCCAATCCCACAATGCCAGCGGGATTGCCCGGTCTCCAGATGCCAAATGGACTGATGCCAACGCGCACGTGCGAACGTTGCTGGTGCACCTCGGTGTAGAGACGTTCAACAAAACGGTTGACGTTTGCGCGACGCCAATCCGCGCGCGCCAAAGTGCCGCCGCCGGTCTGATAGCGACGGTACGTGGTCGAGTCTGGGAAGTCGAGCGACGGACAGCGCGAGTCAGGGTATGGGTAGAAAAAATCATCAAGGTGCACCGCGTCCACGTCGTATCGCGCAACCACGTCACGAATGACGGAGAGCGCTTGCTCTTGCACCGGATCTTCGCCCGGGTCAAACCAGAGCTGTGTGCAAAACCGGCGCGTCAGATCGGGGCGGCGTTGCGCGAAATGCAGCGGCGCCAAGCGCAACGTGTCACTGAGATTGGCGGCGCGGAATGGATTGAACCACGCGTGTAACTCCAATCCGCGCGCGTGCGCTTCGCGCACCGCGAAACCGAGAGGATCCCAGGTCGGATCAACACCTTGCGTGCCCGTCAGTGACCGCGCCCACGGTTCAAGTGCTGACGGGTAGAGCGCGTCGCCCGCTGCACGCACTTGCAGCACGACAGCGTTCAGGCCGGTGCTCTGCGCAAGGTTGAGAATGGCAATGAGTTCTGCTTGCTGCGCGGCCACACTGAGGGTGCTTGAAGATGGCCAGTCGATATTGCTGACCGTCGCCACCCAGAGCCCGCGAAATTCGCGATTGATCGCCGGAACGGTGAGCGGTGCAGGGAGCACCGGTGGTGTTGGCGTCGGGACCGCTGTTGTGCCGTTACCCGAGCACGCTGCGATTGTCGCGGCGAGCGCGAGAAGTGCAAAGCGCCGAGCTGTAGCGGGGAACTGCGTGGTTGTCGAATCGGTCAGCATCATCATGGTGAGAAAAGAAAACCGCGATGCACGGTTCGGCGAGTGTAACCGGTTTGTCGAAAATCCGGTGACAGAATCCAATGACAGTGTATTCGCATGCCTGAGCGCTGTGCTTGCCGAGTGGTCCGCTACGTGCACGGTTCTACAGAAGGAAGCTGAGATGTGCCTTCACCCCGACGCTGGATGACCCTGATGAACAGTCGCGCTAAGGCTCGCGCGTGCGCGTGGATCGGACTGCTGCTTGTCGCCGTGCTGCGGCCTACGCCGACGCTCGCGCAGTCCAGCTACTACACCTCGAGCTCCTTCTACTTCAACATGAACAACTATCCGGATGTCACCGCCGCGACCTATCGGGCTCGCGGTGCAACGTCACCATCCGGCGGCCGTTCACGAACCGCGACGCCGACTCGATCCAACACAGCGTTCACGACGATCAGCCCCCTGCCTTACACGCGGAGCACTGTGGTCTCGGAACGAGTGCGAGATCAATTTCTCGCCAACATGCCGATTCGCGGCAAAGAGCGTGAGCTGGCACGTATGCGGGCAATGATCACGGAGAATGATTTTGTACAGATCTATGCCGGGATCGCACGACTCGAAGGTTTGGAGAGCGGTTCGATCGAAGGGTTGATGGCACTCTGCTACGGCCAGTCATGGGCGATTGTCAATCGGCAGGCATTTCCCACTGCACGCCAGTATCAGGGAATACAGCAGCAACTGCGCGACGATCGCACGAGCAGAATCATGATGGAGTGGGACAAGCGCAACAATGCTGATCGGCAGGAGTTAATTGAGATGTTGGTGTATCCGCTGATTCTCCAGCGGTCGCACTATCGCGTCTACCTTCGCGAGGGCAACACGGCAGCGATTGCTGAAATGTCAGACCGTGTGCAGCGTGGCATGATGCGCTTTGGACTGGACATGCGCGCGAAGCAGCTTGGTAATACCGGATTACAGCCACGCTGAGCATGGACGCGCGGTTCGCGCTCGCGAAGCCTCTTGGCGTTGCTCAATTCTCACACGAGCTGGCCGCATTCCGCTGACAGGATCGACCTGAGCGAGGACCTGTCTGCAGCACGCGCTCTGTCGACGCCGTTACCGAAATCCGACCGCCGACGGAATGATCTCGCAGAAAGCGCCATCTTGCCGCACCGCGTTCTCTGCACTCCAGAAGAACGTTGTCGTTCCCGGCACGACCAGTGCGCCCGAGAGCCGATTGGTTTGACTCGGCGAGTAGCCGCGCCCAAGCACCGCGGCGGTGTCCGTCGAAAAGAACACCCACACGCGGTCTTCGCTCGGCGCAGCCTTCGTACCGGTAGCGGGGATCACCGTCCCATCCACGTCGCGGAAGGGCACCACTTCGTTGCCTACCCGATAGAAGTCCTGCAGATAGGTGGTCGCCGCGCTGCAGGTGCCCTCTGTGGTCGCCGGCGAGAAGGTGATCTGGTCCGAGAGTCGCAGCGCAACGCACGGGTAGGTGCCCCGCGTGATGCCGGTGACCCGAGCAATTTCAGGTTCGGTCGTGATGTCGCGGACCAGTGCCGTCGTTCCGAAGAAAATCGTGACGTACGGTCCAGCGCAGTTGGCGTTGAGCGACACACGCATTTCGTAGAGGCCAACTCGAAAGAGGTCGGCATTTACAGCGCGAAGCGCCAATGCAATCTCTGGATCGCCCTTCTGGATGCTGCCCAAAACGACCGTGCGTCGGGCCGATCCGCGAACAACAAATTCGCTCGGAGTAACGACGCTGGGACCATCTGACGAACAGCCGGACATCAAGACGAGCGCGATGAATCGCAGGGCAAGCGCAGACTGACGCATGAGAGCTCCGGCAGGGGGAATGCAAAATGGAACTTGCGCAGTACGCTGGAGCGCGAGATCGCGAGTGATCGCGCGTCATACCGTGGATGCGTGTCGGGTCGTGGACGGCCGACAGCCGGTCGATTGGTCGCGCGCTCGCGCTGCAAGCCTACGCTCTGCGTGTTCCGACGGCTGCCAGAGAGTCTCCCTCGCGCTCACACGGCTAAAGCGCTGTTTGCGCTGAGATGTGACGGAGCTCGTGGTGCAATCGATTTAGGAACTCAGCCTTCGAGAATCCCTGCGTATTCCGGTGACAGTGCACTCGGCGTTCCGGGTTTCTTGATCATTGAGTGCACTGCCAGCGCGTCTGCCCAAACCCGATCGCCCATCGAGATAGGTATCAAGCACGATCTTGATGTGATCTTCGTTGTTCAGCGACGCATCGCGTTCGCGGGCGACGTTCACCAGTCCGTGCGAATCGTCGGCGCGGATGCCGAAGATGATGTTGTCGGCGTCGGCGAGCACGCGCACGACCGTGCGACCGGCCAGCGGCCTTGCGCCTTCGACCGGCTCGATCTGCGTCAGGTCCGCGATCGAGTCAGCGGCGAGCCACGCCTCATCATCGAGCTTGCCATCAAGACGCAGTGTGCCCGTCAGCGGCGTCACGCGCAGAGATGGACGTGCCGGAGCCGGCGCCCGCGCTGTCCGACAACGACGCCGAC
>JANNWU010000514.1:0-2152 GCA_031408755.1 Gemmatimonadaceae bacterium | reverse complement strand
GGCCACCAATGCCTGCGCGGCATCTGGCCCCAACGTCCACTTTACGCGCGCCTCGCCATTCGCATCAGTTTTGATTGACGCAGAATCCACCGCGCCGCCGCCCTGCGCAATCACGATGGTAATCGCGGCGCCGAGCACGCCTTTCCCCGACGCGTTGGTAGCGCGAAACACCAGCGGCGTGCGCAACGGCTTACCCGCTTGCCTGCTTTGCAAGTTGCCTTGCACCAGCGTGAGCGTTTCAACTGTTTCTGGTTCGACCGCAGTTGTTTTCTTGCAACTGCTGATCAAAATCACCAAGCACGCAGCGCATGCGCGCGCACCGCTGGCAGAAACGAATTTCCAATGCATTGACATAACGCCACAAATGAGGGTTCACCCTCTATTGTCGGACGCTAGCTCCTAAAACTGTGCCAAAGTGACGGCAGCCAATTGCTCAATCTGTCAATCGGCCGCGCGTGCGCACGGTGTGACAAAACGTGAACCGCACGACCATCACGCCAAACGAGTCGCATGTTACGCCGTCAGCACGCGCCACAGCAGCGCCGCACCGGCACCACCAATCAGCGGACCCACCACCGGAATCCAACTGTAGCCCCAGTCAGAATGGCCCTTGCCGTGAATGGGCAAAATGGCATGCGCTATACGGGGCCCAAGATCGCGCGCCGGATTGATCGCGTATCCCGTTGGGCCGCCGAGGCTCAATCCAACGCCCCAGACGAGCGCGCCAACCAGGAGTGGGCCCAAGTTCGACGCCGGCGTCGCACCAGCCACTGCTTGGCTTCCGATCGCAGTCGCGATCAACACGAGCACACCGGTGGCGATAATCTCGCTCAGCAAATTGGCCTTCGTACTGCGTATCGCTGGAGAGTTGCAGAAAGCGGCGCGCTTTTTATCGGCATCTGCGGTGGCGCCCCAATGTGGGTAATAGTGTAGCCACACCAACGTTGCGCCAACGATTGCACCAGCGAACTGCGCCGCGACGTGCGCCAGCGCATCTGTCGCACTCCGCGTCCCCAGCAGCACATTCGCGAGCGTCGCAGCGGGATTCAATTCACCCGGTGCGCCAAGCGCCAGTGCGACCATTACGCCGCAGAGCACGGCAATACCCCATCCTGCGGTGATGACCATCCACCCGGCATTCTCAGACTTGGTCTCTTCCAGCACGACGCCTGCGACAACGCCGTTGCCAAGGAGAATCAGAATTGCGGTACCGATGAACTCACCGAGCGCGCTGGATGGCATGGGAGAGGGGCGAGAGTAATTGTGTCGCGTGACGGCGGGCGGACGCACCTCGTCGTGCATGAGGCCGACGGGATGCTTGCGGAGACAACTTAGCGCTGTGAGGCTGGCAAACGTGGGTCGGCTCCAGCATCTTCGCTGGACGACGCGTTCGTCACGAAGCGGCATCCGCAGTGTGCCATGCGCGCCAAAATGCCTTCCTTAACTGTCTGCCGTGCCAGCCAACGCTGCTTCGTCCCGACGATTCAATCCCGCCGCAGCGCTCGCGCTGGCGATCGGCGTCGGTGCGATCGTCTTAAACGTCGCACTGGCACGTCAACTTGTGCGGATAGGAAATGACGCGCGCGCATTGGCCGAAACGTGGATCTCCCGATCGTCCACGCTCGCCTCATTCGAAGATGGACTGCGCGAGTTCCGGCAGCGAGAGGCTCGGCTCGCGCTCAGCAGCATTGGAGTTGAGCGCGATCAATACGTTAGCACACTCGACTCGATTGTTGAGCAGAATGACAGTGCGCTCGCGACGCTGCGCGCACTCGACGCAGGCGCGGCGGATTCCTCGGACACAGAGATGCTGCGCACGCGCTGGAGCTCATATCATGCGCTCTTCACTGCCGCGAAAGCTCTCCCAGGCGGTGAAGGCAGCGCGGCGCTGCAAGCGTTTCGCGATCGTGAACCACGATACCAGATGGCCACCACGTCGGCGCGACGCGCACAGGAGACGATGCGCGCGGGTGCCGATCGCGTCGCAATTCGCAGCCGTCGATCGACGCGGTTTTCCGCCGCACTCCTCGGCGCAAGTATTTTGCTGACTTTGGCGGCGATTGCGATGGCTGAAGTGGTGCGTCGCAGTCTCCGTGATCGTGAAGCGGCGGAACGGCGCTGGCAGGACTTGGCGGATCAGTCGGTTGGTGTG
>JANNWU010000513.1:0-8431 GCA_031408755.1 Gemmatimonadaceae bacterium | reverse complement strand
GGCAGCGCCGGAGTCGGCAGCGAAGCCGTAACACGCGCGTGCATTTCGTATTGCACAAGGGGCGATCGCGTAAATGCGGTCGCCCCTTTGTGCATCGTAGCTTTCACGGTGTTGCAGAAGTGCGGTTTGCTGGCGTAGTATTTTCAGCATGCCTACTGTCCGTCGCATCTCCGCATCTGAATCGCACGCGCTGAAAGCCGTTCGTCTGCGCGCGCTGAGCGATTCGCCCGGCGCATTTGGAATGACATTCGAGAGCGAAGCTGCCGTCACAGACACTGAGTGGCAGTCGCGAGCCGAGACCGGCGCGAATGCATCATCGAATGCGATTTGGGTTGTTGAAGATCAGGTCGGCGAACCGTTCCTTGGCATGGCGCGGTTGGCCCCGCCGGATTATCCAGACAACTCGCATCATCTGTTCGAGCTCGCGAGTATGTGGATCGATGCGAGTCTGCGCGGCTCGGGCATCGCTGATTTGCTCGTGCAAGCGGTGATTACTGAAGCGCGTGGGATCGGCCAACCGTCGATTGGGCTTTGGGTTCACAAGAGCAATGTTCGCGCGCAGCGATTGTATGAGCGGAATGGCTTTGTGCCGAGTGGCAAGGCGTATGTGGACGCGGCAAATCCGTGCTCGGCGGAGCAATATATGATCGCGCCTACCGAGGTCGTCGCGTAAGACACCCGTTGACGTGGGGCGTCGCGTTCGCGCTCGCGTCGGAGTGAGCAGTACGGCGCGGAGCTGTCGTCTCTCAAGCAGAGCTGCGCATACTGGCATAACCTCTCAGCCCGTCTCACTCGTCGCCCGGAGCACGCGGTGCCTATTCGCAAAATCGCGGTCGCACAGCGTGGCGTAGCGCTGGCTGCTGCACCAGCCCGTCGTAATGCACGACGCAAAACGGCGCCGTTCACATCTCTCTTCACGCGCGCCGAACGGCTACGACTTGTCGACGGTATAGAGTGTGTGATCGACGGTGTGTTTACGCATCTGCCACTCAAGCGTGCGCGCTACGGTTTTGATCCGGTGCAACGATTGCGCATTCTGCGTAGTCAGGTCGACGAACTTGGTGATGATGCATTTCATCACGCGCTCGCGGGCATCATTACGCGTCTGCGTGATGCGCACACGCGCTACACGGGGCCCGAAACACTCGCCGACAAAGTTGCGGCGCTACCGTTTCTCGTCGACATGCTGGGTAGCGCTGCGGCACCAGAATATGTGGTTACGAAAGTTGGCGCTGGGCTGGGTGCGCAGTTTGTTGCCGGCGTGAAACTCGAGTACTGGAACGGAGTGCCGATCGATCGCGCGGTGCAGATTTACAGTGACCGCGAGGTGGGCGGACGTCCCGATAGCGAGCGCGCGAACGCCGTGTTGACACTGACGCTTCGTTCGTTGCAATACGGTCCGCCGCCCGATGAACATTGGGTGGTGATCGGCTATCGCAGCGTCACAGCGCACGGAATACCATCTGGCCCGATTCGCGAAATTACCATTCCGTGGCGCGTGATCGATCCGGGTGATATCGACGCGATGCAAGACGGAACGGGTGTGGCGAAACGCAAGTCAGCCACGCGCAAAAGTATTCCGAAGGCGTTGCGGCGTGCGCGCGCGGTGAATCCGGCATCGGAAGCGGTGCGGCGCGCGAAAATGCTGCTGTTTGCACCGAAATCGTTGACCGCGACAGCGAATATGATTGTACGAGGAACCACAAAACGTCGTGGCCCGAAAGCAGCGCTTGGCGAAATCGAGACAGCCCTTGAGCAGACGTTGCGCATACGGATTCTCGACGCGCCGGGCGGTCCATTTGCACACCTGCGAATCTGGGCATTTAATGCCGAGCCTGACGACTTCATCAACGAACTGCTGCGCGTCATTCCGCTGCTGCCAACGAATGGCTGCATTCTGGACATTCGCGGTAATCCGGGCGGATACATTTGGGCGGCGGAGAAAGCGCTGCAACTGTTTACGCCAATGACAATTCAGCCGACGCGATTCTCCGTGTTAGCAACGCCATTCACACGCGCAATGGCGGCCGTACCAGCGTTGCGCGAGGAGATGGCACCGTGGCGCGAGTCACTCGGCGCGGCCGTACGAAACGGCGAGTTGTACTCACAACCAATTCCAATCACCGATCCCGCCGATTGCAACAGCCTCGGACAGCATTACAGCGGCCCCGTTGTGCTGATTGGCGATGCGACAACGTATTCCGCAGGCGATTTGTTTGCCGCAGGATTTGTTGACAACGGATTGGGACCGTTCATCTGCGCCGGAAGTGCGACCGGTGCGGGTGGCGCAAATGTGTGGGATTATGACGAGCTGCGCGGTGCGCTGAAAGGCACGCCAATCGCACTACCGTTATTGCCAGGCGGCGTTGGCTTGTCACTGTCGTTCCGACGCGCGACGCGGGCGGCGGCGAGCGAAGGGTTACCAATTGAAGATGTTGGAATTGCTGGTACGCCGTACGCGATGACGCGCGATGATGTACTGGCCGGCAATCGCGATTTGCTCAAGCACTGTATTGCGTTGCTTCGTCAGCAGCCCGTGAGCAGACTGTCGGTGCAGCACAACCAAGCTTCGCGCACGGTGACGGTTGCGACGCAGGGGTTGGATCGGTTGGACGTCGAGTTGGACGGGCACCCGAACAGCACGCAGGTGTTGGGTGCGAGGGCTACGACGATTATTTCGTATCCGGCGAGGACGCGCGTGATGGAGGTGACTGGGTTTGTTGGGGATGAGGTGCGCCAGCGGCGGCGGGTGGTGTTGCGCGGGGGGTAGGAGCACCTGTGGCGATGCGTCAGGATGGCGGCGGCGTAGTTTTCTACGCTCGCCAACTCGCGCACTCATCTCGCCCCAAACTGAACCGCATTGCATTCCGCTTCTGTCGCCCCTACTGCTCCCGCCACACGATTTTCGCTTGAGAAGGTCGTGCTCGCGAGCTGCGTCGCATGGGGAGCATTCGTGCTTGTGGCGACGAGCAGTGGGTTAGGACTCATCGGGCTCTTCACCATACTTTTCGGCAGTCTATTCTTCGCTGCCAGCATCAGTTTCATCTTCTTCAGTACGATTCGGCGCAAGCGACGCGAGACACAACCGATCACACTGCAATCGCTTCGGCTTCCGCTTTTGACGTTGGGCATACTCATCGTCGTGTTATCCGCACTAAAACTCGACTTAAGTTTTCGCGCGCGATTCGCTCTCAGCAAACCTGCGCTTCAACGCGAAGCTGTTGCGATACTCGCCGGTAGCACATTGCCGACGCCAAGGCAAATTGGACTTTTTAGCGCGAGCGAAGTTGAGAAAGGTGCAGGAATGGTTCGATTTATTCTTGGCGACGCATTCCTTGATGACATGGGAGTTGTCTACAGCCCCAAAGCTGCACCAACGCGGATTGCTGAAGACACCTACAGTCACATCACTGGTGACTGGTGGTACTGGCATCGCAGTTGGTGACCGGCGCGAGAATGTGCGGTACGGATGTGACGCGAGCGATGCGCACTGGTGGCTGGTAACTCGGATGCTGATTCCTTTCTCCCCGTCTCCGGTGCTTTCGGAACTGCCCGAGCGTTTCCCAACGCCGTTTGATCGCGCCGCGGTGCATCCACTCGCGCGTCGTGCGGCAATGGAAATGCTTGATGTTTTTCAGTCACCTGCGGCGGCCGCGTGGGAGCTGAATGTCGAAGGTGGCGGCAAGATGTTTGGCGTGCTGGTCGTCCAAGCGCCTAACGGGAACGTTGGATATTTGCGCGCCTTTTCGGGCATGCTTGGCGGTACATGGCAGATTGACGGGTGGGCGCCACCGACGTTTGATGAGGCCGAGCGCGATGCGGTGTGGATTGCAGGTGATGCGGAGATGCGCGCGCTTGCGGCGCAGCGCGATGCGTTCGAGAGTGCGATCGACGCGACGGTCGACAGTCACGCATTCGCTCGCGAGCAGGCTGCACTTCGCGCACTCGATGCGCAGCGCGCTACACGTTCGCGGGAACTGCTGCCGCTGATCCAAGCGACGTATCGGTTTGCGAATGCCGAAGGTGATGTGCGTTCGCTGTCTGAGATCTTTGCACCCGCGCAGCCGCCGGGTGGTGCTGGCGACTGTGCTGCTCCAAAACTCTTTGCGAAAGCGTACGCACTGGGTCTGCGTCCCATCGCGCTGGCGGAAGTGTGGTACGGCGCACCTGCTCGGAACGGCGATCGTCGTTCGGGCTCGTTCTATCCCGCGTGTCGCGGAAAGTGCGCGCCGATTTTGGAGCATATGTTGCGCGGATTACCAGCTGATCCGGCGCCGCTGTTTGGCTCCGCGGCGATTCCGGCGCATGAACCCACGCTGGTGTTTGAGGATGCGCACATAGTCATTATTAACAAGCGGTGCGGATTGCTGTCGGTACCGGGACGCAGTGCGCAATTGCAAGACTGCGTCGTGTCGCGATTACGCGCGCGATATCCCGATGCCGTCGGTCCGTTGCTGCTGCATCGTTTGGATCTGGATACATCTGGATTAATGCTGGCGGCGAAGGACATGGTGACGTTTGTGGCGCTGCAGAGATTGTTTGCGCAGCGCGAGATCACGAAGCGTTATGTGGCGTGGCTGGATGGCGACGTGGCTGGTGACTCTGGCATCGTCGATCTGGCATTGCGGATTGACATTGACGACAGGCCGCGACAGGTGCACGATCCCGAGTTTGGGAAGGCGGCTGTGACATCTTGGCGTGTGCTGGAGCGTGTCAGCGGTCGCACAAAGGTTGCGCTGACGCCGCACACTGGTCGCACGCATCAGTTGCGGATGCACACGTCGCATCCGTTGGGGTTGAACGCGCCGATTGTTGGTGATCGGCTGTACGGGCGTGCGGCGCCGGAGGAGGGCGAGCGGTTGATGTTGCACGCGGAGTTATTGGAGTTTGTGCATCCGGTGAGCGGAGAAGTTATGCGGGTGGAGAGTGCGGCGCCGTTTTAGCCTATCGGAAAAATGGGGTGCTAGGATCAGGCGCACAGTCCGAACCTCGCGGCGAGCCAGGCAGGCACCTTGTGCGTCTGGCTTGACTCGGCGGTGACCTACGCTGATGATACCTGCAAGGGTATCAACATCACTCTGGTGAGTTGCCATGCCGAAAGTACACTGGAGAAGCATAGGCGCCGCGCGCGTGAAACGGCCATCTGAGCGCGCGCGTTGCTTGCGTTGGATGTTGATGACATGCGGCACGTTCGTCGCAATCGTCGCGTGCAGTTCAGCGGACGAGATTGTGCAACCCGGGCTGTCGAACTCGCGGCCACTTGCTGCACGAGACACGGTTATCGTGACGAGTTGGCGGCGTCCATCGCTCTTTGTCGCGAACACGCGTGGAACGGTGCCGGTGCAGACTGAGTCGGCGTTTCTCACCTATTCGCAAACCTCGCTGTCGGGCGTTGATCCTCGAACTGGTCGTGGTATCTGGACTGTTCCATTTCCTGCCCTTCCGCAAGGCTTCCGTGGAGTTGGCAACGTCTTCCGCGCCAGTTACACCAGCGGATCGGGCGTGCGAAGTGAGACAGTCGTAGATGACGCGACGGGTATGCAGCTGTGGACACAACCAATTGATTCGCTTGTTGTGCGTACTGTCATAACGGCGTCCACGAGCACCGTGCTAGAGTTAGTAAACGATACCGTTTTTGTCGGTCGAGATCGAGCGTCGGGCGTGGTTCGCTGGACACGGCGGGCACCAAGCATCCAGTGTACGTCATCCGTCGACGACTGCGTGCGGTTTGCCGGCTATGCGAATGGCACATTCTTCTTGATCCAAGCTGCATTGTTTAGCGCACAGCAGCGGCTGATCACGCTTACCGAGGCCGGTGTTTTCACCGTCGTCCCGTTTGCCGATCCGAGCAGTCGTGGCTTTACGATCTTTGAATCGGTCGCGCTAGACTCTGCCAGCAACCTGCTTCTGTACACAACTTTTAGTGGAGCTGGTGCGGTTGATGTGACTTCTGGAGCGAGCCGATGGACATATCGCTATCCGCTGGCAAGCGATGGTGTTTTTTTGGAGCCAGCGGTCGCAAACATTCTCACCGGTCGTGAGCCGCGAGTTCAACTTCTATTTCCATATGAGGAAGTAGCGAACGGAAATTTTGCACGCGAAGTTGTTCTCGATGCGACCAGTGGTGCGATCGTGCGTCAGTTCACACGACCAATTAGCTCGACCATTATTTCGCATGTTGGCCCGTGTGGAGCCGATGGCATGGTGTTTGTTCGCACCGATGGCCGATTTCTCTTTAGTAATGCCCGCAGCGGCGTTGATACCGAGGGCATGGTTCGTGATTCGGCCGTGAATGTGCGCATTGCGGTTCCAGAGTTTGCGAACTGGCAGCGGAGCTATGCGACTGGGCACGTTGTGTTTCGTACGTCGGATAACACCACCTTTGGTTTTCGCTGCAAGCCGTGATGGAATGTTGGTTTACGGTTGCCAAGCCGGCATCGTTGTTGTTCCGACGCGCAGGGACTTCTCGCGTTTCGCGCTCGCCTCGCGTCAACGTTCATGAGTGTGAGCAGTGTCACGCAGCTGACGGACAACATTCGTGCGTTGGACGTGGTGATTCCGGCAGCGCATCGCGCGCGGTTAGTCGCGGTGAGTGCGCCAGCGGAGCCGCGAACGTTGTATGAACTGTGCAAGTCACCGCTGCGCGACAATGTGGTGTTTGGTAGTCAGGCTGTGCGCGGCTGGAGTGAGCGGTAGCTGAGTGCTGTGCGCGACAGGCTCGACCGTCGAAGCGCTGACCGTTGTTGCACGCGGCGCGTGAACATTTCGTGTCGATCCGCTATCATATGCGGATGACACGTTTCGCGAAGCGGGTGTTGTGGCTTGACAGTTCCGCTGCGGCGATCGCGGGGCTGTTGATGTTTGCGCTGCGCGACTGGTTGACGGTGCTGTATGCGCTGCCGGCTTCCCTGCTGTTGGTAATGGCGATCGTCAACGTGTGCTACGCTGCTTATTCTGGCACGTTGGCGTTACGCGCATCGCGAGGAGCGCGGGTTATGACACGCTGGATTTCGTTATTGGTAGTGGCGAACGCCGGATGGAGCGTGGTGTGCGTTGGCATGGCGATGCGATATCGCGCGACTGCGACCATGTTTGGGCTTGGACAGTTGCTACTTGAGGCGGCGTTTGTGGGTGCGTTGGCGTGGTGTGAGTGGCGTTACGTGCGACCGTCGATGTGAGTGTGTTATCGAGTGAGGACTGCGATCACGCCGCAGGTTGGTTCGACGCGAACTGAGCGAAGTGTTGCGGGGATTGCAGCGTAGCCGTTGTAGGCGAGGAGCAATTTGATCTCTGACGGGCGGATTTCGTTGAGGCTGAAGTTTGGCCGTTCCGTTTCGTTCACGAACACCGTTGCAGCGCATCCGTCGCGCGTGCTGAACACCTGCCCCGAAGATCCCGTGCCGCCGAGTATGAAGCCGACGACGCCTTCGAATAGGTCGGTGGTGACGGCTGGTGAGCGTCGTGCGATGTCGCGCGCGGTGAATGCGCGCGCAGATCGTGATGATGTTGTGGCGCGTGCGTAGCGTTGCACGATGCGGGTGAACTCTTTTTCAGCTTCGCGTATCGCAGTCACGGAGTCATCGCGTTCGCCTACCATTCGGAGGGTGAAGTTGAGCGAGTCGGCGGCGGTGAAGGTGAGAATATCGACTTCTGGATACGCACCGGGTGCGCGGATGGTGATGTAGGTGAGGCCGAGTTGCACGTCGGCGACAGAGAAGTGTCCGGCGCCGTCGGTGAGTGCGGCGGTTTTGATGCCGCGAACGGTGACTCTCGCTCCGACGACCGGCTCTCCGCGGTCATCGCGAACGCTGCCCGCGAGCGCGCTGCGTTGCGCGGCGAGGGTTGTGGTGAGCGCGAGCAGTGACAGGGTGCACATCACTGCGCGACTGAGGGGTGAGATACGTGTGGCGCGCGGCATGTGTGGTGTGGTGACGGGAAATGCGCTTGGCTTTCGAAGTCACGATGGCAGGTGTGGAGTGTGTTTGGTACTGAGTTGGGCAATGCTGGGCCGCTACTCGGGGTGACTCTGTGCAGCGTTTGGAGATGGGGTGAGGATCGCGGCAAATGCGCGGTGTCGTGCGCAGTGCGCGGTTGACGCAGTGTTTTGTTTGTCCCAGCGACGCCGGGTCCATGGCGAGAATTGAGATCGTATTCTCTTGTTTCTCAGCAGTTATACCAGTCGCGGATTAGGGCGTTCTAATGTTGCTATCATGTTGGTGCGGTGGGGCTTGCGTTGAGTGTGGTGGGGTGACAGACTCTGCGTTATGCGGCGCTGAGTTTGTCGCATAAGGAATTTTCTGCACGGATCGCCTGCGGGCTAATTGGTGTTAGCGAACCCGCGATCACGCATTCGTTTTTCTGGTTCGTGTGCGCCGCGACGGTCGCTGCGCGAGAGCATCGGTGCTGGTGTAATTGTGGTGCGTGATGCCAC
>JANNWU010000512.1:0-5087 GCA_031408755.1 Gemmatimonadaceae bacterium | reverse complement strand
GGACCTAACGAAACGGCGTTCTGCTGCAACGTGGCCTGTAGATAATAATCCTGCTCACCAGACTCCGGCCACGTTGGCAGCAGCAACGCGGGTTAGGGAGCACCACGCGAACGACGGAACGATTACGGAGGCCCCACGCGACGCATCGGTTGGGCGAGAAGCGAATAGAGCGACCGCACATCACCGAGCATATTCGCACACCAGCTTGCGCCGCATCGGAGCATCGTCTTGACGGTGTATGATTGCAGCGGAAGCTCGCTCGGCGGCAGCGTGTAGCGGTATACGACGTGTGCCGTATCGCGACCCTGGCGCAGCGTGCCCACGATCTCGACGCCGATAAACTTTCGCATCGACTGGTCGCCACCATCCAGCATCCAACCGAAGCGGAAGATCCCGGCTGTGAATGCGGCGTCGTCAAGCCCCAAAAGCGCCTGAGAATCCGGCAACTGAAAGATGCGCTGAGCGATATAGGTCGCCTGGCCGGCGCGCAGGAGCGAGTCGTAGAGTACGCGTGTCTCGCGCAAGCGCGCTGGGTGGACAGCAAGTGCAGCGCCCGCATAGTCACCTAGGCGCAGGGCCTCGAGACTCTGTCGCGCTGCGCGCTCGGCAGCGGCGTCGCGGGTTTCGCGCTGTGCCCCCAAGGGCGCTGCAATGCTTAGCGCGACACAGAACAGAACCTGGCGCTTCATCAATGCTGATTGCTCCCTAACACCAGACATAGACTGCGCAGTACCGTGCACTGCGGATTCTATCACGCCGCGATGCGGGCGGTACTGCGCAGTCTCATGTCCTTGTTAGGCGACGCGCCGGCGACGACGCGTCGTTTTGACCGTGACGGACACGCCCAGACGATTGAGCATTTCGACAAGCGTATCGATGCTGAACAACTCGACGCGACCGCGCACCAAATCACTGATCCGAGGCTGCGTCACGTCGAGCGCCATGGCGGCCGCACGCTGCGTGAGCTTGCGTTTCTCGATGATGTCGCTGACCTGCAACATCAGATCCGTGCGGATCAACAAATGCGCCGCTTCCTCCGGCGGGAAGCCGGCGTCTTCAAACACATTGCCGGTCGATCGGGTGCGACGGATGGTCATGGCTCAATCCCCTTAGCGAGCTCGCCGAAGCGAGGCATAGCGCTGCCGGGCCAGCTCGAGATCCAAACTGGCCGTCTTCTGCGACTTCTTCTGAAACACGTGCAACACGTAGATCGCGTCCGCAAACTTCGCGACGTACATCAACCGAAATGCGCCGGACGCATCCCGCGCCCGAATCTCCGCCACGCCCGGACCGACGGCGGGCATCGGCTTGGAGTCACGCGGCGCACGCCCTTGTTGGACACGCCGCAGTTCCACGCCGAGCGACCGACGCGCATCGTCGGGCAACACCCGGAGATCAGCGCGCGACGAACCCAGCCACTCGACAAGTTTGTCGGTCACCGCGAAAGCATACAATATTTTGCATCGCGACGCAACCGCCCGACACCGAGGCTCACTGCGTGGCGCCTAACACCAGCATTGCCTGCGGAGTGCCCGCACCGTTCAAACTTCCACGCACCGGAACTGGAGGCACTCCGGCTGGCACATGCAGATGTTCGGCAGTCTACGACATGTAGCCGGACATCACCTCTTTTGCATTAGCGAGTCCGAGAATTGTTCTTCCTTCGTGCTTTGACTTCGACAGTTGGATACCATGCGCTGAAACTACTTCGGAGAACTTTCGCACGAGCGCGCGCCCAGAGTCTACTTTCACCTGATACACAAAATCGCGATCCTCGCCGTTCCAAGCCTCGCAGATCACGAATGGACTGTGCGATGACATCAACACTTGGCTTCGCTTTGTTTCATCTTCGTGGAGCGCCAGTTCCCTGACAGCCTTGTAAAACTGCTCAATCGCTTGCGGCGTCAGCCCGTTTTCTGGTTCTTCGATCATTAAGACCGGTGGCCGTTGCGACGTTGCAACGAGTGCCACGAGCCCGACAAACGTCAGAGTGCCAGCCGAAAGCCGAGAAGCAGGAACGAGTTGCCGTGCATCGGAGTACTCCATGGAGAACGCGATACGCTCCGTGCCCACGGTGATGAAATCGAAGTCGGTGAAAGCAGGGTCGATCTGCTTCACTCGCTCTCGAATCATCTCCAACGCTGGATCAGACTTCTCATCCAAGTGGTAAAGTACGGCAGCGAGATCCTCGCCGTGATGCCCAAGTCGCGGACTAACTTCGCCACTCGGATCGGGAAGTCTGCTCGCTTGCGACAGAATGCTCGGGTCAAGTCGGAACCGATTAAACCTGCTGATCTGCTGCGTACAATAGTCAAGTAGCTCGTCGACACCCTGAACTTCGCCTTGATTCTTCGCATACCGCAACGCTGCCAGAATGCTTCGATCGTTAGCGAGGTCAACAACTTTCGTTATCGAATACTTATCGGGGTTGTGCCGATCAAAGAGAACTTCGTTGCTTGGCAGCTTTGTTACTCGTTCGTGCGCGATGTTGAATTGCGGTGCATCATCGGCGGTCCCAGTCTGCGCATAGTCCAACTCGTACAGAATTGAGTCAGGCGAGGTGTGCGACCTTGCCATCTCAACACGGAATCCGATCTTGGAAACCTTGCTTGCGCTTCTGTAGCGAGTGGCATGGAACGAGTACGGGTACGGTCCGAATGCTTGCCGAAGGTTGCCTCGCGACACCATCGAGAAGTTCAGAAGGGCGTCAAAAAGCGCCGATTTCCCTCCACCATTCGGTCCCACGAACACCGTTAACGGCTGGAGAACAAGTTCCGTCTCTTGGTGGACCATGTAGTTCTTGATCGTCAGCGAGCGAAGGAACAAGCGAATCTCCCGGGTAGAAGTGAATTTTCGAAAGACACGTAACACTGAAAGCTGCCGAACACCAGGCATAGCCTGCAGAGTGCCCGCCCGATGATTCTGCCACGCACCCACACTTCTGGCACTCTGTCAGGCTCATGTCCTTGTTAGACACCGACGTGCGTGACGGTGCCGGCCCGCACTGTTGGCAGCACAGTGAGGAGCGCGGGGATCAGCGGCACGAGATCCGGCACACGGTTCGATTTGGCATGCAGCACGATCACGGCGAGACCGCTCGCGGCCACGTTTTGCTGAAAAATCAGATTCCGATCGACGGTGACCAGCGTGTGAAAACCGGCAGCCAACATGGCGCGCATCAGCAGCCCGTTCCGGTGTCCGGCCCATCCTTCCGTGATCGCGTGCGAAGCGGGGAGGTTCGGAAGTTCCCGCAGCAGCTTACGAGGTACGCACTCGTCGAAGAGGACGCGGCCGGGTATGCCGGACGTCACGCCGCAGCGGCTCGCGCGAGCAGCATCTCCTTCGCGAGTTCCAGCACCGCAATCGCTTGGTCGCGCGACACGCTGGGGAAGTTCTCGAGAAATTCGTCGAGCGGATCACCGGCCTCGAGGTAATCGAGGAGCGTCTGCACGGGCACCCGTGTGCCGACGAACACGGCGGTTCCGCCCATGATTTCAGGATCGCTATGGATAGGCAGCTGACTCGTCGGCATCAAAACTCCCTGTGGGTACCTGAAACCTACATCGAAAGCCGGTTGGGTGTCTAACACCAGCATTGCCTGCGGAGTGCCCGCACCGGGGAACCTACCACGCACCGGAACTTGAGGCACTCCGGCTGGCACATGCCGATGTTAGGTCGTCACTCACTGATTCGGTAGCATCACGACGTGCTCGCCTTTGCACAACATGAGCGCGCCAATGACTTTGTGCGCCATTCCCGGCGCGAGCAACTGGCAGCCAACTGCGTAGACACCATCGTTCTCAACTCGCACTTTGATGGGGCGGTCGAAGAGATTAAATGCGATTCCTTCAAAGATTGGAAGCTGACCCGGCACGGAATGATTCAACTGCCAGCAGGTGCATGCGTACGGAGTCTGACCGATTGAAAGCGATAGCACACCATTCGCGTTTAGCCCTGACGGCCGGTCAAGGCAGGTAAGGCGGTTGTCAAGGAGAATTTGCACCACAGCGTGGTTCGCTGGCGCAGATGAGAGGTTACTGACGCTCGCGGAAATCGCGACATGCTGCGCATGTGGAGGTTGCCCCGGAACTGATTCAGCGCCAGCAGGCTCGGCGAAGAAACGCATGGTCAGGTCCGGAGCCTCGCTCCTGCGCGACACATCGCGCACTTCATACTCCTCCATCGGTACTGATTGAAAATTGAATCGCTTGTAAAACTTCTTGTCGCTCGCTTGGTGCGGCGCTCGTAGGCTCTGCGGGATTGAGACGACATATGCCACTCGACCGGCATTTGTTGTCTCCAATTCCACCTCGTGAATCACAACGCCGTCGATCCGGCGCTGGATTCTCGAAGCAATAACCTGCTCGAGCCACTCCTTGGAAAGCGCTCCACGATCGTAACCGACGTCTAGCCCGACGGGGACATGGCCATCTTCGAGCATTCCATAAATGATCGTTCCGCCCGCAGAGTTTGCTAGCGCAGACACATCCTTGCTGACCTCGTTCTTCTTGCCATCGGACGTCCCGAGTGCGTCGCACGCCTTGTACTCTAATGTCAGGCTCTCTTTCTCTCCGGCTCCAACCAATGCGAGCAGATCGGACTCTTGCCAGTTTGAGCGCTGTGTCACTACCCCCCTCCGATTCAACCTTAGCGTTGCCATTTGACGATGCGTGGTCCCAGCAGACTACTTCACAGAGTCCGCCAGATCGGTCGACACCACGGCTTTGCCACCAGCCAACTCCGACCTTGAGGGACCGACGGTGCAATACCACACCTGCTCGATACGCTGTGTGGCAAACGCGAGCTGCAGACCGTTGTAAGGTGCAGTGCACGATCGGCCCGTCTTGCGATCAACAATTGTCAGGACGCCATTGCTGTCTGTCACTGGCTGCCAGTCCGCCCGGTTCGGTGAACACGCAGCGATCGACAGCGTCAAAGTAGCGTGCTTGAATACTCGGATGCTGGTCATCATTCACCGGTCGTTGTGATCTGGTCGAATCGTAAAGCGCCTCCGCTTGGTCCATGGCCGCGGCGACACGACTTCTACACAGCCCGCGCGGCGACCTAACACCAGGCATAGGCTGCAG
>JANNWU010000511.1:0-8723 GCA_031408755.1 Gemmatimonadaceae bacterium | reverse complement strand
CTGTGCGACAACATCGCGATTATCGATCATGGCAAAGTGATTGCGCTTGGTACGCCGCAGCAATTGATCGCGTCGCTGGGGGCGGAACATGTCATTAAGTTGGGCGTGGCTGAGACTGGTGTCGAGTTGCATCCAATCGCCATCGCGGAACTGTTAGCGCTGCCTGATGTAATTGGCGGCCGAGAAACGGCGTCGGGCTACGAGTTGCGCGTGGGTTCCGTGCAGGCGTCGCTGCCCGCGCTTCTCGCGCTGGCGACGGAGCGAGAGATACGATGGGCTGAGCTCAGCACGCACAGCGCGACACTTGAAGATGTATTCGTCGCGCTGACAGGCCGTGAATTGCGAGACGGTTAACAGATGCGCATACAATCTTTAAAGCAGTTGACGCTGGCGAGGTTTCGTGAATTCATTCGCGAGCCAGAAGCGGTGTTCTGGACCTTCGTGTTTCCGCTGTTGCTCGCCGGAGGACTTGCGATTGCGTTTCGCGACAAGGCACCGGAACAGTCGATCATTGCGATGGTGAAGCCGACAAGCACTGACAGCTCGGCAGCGCGCTTGAGCGCGGCATTGTTGGCGGCGTCAGCGGGTGATTCTGCGCCGGTGCGCGCGCGTCTGATTTCTGCCGACAGTGTTGAGCAGGTCTTGCGTACTGGTACGGCGGCACTGGTTGTTGTCGCGCAACCGAATGGCAGTGTTGAGTATCGGTTTGATCCGGCGCGCCCAGAGTCGCGCGCCGCGCGTCAGATCACTGATGACATTTTGCAACGTGCGCGTGGTCGCGCAGATGTCGTCACGATTCGTGATGTGACAGTGCGCGAACGTGGATCGCGCTACATCGATTTCTTTCTTCCCGGTTTGCTGGCCATGAACATCATGGGGAGCAGCATCTGGAGTCTGGCGTTTGCGATCGTCACGCAGCGCAATAAAAAGCTTTTGAAGCGATTGATCGCAACGCCGATGTCGCGGCTTGAGTACTTGATGTCGTTCGTGCTGTCGCGACTCGCGTTTCTTGGTCTTGAAGTTGTGGTGCTGCTGGCGTTCGGTGTGTGGGTGCTTGATGTGCCAATTCGGGGCTCGCTGGTCACGCTCGCGCTCATCTCGCTAATTGGCGCGGCGTCATTTGGTGCGATTGGCCTGTTGCTCTCCTCGCGTTCACGCACGATCGAAGGTGTGTCAGGCCTCGCGAACTTTGTGATGCTGCCGATGTGGATTTTCTCGGGCGTTTTCTTTTCCGCTACGAACTTCCCGGCCGTGATTCAGCCAATTGTGCAGGCGTTGCCGCTGACTGCGCTGGTGAACGGGATGCGCGCGATCATGCTCCAAGGCGTGGGGCTAAGCGGCGTATTGCCGCAGATTGCCGTGCTGGTGGGGTATCTGGTGGTGTGTCTGGCGGTTGCGTTGCGGGTGTTTCGCTGGCAGTAGTTCAGTAACCGATGCAGCGCCGCCGATCATGTGCTGACGGAAAACAACTCACATTATTTATCCGTCGGATGGCGTGACGTGCAGAAGCGCGAGAATTTCGCTCGGTGTGCGAACAGCGATCGGTGAACCGGAGAAATCCTTGCTGTTTCGCGTGACGATAAAGTCTGCACCAATTCTCAGCGCTGCAGAGACTTGAACAGCGTCTTCGTAGTCGTGCATACCGAGCGCCAGCGCGCGTTGAAAGTCCGCGCCATCAAGTGGCACAACAACAACAAGTTGGAGTATGTCAGCAATCGCAGTGTTTGCCGTTGCTCGATCTGCCGCCTTTTCAACTAAATAGTGGACGGTACTAACCGCATGGCCCGCGAGAAAACCGCGAGCTGCGCCTCGCGAGATCGCGTCGAGTAACCGCGCGGCATCAAGTGCCCACGGCTCGCGACCAAGAATCAGATCGAGAACGATGTTCGTATCAATCAGGAGCGATCTCTGAGTTACACGCGTTGTCCGTGGCATCACTCGCGGTCGTACTTCGCCTGCAGGTGTGTCCGGTAAAGGTCACGATCGGCAGTCGTATTCAACGCAACACCAAAGAGGCGACGGACTGGCGGCGAGAACGATTCCATCACCGCCGTCGGGCTCCCGGAAGTCGAAGGCAGCGCGTACAGGAAATCCGTGACCAGTTGCGAGAGACTCACGCCTTGTTCGCCGCTGAACGCTTCCCCCCGCGCCACCGCCGCGGGATCAATGGTGAGATTCGTGCGCTGCTTCGTTGGCGGCCTTCCGGCGGGTCTGACCGTTATTGGATTTACGTCCAGCTCTGCGAGCCCGCCTATCAATTTTTCTGGATCGGCTCTTTTCACGCGTTTTGCCATAACGCCTCCATATGCGCATGTTGTGTGCCTGAGTATGCGCATAAAAAGGCAATTCGTCAACAGCGAGCATCCACAACGCATCCGGGCTCGAGGCATAGCCGGGCAGCGCTCACCATTTTCGATCGACCGATACGCCGAGGCCGTCCGGTGTACCAGATTTCAGTCGAGTCGGATGTCCAGTGCGGCATCCCGCTGAGTGCGGTTGTTGTCCGTCCTTCACGGTCCCGCCGGAGCCAATGATGTCACTTTTGCATTTTGCCGAAGCCCGCCTGCTTCGAGCTGCCATACGAGTCTTGCCCGTCTTGTCGTTTGCTCTGCTGACGACGGCTTGCGCGACCAATCCTGCCACCGGCCGACGTGAACTCTCGCTGGTGGGCAAACAGCAAGAAATTGCGATGGGTCAAGAGGGCGCGAAGGCGGCCGCGGCGCAGATGGGTATTTACGCCGACACCGCTGTGCAAAAATACGTCGAGCGACTTGGCATGGGTCTCGCGCGTACGTCGGAGCGCCCCGATCTACCGTGGAGTTTCTCCGTTGTCGACGATGGCATCGTGAACGCGTTCGCACTGCCAGGTGGACCGATCTTTGTGTCGCGCGGAATTCTCACATACATGAATTCGGAAGCGCAGCTCGTGTCGGTACTGGGCCACGAAATTGGCCACGTCACGGCGAAGCATTCTGTCAGTCAAATGTCGAAGCAGCAAATTTTGCAGATCGGCATGATAGGCGCGATGATCGCAAAGCCTGAGCTGCAACAGTTTGGCAACGCGATGTCGCAAGGACTCGGCGTGCTGTTCCTGAAGTTTGGTCGTGATGACGAAACGCAGGCCGACGAGCTTGGCTTTAAGTACATGACGGCGGCGAATTACGCGCCTGCTGAAATGGCCGAGATGTTTAAGACGCTTGAACGTGTGTCGGGCGGTGCAGGATCACGCGGAACGCCTGAGTGGTTGTCTACACATCCCGATCCGGGTAATCGTGTTGCACGCACGAACGAGCGGATTACCGCCGCGAATCGATCGTTTACCGGTGCAAAGGTTGAGCGCGATGCGTTCTTACGTCGAATTGATGGGATGGTGTTCGGCGAAGATCCACGGAATGGATACTTCGTGCAGACGGCGTTCATTCATCCCACGCTAAAGTTTCGCTTCGATTTCCCAGCGGGATGGCGCACGCAGAATGGCGCTGAACAGGTGGTTGGCGGCAGCGCGCAAGGCGATGCACAAATTGCGCTGACTTTGGCAGGAAATGTCGCGCCACAGCAGGCGTTGCAGAAGTTTCTGCAACAGCAGGGCGTGCAAGCGGGTCAGGTTGGTACAACACCCGTAAACGGAAACCCAGCAGCAGTAGGGCAGTTTGTCGCGCAGAATCAGGACGGCAGTCAGCTCGCAGGATACGTCGCCTACATTCAACTCGACGGCACCACATACCAGCTGATGTGCATCACGCCGCGGCAACAAATTCAAACGTACGACGCCGCGTTTCGTCAAACGATCGGTAGCTTTCAGCGTGTGACGGAGCAGCGATTGCTTGATGTGAAACCGCAGCGGGTGCGGATTGTGAAACTCAACACACCAATGACGTTGACGCAGTTCAACACACAGAATCCGTCAGTAATTCCGATTGCGCAGCTGGCACTGATCAATGCGTTTAGTGCGACGACCGTGCTACCCGCGGGAACGCTCGTGAAGCGCGTCGTGAGCGAATGACACGCTGACTGCACGTCGTGTCGCCGGTCCGTCGCAGCGTTGTGACGGGCCGGTTTGCGTTTACAACTCTGCAACCTGATAGCACTGTGCGCATTCTCGTGACCGGCGCATCCGGATTTGTAGGCGGAGCATTCCTGCGGCAATTCGCAGCTCGGGCAGATCTGGAGCTGCACGGCGTGTCTCGACGCGCTTGTGCACTGCCGAATTACTCGCAGGTTGATCTCTCGCAACCGTTCGAAATCCCGTTTCGTCCGGACGTCGTCATCCATGCAGCGGCACGGGCATCTCCGTGGGGGCGACCTCGCGAATTTGAAGCACAAAATGTTGATGCGACGCGCAATGTGATCGCGTTTTGCGAGCGGCATCAGGTGTCGCGACTGGTGTACGTGTCATCTACCTCGGTGTACTACCGTGACGCGCACCAACTCAACGTGACCGAGTCAACGCCCATTGGTCCGACGTTCATCAACGAGTACGCTGCTACCAAGTATGCGGGCGAGTTACTGGTGAACGAGTATCGCTGGTCACACGTTATTGTGCGTCCTCGTGCGGTATTCGGCCCCGGTGACACAGTGTTGTTCCCGCGTGTGCTGGCGGCGGCGCGTCGCGGCGCGTTGCCCGTCTTCACTGTGAAAGATGGCCCAGTGCTCGGCGACCTGATCTACATCGACGTGCTGTGTGATTACTTGCTCGCCGCTGCCACAGGAACTTCAGTCGCGACCGAGTACAACGTCACCAATGCACGTCCAATTGAGCTACAGCTGCTTCTGCTCGACGTGCTGCGGCGGCTCGACATGCCATTACCGACGCGCAAAGTGCCCGTACACCGTGCGATGCGCATCGCCGCTGCCGTCGAATACATGTACCGTGCGCTCCGCATCAACACGGAACCTCCCGTGACCCGATTTGGCGTGAGTATGTTTGCATTCTCACGAACGTTTGACGTGAGCCGAGCGGTCGCTGATTTTGGGCCGCCCGCAGTGTCATTGGACGACGGCGTGACGCGGTTTGTCTCGTGGCAGCGTGCCGAGTGGGCGCGCGAAGGTGACGCGTGACCGCAGTGTGGGCGGTGCTCTACATCACGCTGCTTGTCGGCAAGGCTGCCTTGGTGCTCTTGGCAGTCGCACGCAGCAAATCCACGAAGGCTGATGTGAGTAATTTGCCGAGTTGTACGCCGATCGATGTGACAGTGGTGACACCAATTCTGAGTGGTGATCCGACACTCACTCAGATGCTTGAAAGTAATGTTGTCGCGTTGTCAACTGTTGCATTCTGTTGGCTTGTGGATGTCGATGATGTCACCGCTCAGGATATCGCTTATGCTATTCAGCGCGATAATCCTTCACGAAACATTCAGATTGTGCGCTGTGATTCCGCTCCCGATGGCGTCAATCCGAAGACGTTCAAGCTAAATGCAGCGCTGCCATTGATCGCGACGCCGGTGATACTGGTTCTGGATGACGACGCTCTCCTGACCGCCGCCGCACTAGACACTCTGCTGCGCGGATTGCAGACGGGAGATTTGGTGACTGCGCTGCCTTTCTATCGCGAGAGTCGCACGGTTGGTGGTCAACTGATGTCGCAATTCGTGAATAACAATTCGGCAATGACGTACTTGCCGCCCACAGTATTTGCGGCGCCAATCACGATTAACGGCATGTGCTACGCAACGCGGAGCGCATACCTTCGAGAGCTAACCGGATTCGCACCCATACTGCAACATCTGACCGACGACCTTGCGCTGGCACTACACATTCGCGCGTACGGTGGCTCGCTGGTTCAGACTATCGCACCAGTGAGTATCGTCACCACGATCTCCAGTATGGTGCGCTACAGGCAACAGATGCACCGCTGGTTCCTGTTTGCGACGCTGTTGGTTCGCGGGGAGTCAGTTGCCATGCAAGTGTGCATCGCGGTTACGACATGTGCATCGCCGGTCATGCTGTGGTTGCTGCTGTTCGCGGCAGCGTCCGCACCGTCCGTCAGTAGCGCGATATTGATCGTCGTGGTGATGCTCTGCCGATCGCTCACACTGCGTGCGTTACAGCAGAGGCTCACCGGCGCCGCTCGGCATCACCCGTTCTGGTCGATGATCTCCGAGCTCGCGCAGCCCCTGCACCTGTTGCACGCGCTCGTGGACCGCACGATTGTTTGGCGGAGCAGGCGATATCGCGTAAGGGCGATTGACGATTTTCACATCGCCTAGCTTGCGGACGTGGTGTTGCGTGCGTTGTTGTAGCTGTCGTTGGTGATGTTGTCGGTGATGTTGTCGGCGATGTTGTCGGTGATGTTGTTGGTGATGTTATCGGTGAGGTTGTCGGTGAGGAGGTCGGTGAGGAGGTCGGTGAGGTTGCCGGTGATGTTGCCGTAAGTGTTACTGCGGGTGTTACACACCGGGTTGTTGTGGGTGTTACACACCGGGTTGTTGTGGGTGTAGTCGAATGTTGGATTGACTTCGATGTATGCATGCTTCCACTTCTCGCTGACGGCACATCCAATGCGCACTCTGTTTCTGCGGTCGCAGCACGCTCCACGCTCCTTTGTGCGCGTGCCACGACGCCAAACGATCTGTCGTGCGACGCACGTTGGCCTGCACGCCATTGGTGTTTTGTTTGCCGCGCTGCTCGGCGCCCAAGGTACAACGCCAGACCCAACATCGGCGCTGCTGGCGGAGCTCATTCGCATCAACACCAGCAACCCGCCAGGCAGAACGCAAGCGCTTGCCGAGTTGCTCGCACCACGATTTCGTGCCGCAGGATTTGTCGTTGAGATTATCCCGACGCCCGACTCGGCCAAGGTGCACTTCATTGCGCGCCTTCGCGGCGATGGCAGCAAGCGACCGGTCCTACTCGCGGCGCACGCCGATGTTGTAGGCGTTGAACGCGAGAAGTGGTCGCTGGATCCATTCGCGGGAATCATCCGTGATGGCCATGTCTATGGTCGCGGCGCGATTGACTTTAAGGGTGGCATAGCGGTGTTCGCGATCGCTGCGTTGCGACTGGCCGAACGCAGAATACCGCTGGCGCGCGACGTGATTTTTATGGCGGAAGCCGATGAGGAAGGTGCGCCGATGAACACCGGCTGGCTCGCACGCGAGCATTGGGCGCTTATGGATGCAGAGTTCGCGTTGAACGAAGGCGGTTGGATTATCAAAGACGACGCGGACCGCGTGCGCTACGTCAGCATTTCAACGGCTGATAAATCAGTGGTGTCGATTACGCTCACCGCGACCGGCACGTCCACGCACTCGTCGATGCCGCTGCCAGACAATCCAATCGCAGCACTTGGGGCCGCAATCGCGCGCATTGCCGCGCACGAAACGCCAGTGCAGCTGACCGCAGAAACTCGGCAATTCTTCCGCACCATCGGCGCTACCAGCACGGGTGACACAGCGCGCATGTTCCAGCAGCTTGTCGATGGAACGCCAGCTGAGGTTCTGAGCGCGGATAGCGTCATCTCGCGTGATCCGTTGCTACACGCAATCATGCGTAACACCATCGCGCCCGTCTTGATTAGCGGTGGCTTTCGTTCGAATGTCATTCCCGGATCTGCCGAAGCAACGCTGAATCTGCGTCTGATTCCGGGTACTGATCCACGCGAAATGGTGACACTGATCGAGCGGCTTGTGAACAACTCGCGGGTTGCTGTGCGATGGAATATTCCAGCGGCTGGTGCTGTGCCAGGGCAGACCATCACGCCATCGTCTGTCGAAACGGAGCTGTATCAGACGCTGGCGCGTGAAGCGAAGGCGCAGTGGCCTACAGCGCAAGTGACGCCATATCTCTTTCAAGCAGGGACTGATGCCGCTGCGTGGCGTTCCCGTGGCGTGCCGGTGTACGGCATCTATCCCTATCCAATCACGAACGATGAATTACGTCGCATGCATGGCAACGACGAGCGCGTGAGTGTCGCGTCGTTGCAGCAGGGAACGGAAATGATTTATCGCACACTGGTCAGCGTGGCTGGGAAAGGTGCGCGCAAACCTGTACGAGCTCGACCAGCGCGCTAACGCAAACCGTTCGCGCACCGAGTACCTAGTGCGCGGCGGCGGCTTTTTTGCGCGGCAGTAACATTTTGATACCAGACACAATCGCCAACGTCGCTGCGCCGACGAGCACACCCGTCAGACCGTCAAGCACTGTGGTGAGCACGCCTTTAAATGCACCGCTGCTCGCCGTCCAACCGGCGATCACGTGTTCGATCGCGGGAATCGCATGCGCGATGATACTGCCGCCGACCATAAACATCGCCGCAGTGCCGAGTATCGAAAGCGCTTTCATCATGAGCGGAGCGCCAAGAAGGATGAACGCGCCAAAGCGCTGCCCGACAGTTTCGCGCGTGCCGGCTTTCACGTTGCGCCGAAGTCGGATGCCTAAATCATCCAGCTTTACAATCGCGCCGACGAGACCGTACACCAACACAGTGAATGCAATCGCGAGCAGACTCAGTGACACGATCTGCTGCGTGATCGGTTCCGTCGACATCGTGCCAAGCGAGATCACAACGATTTCCGCAGACAAGATAAAGTCTGTGCGTATCGCGCCTTTGATTTTATCGCGTTCCAGTGTTGCGGCGTCAATTGATGGATCGGCCATGGCGTTCATGCGTTGCTTCCGAGCCGCGCCTTCAACGGCGTCATCTTCTGACGAGTGAAAGAACTTGTGCCAGATTTTTTCGAAACCTTCATAGCAGAGAAAAATGCCGCCGATCATCAACAGCG
>JANNWU010000510.1:0-5264 GCA_031408755.1 Gemmatimonadaceae bacterium | reverse complement strand
GTTCCTTTCACGGTGTCTTTTATTTTTATCCCTGCTATCAAGGGTAAAATGATTTTTAACCCAGATTATGGGCCCATTTTTCTTGATCCGAACAACATCTCTGCCCCGTTGATCGGACCCCATTATCGACCGATCAAGATCTCTGACCCCTTGATCGCCTGACCCCTTGATCGCCTTGATCGTTGACCCCTTGATCGTTGATCGAGCGGCTTAGTCTGCCAAGTCGGCGGTAAGGAGGCTGTGCGCAATCTGAAGCCCTCTGAGGGTAAGATCGGGATCTACGACCTCCAAAACGGGACACCACGGCTGCAGCATTGCCGCCAATCCGCCGGTACCAATAACCAACGCATCCCGGCCTGTGGGCCACTCCGACTTGATCCGTCGCACGATGCCGTCGATCGCATCCACGGCGCCAAACAGCACGCCAGCGCGGATGCACTCCTCCGTGCGCCGACCTATCACCTGCAACGGAGCGCGCAACTCTGTCGCGGGAAGCTTTGACGTGCGTCGTGTCAGCGTCTCGAGCGATGTGAGTACACCAGGCGCGATGACGCCGCCAATAAACACACCATCGCGCGTGATACAGTCGTAGGTCGTCGCGGTACCCAAGTCCACCACGATGCAATCGCGCGTATAGATACGACTCGCCGCCAACGTGTTGATGATGCGATCCGCGCCAACGGTTTGCGGCTCGTCAACGTCGAGCGTGATAGGTAGCGACGTACTACTGTCGATCAATCGCGGCGTCACGCCAAACGCGATCGTGACACCCTCCGCCAACGCTGCGGTGATTCCGGGGACAACCGATCCAATCGCGGCACCAGTTACGATCGCTGGATCGCGAGATTCCAAGTCGCAGAGACCACGAAGCATCAGTGCGAATTCATGCGGCGTGCGCGACACGTTCGTTGTTACGCGCCAGTGCGCGACGATTCGTTCCGCGTCAGCCAAGCCAATTGTCGCTTCAGTATTACCGACATCGCAGACAAGCAACATTAAATCACTCCGCGAGAGGTGTACGCAGCATCAGAGAGCCAGCGATTGCAACACAATCCCCAGCAGCGGTCCGAACGCGCAGACCACCGGCGCTCGTGATACCCAAAACCGTTCCGACCAGCGGAGCGACGATTTCGCGACCAAGCGCTACGTCGCGCGCAGTGAAGTCCGCCATCTCGCCCGCACTCAGTTCGCCGCCGCCGTCTGCGGCACCAACGACGGCTCTTACGACATCCACCAGTACATCGGCACGCGATGCATCGGTACCGAGTGTTGCGATTGCTAAAGGTTCGGCACCGCGAGCGTGTCGCAGATTGACGCCAACTCCTACCACAATCCACTCGAGCGCATCGCCGCGCCAACGCGCCTCAGTCAGCACTCCCGCGAGCTTCCGACCGTCGACATACAAATCATTCGGCCATTTGAGCTGCACGCTGGTGTTCACGTATCTGTCCAGCGCCGGCGCTAACCTGATCC
Organism: Gemmatimonadaceae bacterium; assembly: GCA_031408755.1. GTDB lineage: Bacteria > Gemmatimonadota > Gemmatimonadetes > Gemmatimonadales > Gemmatimonadaceae > JACMLX01. The sequence goes on along the minus strand of JANNWU010000510.1, from coordinate 3,791 downwards.
CCGTGCGCAACGACAACACGCCACCTTGTGCATCACGTCGCTGCCGCAGAATCACACTTGTCCAGACACCCGCGCCGCTGGCTGAAGTCCATGACTTCCCCGCGCGACCACGACCTGCCCTCTGTTGATTTGCAACGATCACGGAGCCGTGCGGTGCACCTTCGGCAGCAAGTGCGTGCGCGAGATCCATCGTACTCTCGCAACTTTCGACAGCCATTACTCGCGGGACGCCACATCGCTTTGCGAGCGCGTCACATGCAATGAAGTCGTACACTGCGAGAGGGGCTGCAGCGTTCACTACGCGCCGCGTGTGTAGATGAGCCACAGAATGACCAGGCCGAGCACCCAGCGATACACAGCGAACACGCCGAAGCTTTTTGTTGAGACGTACTTGAGTAACACAGAAATTGCTAACCATCCGCTGATTCCTGACGCAAGAATGCCAACAACGATTGGCATTGTGATGCCTTCCGCGAGCGCCTCCGGAACCTTCACAACGGCCGCCGCCGCGGTGATTGGCATTGACATGAGGAAGCTGAACGTCGCAGCGGTGGTTCGATCGAAGCCGAGCGCGCGACCGGCAGTCATCGTTGCGCCGGAGCGTGAAACGCCGGGCACGAGTGCGGCAACTTGCGCCAAGCCAATGAGCAGTGCATCCACCCAACGAAAGCCCGACATGTTGCGACGCTGTGTTGCGAATCGATCAGCGGCCCACAGTAGCGTGCCGAGAACAATGAGCATGACGGCGGTGATTATCGGCGAACGGAATACGGTTTCTGCGTAATTCTTCAACATAAGCCCACCGATCGCACCTGGAATTGTTGCAATGACGATGTACACCGCACGCCATTGCTCTTCACTAACGATCTGACGTGTACGCAGAATTTCGATACCCGCTTTTGTCAGCGCGATCCATTCTGCGCGGAAATACCACAGCACAGCAGCCAGCGTGCCGAGATGCAAGGCAACGTCGAACGCGAGCCCCGGATCTGTCCACCCGAAGATGTACGGCACAAGGCTCAGATGAGCCGAACTGCTGACCGGAAGAAACTCGGTCAGTCCTTGCACAATCCCAAGGACGAGCGCCTGAAAAACGTTCATAAATACCGACAAGAGATGCGTGACGGTGTGGAATCAGACCGCACCGAACGTTGAAATCTAACGAGCATGGGATTGACTCTGATGGCTTACGCGCCAGCAATATTGCGGAGCCGGCGGCGCGCACCCGCAGCTGCCAATGCATCCTCGTAGGTCGCTTCATACTGGCCGATCACGCGATCCTCGCTGAACCGGGCACGCGCGTCAGCGGCACTGGCTGCGCTCATCTGATGCCAGCGTGCCTCGTTCGACAGGATGCTGATCGCTGCCGCTGCCATCGCGTCGACATCGCCAACCGGTCGAAGCGCACCAGTCACACCATCTTGCACCACTTCTGGGATGCCTCCGGCGGACGATGCAACCACAGGAACGCCCGACGCCAGCGCCTCGAGAGCGCTCAATCCAAATGACTCCTGCTCTGATGGCAGCAGGAACAGATCAGCGCCAGCCAGCAATGGCGCGACATTATCGATGCGGCCAAGAAACTGCACTCGATCGGCCACGCCAAGCGCAACGGCTTCATCTTGTGCGACACCGCGGTCAGGACCGTCACCCACCATAACGAGCGTCGCAGGCAGCGCATGAGACACTTTCGCAAAGATGCGAATCACGTCGAGCGTACGCTTGACCGGACGAAAATTGCTCACGTGCATCAGCACTTTGCCCGACGCCGCCAGCACGTTGCTCAGCGCACCGGGGTAGCGCGAGCGATCGTACACCGACGGATCGATGAAGTTATGAATGACCTCGACCTTGCATCCCGAACAACCAAACGCGTTGATCGTTTCGCGCTGCAACTGTTCCGACACGGCCGTAATACGATCTGATTTCTCGATAGAAAATTTTGTAATCGCGCGGTACGACGAATCTTGGCCAACAATGGTGATATCGGTGCCGTGCAGCGTGGTCACGACGGCGACGTCATCACCTGTTTCATTCAGCATCTCGCGCGCAATCCACGCACTGGTGGCGTGTGGAATAGCATAGTGGCAATGCAGCACGTCCAACTTCGCACTCAGCACGACTGCGTGCATACGCACGGCGAGCGCCAAATCGTACGGCGGATACTCAAACAACGGATACCGACCGACATCGACTTCATGAAAGAACACGCGCGGCAGATACGCGGGCAGCCGAAATGGTTGCGCGTATGTGATGAAATGGATTTCGTGCCCACGTGCGGCCAACGCGATACCGAGCTCGGTGGCCATCGCGCCTGATCCACCGTAGGTGGGATAGCAGGTGATTCCGATCTTCATTGTGTCTCCGACGGTGCCAAGGTGCGCCACCAGTCAATTGCGCGCTGCTGCGCGTCAACTCGTGTTGGATCAAGTGTTGTCACGCGTTCCGGCGGCAACTGGTGACGAAACCACGTGCGTTGACGTTTCGCATACTGTCGAGTGTCAATAATCGTTCGTTCGATGGCGGCGTCGCGCGACATGGTGCCAGTCAACGCTTGGCGAAGCAGTGAGTATCCGCAGGCGTTCCACGCCGGTGCGCTGTCAGGCACCGAGCGCGCCAGCGTTTCGATTTCGGCCTCCCAACCTATGTCCAGCATCTGGTGCACTCGCGATGTGATACGTCTCTGCAACTCTGCCCCTGGATCAACGAGCAAATAATGTCCGCGGACGGTACTCGTCCGCTGGTTCTCGTGCAGCCACGTACTCAATGGACGACCAGTCAAACGAAACACTTCAAGCGCGCGCAAGAGTTGCGTGCGACCTAGATGCGCACGGCCTGGATCAGTCGCAAGACACTGTTCACGCAATTGATCTGTCGACATCAGATCCAGTTCTGCAAGTACAGCGGCGCGACTGTCCTGCGCTAACGGTGGAGACTCAAAGAGCGGCGTCTCAAGTGCGCGCAGGTAAAATCCAGTACCGCCGACGATCACAACCGGGCTGCCCTTCGCATCGGCGTTCGCGAGCCACAGCGACGCATGTTCGACCCACTGCGCTGCTGAGTAACGATGGATCGGCTCAACCACGTCAATGCCTTCGTGCGTGACCACGCTGCGATCGTGCGCACTCGGCTTCGCTGTGCCAATATCGAACGACCGATAAATCTGACGCGAATCCGCGCTGACAATAACAGCACCGCTCTGCGCAGCCAACGCCATCGCGATCGCCGATTTCCCAGCAGCAGTTGGGCCACAGATAATTGCGACATCACGCACGTCCGAACCGCCGTTCCAGCTCATCCCAACTCAATTGCACAATGGTCGCTCGTCCGTGCACATCGTGCGCCGGTAACGTCGTTCGCGAGAGATCAGCGAAGAGAGCGCGCATCTCACTCACAGAAAGGACATCACCTGCTTTCACAGCGGCCTTGCACGCCACAGTCATCGCCAACCGCTCATGCCGAGACGCGGTGCTCGCAATTCGATCGCCGGCAAGCGACGCGAGCGTTTCGCGCAGCGCACGCTCCGCATCGAATCTGTGATGCGGCATTGGCACGCTCTGCACCACCAACGTTTGACCACCAAACCCTTCGATGCCAAAGCCAAGCGCGACGAATGCATCACGGTGGGCCTCGAACGCGTCAGCCTCGGCGGCGCTCAGGTGCAATGTCAGCGGAAAGAGCAAAGTCTGAATGACAGCGTCACCGCCATTGAGTCGAATCATCAGCCGTTCATACAGCACGCGCTCGTGTGCAGAATGCTGGTCAATGAGCACGACGCCATCGTCCCGCTC
>JANNWU010000509.1:0-2018 GCA_031408755.1 Gemmatimonadaceae bacterium | reverse complement strand
CGACGGCGGCAGTGTCTACCGAATGAAAATCGACAATAAACGCAGCGTGATGACCGAGTTCTACAACCCGGCGCTCGATTACTATTTCATGAGCTCGCGCGCTTCTGATATTGCGCTGCTCGATGGCTCGGCAGCGTGGCGACGCACTGAAAAATATTTCAATGTAAACATCGCGCAGGAACCGGGCACACTCGGACTCAATCGCTATTACTTCGATCAGGTCGCCGTGAATAAATCGCGCGGTTCGCACTTCTACACCTTGGTGCAGTCGGAGAAAGACACTCTGGCCAGCGTGAATCCGGGCAACGCACAAACGCCACGCCTGCCGTACAACGAAGGCGTGGATTCATACGCCTTTGCGCCGTTGATTGAAGGCGTCGGCGGCTCATGTGCGGCCGGGCAGACGCCGGTGTACCGAATCTTTCGTGGGCCCAGTCGCTTTCCGGATAACGCCAATCACCGGTTCACCACTGACCCCGTCCTCTACAACAGTTTTGTTGCGCTCGGCTGGGACGGCGAAGGCGTGAAATTCTGCGTCCCCAACTGACACAGAGTGGCTTTCGCCCGGTCCGCGCGAATGTGTTGACGCACATCAATACGCTGCGTGATCGTCCCGACTAGTATTCGCCCTGTTCCGGTTCGACCACATCCTTTCGCTTATGCGTCTACTGCGGGCGGTTGCCCGCTTCTTTGCGAGACAAGCATTTCTACGAGCGCCCTCCGCGCTCGCCCCGGTCCCCCCGGGCGAAAGGCGCGTCACAAATTTTCCTCTCCCATCCAATGTCTGAAGCCATCGCTTTATCCGTCACCCCTGAGCTCACCGCACCCGTTGCGCCCGACGCACCATTGCCACATCGCAAGGTCATCCGTTCCTGGCTGATTCCGCTATCGCATCGCGTAACGACATACCCAATTCTGCTGCTGATGCTGGACTACGCACTGCTGTTCGCCGCACTCGCAGGCACGGTGTTCTTTGCGCACTGGGCGGCGAAGCTCGGCTGCGCGATCGCAGCCGGGATCGTGATCGGTCGCGCCTTCATCATCGGGCATGATGCCTGCCACCAGAGCCTGACGCCGCACCGCACGTTGAACAAGTGGCTCGGGCGCATCGCCTTTCTGTGTTCGCTCACGCCCTACAGCCTGTGGGACGTCGGTCACAACGTGGTGCATCATGGCTACACCAACCTCAAGGGTTTCGATTTCGTGTGGGCGCCGTTCACCAGGGACGAGTTCAGCAAACTGACTGCAAGCCAGCGCCTGCTTGACCGCATCTACCGCAGCGGCTGGGCACCGGGGCTGTACTACATGCTCGAAGTCTGGTGGCGCCGGATGTTCTTCCCGAACCGAAGCAACATGCCGACACGTCGCAAAGTGTTCCTGCTCGACAACCTGCTGGTCACCGCGTACGCTGCGGCGTGGATCGCCGCGCTGTGGGTTGCCGCGACCGTCACTGGCCAATCCGTTGTTCTGGTTCTGGCAATGGGCTTTGTCGTGCCGTTTCTAGTCTGGTGTGCGCTCATCGGCTTCGTGGTTTACGTGCATCACACGCACACGTCGGTGTCGTGGCACGCGGAGCGCAGCGCGTGGAGCAAAGCGCAGCCGTTTGTGTCGACCACCGTGCATCTGACTTTTCCGCTGCACATCGGTGCAGCGCTGCATCACATCATGGAGCACACCGCCCATCACGTCGACATGAGCGTACCGTTGTACCGGCTCAAGGCTGCACAGAAAAAGCTTGAAGAGATGCTGCCCGGCCGGATCATCATCCAGAAGTTTTCATGGCGCTGGTACTTCAAGACCGCGCGCAAATGCAAACTCTATGATTTTGGCGCGCAGTGCTGGACGGACTACAAGGGACGGCCCACGAGCGTTGCGGCGGCGTAGCGCCTTCACCTTGCAGCACCCGACCCAATCAATCGTCATCCTGAGCCCCAGCGAAGGATCGCGTTGCGCGAAGCGGATTTCGCTTAGAGCAACTCGGTCTGCCAGCCGCGTGATCCTTCGCTAGCGCTCAGGAT
>JANNWU010000508.1:0-4818 GCA_031408755.1 Gemmatimonadaceae bacterium | reverse complement strand
AGTACCTCTGAGACCGGCCCGTTTGTTTGCGTTCACGAACCTGCGCAAGGCGAAAATATTATCGCGCTGCGGGTGCCGGAGTCGGCGTCACCGCAACAGTTGGTGCGGGCGCCGCTGCAGCCGCCGCAACTCGCGCATCGCGACCCGTTGTCATCTTGCTCAACAGCGACCTCGGTGGCACCCAATTCGGCGCTTTCCACCCGCTGCGTTCAATGGCCGACGGTTTGCCCGACGCTGGACGCAATGCACCCGCAAATTCCTCATACTTGGAACCAGGATTCCACAACGCCCAACTCTTCAATCCTGCATCGTACGTGCCCTGAATCTGTGCACGAACTTCGGCAGATCCGTATGACAAGCCGCGAATGCTCATCGCTTCCAGCCACGGACGAATTTCACCGACCGTGATCTTTGCAGAATCCTGCAGCCACTTCGTGCGCACGACCGCATCCGTCAGCGACACGCGAATCAGATTGTACGGCACCGCGCCCGGCTTCACAAAACCGTAATGCCCCGTGGAGTAATGCGACGGATACACCATCGGCAACACCGCATCAGCAACGCTGATCACGCTTTCCCAGTTCTGCCCAATCTCAACATCACCTTCGGCATGCGTCACTAGCCCAAAGACGTCAGCAGTCACCGGCACATTGTACGACAGCAACTGCGCCTTTGTATAGACGATGAAATCGCGAATGTTATCGGCGCGCGTCTTGTTGTTTGCGCCCGGATACACCATCGTCGCGCGCATGCTGTTGGTCACATCCGGGAAACGCACGTAGTCCCACTGTAATTCTGAGAAGCCCATATCGAGCGCTTCTTTCGCAATCGCGATGTTGTAATCCCAGACGCGCTTGTCGTACGGATTCACCCATGCACCGCCCTTCCGATCGCGCCAGAGCCCACCATTCGTATGACGAATTGCCATATCCGGCTTCTTCTCGGCCAGCATGCGATCCTTGAAGACGACGATACGTGCGACGCTGTAAATGTTGTGCGCAGTCAGGGTATCTACGAGCGCCTTCAACCACTTGGTCGCTGGACGCTGGTCGGCACCAATCTCGCGCACTAACGCGATCGCGGTCGAATCATATGTCAGGAACGTGTCTGACTCTTTGACGTCAACGATGAACGAATTGATCTCAGTGGAATCGGCGATGCGAATCAGATCCGCCATCCGCGTGCGCGATCCAGCCGCCCACGCATTCACGTACAGCGCACGCATTGAGTCGGGACGCGGCACACGACCAATCGACCGCGCCGTTGCCGCTGTACCACTGTCCGACGCCGCCCGAGGCTTAGTCGAATCCGCGCTCGCAGCGCTGCCTTTTTCACAAGCCGTCATGATAAGCGCGACAGCGCATACGCCTGCCAACCGAAATGCACCGACAAAACCGCCAACAACTCGCGACACAGAAACTCCAAAGGGACTCGTGAACGCCGGGTAACCACACTGCACCCGGACCAGTGATGTAGAGCGCGGAAAGTAGCGGTTTTGTCACCGTTGCGCCGAATGGACACTTTCGTCTGCCGCTTCCTCAGCCCGCGCCCCGCGTGTAAATCGAATCGACAGACGGATTCGACGTTGTTTTCATCTCCGCGGGCACCCGATATGAACGATCGTGAAACACACTCTGACCGTCGCGCATTCTTGAAGCTCGCCGGAGCGATCGCGGCGACTTCGGCGCTTCCAGGCTGCCAGCTTGAATCGCACCCACCCGATGGGCAGAACGCCGTCGTTGCCGGACGAGAGGCGGGGTTTGACCGCTCGGTGCTCGATGCCATTGCCGAAGTCGCGCTTCCGTCATCGTTGAGCCCGCAAGCTCGCGATGCGGCAATCGGCGCGTTTGTGCAGTGGGCCGACGACTACGAACCCGTCGCCGAAGAGATGCACGGCTACGGATATGCCGACGTGCGCTACCTCCCAGCTGACCCGGCACCGGCGTGGCGCGCGCAACTTGCGGCGCTTGATCTGCTCGCACGACGGATCAAGCAGCAGTCATTTGTTGCTCTGCCCGTGGCAGAACGTCAGGACGTCCTCCACATCGCTCTTCGCGGCGAAGCCGGTGATCGCTTGCCGCCACCGCTCGAAGCGAAACACATCGTCGTCGCGCTCGTGGCACACTGGGCATCGCGCCCAGCGGCTTGGGATCTCGCGTTCGGCGCCCAAATCGCACCCGGCACTTGCCGAGTTTTGGGCGACGCGAGCTGCAAGCCACTCCCCATCGCGAATGTGCGCGCATGAAATCCATCGACGCGGATATTCTGATCATCGGCAGTGGCATCACTGCGGCATTGATGGCCGCAAAACTGGCTGAAACAACCACGCGATCAATCACGGTCATCGAAGCGGGTCGCAGCGCCACGCCGTTAGCCGAGCGCACTAAAGCACGCGCACGGTATCAAGCGTACGGCGAAAGTCCGTGGAAGCAGGATCATCTCGACGATCAGAACGCGTACGGCACGACGTGGGGATTTTCGCCGAGCATGAATGTTGGCGGACTCGCGATGCATTGGGGTGGCATCTCGCCGCGATACTCGCCGGAAGATTTCAAAGTGAAATCGATGTACGGCGTGGGGGATGATTGGCCGTTCTCGTACGACGATCTCGATCCGTTCTATCAGGAAGCGGAGGAGCGCATGGGTGTTGCAGGCGAACAAGGCCCGCTGGCGCTTGATCCGCGCGGACAGCCGTATCCGTTGCCACCGCTGCCGGTGAATTACAATCTGCAACAGTTGCAGCAATTCGCGGCGAAGGCAGGGATTGCGGCGTGGAGTACGCCATCTGCGAAAAATTCGCAACCGCATGACGGACGCGCGCAATGTCAGCGGTGTGACACATGCTATCCCGTCTGTCCAACGGGTGCGAAATACTCTCCCGATTTTACGTGGGATGCGCTGGTCCGCACCAACAGAGTCACGCTCATCACGCAGACGTTGATCCGCCGTCTCGAAGCCGATGAGAAGACTGGCAGAATTCTCCGTGCGACCGGCAATCGTACCGACGCTACCAATGAGGCCGTCACGATAACGGCGAAAACATTTGTGCTCGCAGCAGGATTTGCGTGGACACCGCACTTGTTGCTTCTCTCACGCAGCGCAGCATTTCCAGATGGGTTGGCTAACCGAAGCGGACTCGTTGGTCGCTATCTCGCCGGCCATCGGAATGTGAATGCGTATCTACAACTTCCGTTGGAACTGTACCCAGGCATCAACGTACAACACTCACTTGTGTCAAAACAGTTCATGCGCGTTCCGCGGAGCAGTCGCTATTTGCGGCACGATTTGCGGCTGTGGGAATCGAGTGTCGGCAAAGAGCCTCGCTTGCGCGACGAACGTGGCGCACCGCTGCTTGGTGATGCAATGCTCGACGATTGGAAAGCTCGAGCGAAAGGCGCAACCGCACGGGTGCGTGCGTACTACGACGTGTTACCGGATCGCGAGAGTAAACTCACCTTGGATGCGACTAAGACCAATCGCTTTGGAGACCCCATGCCAACGCTCGCCTTCAAGGACGCACCGGAAAGTGCAGCGCTGAGACCGTGGCAAGAACAGCAGATTGCCGCGCTGTTCGGCCGCATGGCAAAAGCGGGTGGCGGCACGTTGCTGAAACTAGAGAACAGCGCGAACGATCTTGGACAAGAGCATCCAGGTGGCGGGTGTCGCATGGGCACCGACGCGAGCAAAAGTGTCGTGAACGAATGGGGACGCGCGCACGATCACGAAAATCTGTGGGTTGCCGGCGCGCCTGCGCATGTGACAGCGGGTTGTTGCAACGGTACGCTGACGTTCGTTGCCGTTGGGTTGCGAACGGCTTCGGCGATTGCGAAGGAGTAACAGAGAACATGCGTTGGAGATCTGCATTTACGTTGCTTGCGCTCATCGCCTGCAAAGACAAAGGACCCGCCGACCCTGATCCACCGGTTGCTCCTTCTGCGCGAGCATTTCGGATGGGCTTCTCAAACGTTCCGCCAGCTCCTGATTTGATGCGCGGTGCACGAGCGGTGCTTGCATGGCTACCGCGCGCGGACGCCGCAATCATTCACGCTGAACCGCAATGGGCCGCGCTCCTTGCAGGTGAGCTGCCAGCCAATGTTGCTAAGCGCGAATTCGAAGGGCTGGTCGCTGCATACCGCGGCCGGAATATCCCGATTGTGCTTGTCATTGACGTGACAAATGGTATCGATCGCAAAACTGAGTCAGCGCCGCTTGTCTCGGCGGGTCGCAGCATTACCGAACCAGCGGTGCAAGCGCTGTATCGCGAGTGGGTGCGAACGCTCGTTGCTCAAATCCAACCCGTCGCACTAGGGCTCGCAGCCGAGACGAATTTGATTCGACTCGCTGCACCGTCGCGCCTGTACAACGCGGTGGTGCAGATGACAAATGATGCCGCGCGTGAAGTTCGCGCTGCGTCACCAGCGCTCCCACTGTTCATCACGGTGCAAGTCGAAACGGCGTGGGGGCGATTGCAGGGCACCAATCAATACATTGGCGTTGAGCAAGACTTCCGTGATTTCCCATTCAGCGAGTGGCTCGGCCTCTCGTCGTATCCGTACCTCGCAAACTTTTCTGAGCCTGAACAAGTCCCGGACAATTGGTACTCGCGCGTGCTCAATGGGCGCACAATTCCTACCGTGATCACGGAAGGCGGCTGGACCTCCGGCACCGCTGGCACAATTGTATCGACGCCCGGCAAGGAGGCGCGTTGGATCACGCGACAGATGCAACTCGCCGACTCGCTGCGACCCCGCTTCGTTTTTCAACTCGCGTTCACTGATCTCGATTTGGTGGCGTACAATCGGCCGAACGATCCGCAAC
>JANNWU010000507.1:0-1997 GCA_031408755.1 Gemmatimonadaceae bacterium | reverse complement strand
TGCCGGAGCCGCCAAGTTGAAACAGTACGAGCAGCGCGGACAACATGAGAACAGGGCGGAGTGCAGGGAGGCACGACGCCTGAATGATGCGCGCCGAAACTACTGCAAGTTAACGCGACCCTATAGCATACCGCTGACAGGCAACGCCGCGCCCTCGGCAAAACGCTGAAGGCGAAGTGGCGATACATCAAGCGTCGTGACCACCCCATCGCAAATCAACTCGGCCACCAATTCGCCAAGAATCGGCGAGTGCATCACGCCGTGGCCAGAGCTTCCGTTCACCAGAATCAGGTTGTCGCACTCCGGCGCACGACCAAAGATGACAGTCTTGTCAGGGCTCATTTCATACAAGCCCACCCAGTGCGACTCAGGCGCCAATTGGGTTTCGCGCATTGCCGGAACGCGCTCCAGCGCCAGCTCCCACACCTTGTCGATTAACGGTTGATGCACATCCAATGCGAACGGATCATCGCGGATGGTATCAATCGGAAAGTTCAGCAATGCGCGATGGTCGCGAACGCGAAGATGAAATGCATCGCGCGCCCAAATTGTCATTGGGAAACTGTCGTCGAGCGTTGTCAGCGGCTGCGTGCATGCAATCTGTCGACGCGCCGGCGTGACGGGCAGCGCGACACCGGCGTGCGCGGCAATCTGCGCTGCCCACGCGCCAGCCGCGTTCACAACGTGTCCAACGGCAATTCGTTCACCGCGCACCTGCACGTGCGTGATATGTCCAGATGCGTCGCACTCCATGCGTTGCACGGGCGAATTCCATTCGACTTGTACGCCGCCGCGCACCGCCGCATCAAGGTAGCCTCGCAATATTTTCAGGGGGCGAATTGTCCCATCGCTCGGGCACCACGCTGCACCAATCACGCCGCTCATGTCGACATGCGGGTTGATGCGCTGCGCTTCTGCGAGTGAGAGCTCGACGGCTTCTGTGAGACCGGCGGCGTGCTGAATCGCACGCGCATCACGAAATGCATCTAACGTCAGTTGGTCGTCGGCAAGGAACAGATAGCCAACCTGACGATACTCTGGGTCCACGCCCGTATCTTCGGAAAAGCGCGTCAGCTTGGCGCGCGCCAACAGAGAAAGTCGAACATTAATATCGTTTGCGAACTGCCCGCGATATCCGCCCGTCGCGCGTCCAGTACTGCCCATGCCCGGCTCGGGCGACGCATCGACCACAAGCACATCGCGCTCCCCCCGCTGCTGAAGATGCCAAGCAACCGAGGCGCCAATGACGCCGCCGCCAACAATCAGAGTTGAAACCGAACGCGTCATCATCTCTGAAATGTATTCGCGTGCGAGCACGCTTCAACGACGGTTTGGCGCTAGTATTTCTCCGCAGTCAGCGCGCGCCTGTCGATTCATCCTTTCCTATGACCCCGCCATGAACGAAACCCTGATCGCCGCTGCCAAGGCCGCCTTTCCGGCCGACATTCCCGGAATCACGTTGGGCGCGGTTGTGCACGACGGAATGATGGATCCGCATCCGGTGATTCGCCTTCCATTGTCGATGATGACGCGGCACGGATTGATCGCCGGCGCTACAGGTACCGGGAAAACGAAGACGTTGCAGTTGATCGCCGAGCAGCTGTCAACCGCGGGCGTGCCGGTGTTCTTGGCCGACGTGAAGGGCGACGTAGCCGGGATGGCGATGGCCGGTGTTACGAACGCGAAGGTCGAGGAGCGCTCAAAAGCGACAGGATACGCGTGGCAAGGTTCAGCGTTTCCTGTCGAACTACTGTCGCTGACTGGGAAGACCGGCGGTCAACTCCGCGCCACCGTGTCGAGTTTTGGCCCGCTGCTACTCTCGAAAGTACTCGGCCTGAATGACACGCAGTCCAGCGTGCTGTCGCTCGTCTTCAAGTACTGTGATGACAAGGGATTGCTGCTGCTCGATCTCAGTGATCTTCGTGAAGTGCTGCAGTATCTGAGCGATGATGGTGCCGCGGAACTGAAAGACTACGGCGGCATGTCGAAGGCGACCG
>JANNWU010000506.1:0-22408 GCA_031408755.1 Gemmatimonadaceae bacterium | reverse complement strand
AAGTCGCGGGCGGTGCTCTGAGAGCACCGCCCGCTTTTTCGTTCTCCCCCGCCCGGCGCTCTGAGAGCACCGCCCGCTTTTTCGTTTTCCCCCGCCCGTTGCTCCACGACACGCATTTTCTCTACGTACGCTCGAAGCCCGATTAGCGCACCGCTGATCTTGGCTCAGGCAGCTTTACAGGTCGTGCACCGACCAAACAACATCACCTCGTGCCCTTCCGTCACGAAACCACTCGGCGCGAGCTTCTGAATATCCGCAGGGCACCCATCCACTTCGAACACTTTGTCGCACGCGCGGCAATGAAAGTGATGGTGATGCCCAAGGTGCGCGACTTCATACCGCGGCGCTTCGCCGGGAATATCGATGCTCGCGATCTCGCCCTCGTCCACGAGAGTCTTAATGGTGCGATAGACTGTGGCGATGCCGATTGACGGAACCTCCGCCTTCGCGGCCTCGAGGACTTCGGCGGGCGAGAGCGGCCTGTGCAGCGCACTGAAGACGCGGCGGATAGCGCCGCGCTGTCTCGTATTGCGTTCCATCGGACCCCAAATGCATCGGGTGGTGAACAAGACTCGTTATCGTACACCGAGAGCAAACGGTGTTATTGAGAATTTAATGATAATCATGCTTGATCCCGAACGGCAGTCTGCACAATCAAATTGGGGTCCTCTTCATCTAGTGCGGCGCTTCGCCGCGTTGGCAGTGCTATTGCTGACAGCGTGCGTCAGCCCGCCCTTCAATGGCGTCGCACTCGAACCGTCTGAACCGGCGCCAGCGCTGCGTCTCACGGATTCATCGGGTCGGCGATTTGATCTCCAAGACCAGCGCGGCAAAGTCGTGCTGCTTTTCTTTGGATACACGCACTGCCCTGATATCTGCCCAACCACGCTTGTGGACTGGAAACGCGCCGCTGATTCGCTTGGCAAAAAGCGCGAACAGGTGCGATTCGTGTTCATCAGCGTCGATCCCGAGCGCGACTCAGCGGCTGCAGTGCAGCGATACGCCGCGCGTTTCAGCCCAGATATTCTCGGACTCACTGGAACGCGCGCGCAAGTCGACAGCGTGATGCGCACGTGGAAGATTGCCGCGTATCGCGATGGACCAGTGCGCGACACCGGCAGTGCCTATCTCATGGCGCATCCATCACAAGTGTTCGTTGTTGACCGCGAGGGGCAGTTGCGGCTGTTGCACCGCGCCGGTCTGACACCATCACAGATCGCCTCCGATATTCGAGTGCTTTTATGAATCGCGTTAATTCGAGTGCTTTTATGAACTGCGTTTGCCTGGTTACGCTCCTCGCGTTCGCGGCATGCAAAGTCGCACCGGCCGCCACGCCAGCAGCAACCGTAGTGCCGCACATGCGACCGGCGCCGCAAGGCCAATCGTCTGCGGTGTATTTTACGTTGCGAAATTTGGCCTCTGACACGATGGTGTTTTACGGCGTGGAAATTGACGTTGCCGCGTCAGCGACAATTCATCGGTCAATGGATCACAACAACATGTCGACGATGATGCCGGTGGATTCCATTGTGGTGCTGCCGCAAGATTCCGTGGTATTTACCGAGCGTGGCTTACACATCATGGCTACGAACCTCCACACTCCTATCGCAATTGGCGATACGATTGTCGTTCGACTGAAAATTCGGCCTGCGCGCGTCGACACGCTGAAGGTGGCGGTTCGTGAGTGATCGGCGGCGGCGCGCCATTACCGTGTTGTGCCTGATCGTGGCGACGGTCGGGGCGAGTTGGTGGGCATGGCCGAGGCCGGCGTTGCTACTGCGTGTTGAGTTGGGCGGCCGCGGCGTGTTGGTTGACCGCTGGGGCCGAACCTCGCCGCTGCCCGAAACAGTGTTTGTCGCAGCGTCGGGGCGCGACACCCGAATTCGGGTCGAGAATCGTGACACGAGCTACCAGACCTTGGGCATCTTTGGCGCGGCGGCTAAGACCACACGGAGCTTTAGCGTTCCCCTGCCTGGGGCGTACGGTGGTTTCTGCTCGGCGCACGCGTCGAGCGGGCAGATTACCTACGTGGTGCAGTAGGTAGCTTTCACGTTCCCTCACGCTTGGCGCACCGATGACCGCACCTGCCGTTACCCCACATAGGGAAGAGATCGCGAACGCGATTACGCACGGTGTCGGCGCACTGGTGAGTGCTGCTGCGGGCGCCGTGCTGATCACGCTCGCGAGTATGAACGGAACGCGTCTACAACAGGTAAGCGCGATTGTGTTTTGCGGCTCGTTGGTGCTGCTCTACACTGCATCGACGCTCTATCACGCAATTCCGCACGAAGCGATCAAGCGCCGCCTAAAAGTCTGTGATCATTGCGCGATCTATTGCCTGATCGCAGGCACATACACGCCCTTCGCATTGATTGGGCTGCGTGGCGTGGTGGGCTGGTGGTTGTTTGGAGTCGCGTGGGGATTGGCGTTACTCGGCATGATCTTCAAGCTCTTCTTCACTGGGCGATTTAAGCTGTTCTCCACGCTGGTTTACATCGGCATGGGGTGGATGGCAGTGCTCGCCGTTCGGCCGATGCTCGCCAACATTCCTTTGTCTGCCCTGGGTTGGTTGCTCGCCGGTGGAATCGCGTACACCTCCGGAACGTTGTTCTATCACAACCGCAGCCTTCGCTATTCGCATGCGGTATGGCACCTCTTTGTGTTGGCTGGAAGCACCTGTCATTTTATGGCGGTGATCAGTCAGGTCGTTCCGGCCTAACGCACTACCTTTCGCGTTCGTCCACAACTCATTTGATCTCCGTGCGTCGTTACCGGCGCCGACTAATACGCTATGACTACAACGACTGCCGGCCCAGTTTCAGCTTTTCTCCGACACAACTTCCGTCACTTCAACGCCGCTGCACTGGTTGAAGCTGCTGACGGTTACACCACGCATCTCGCGGCGGGTGGCAAAATGTTTGTCACATTGGCTGGCGCCATGAGCACCGCAGAGTTGGGTGTGTCGCTGGCCGAGATGATCCGACAGGGGAAAATTCACGGAATCAGTTGCACCGGAGCGAATCTCGAGGAAGATGTGTTCAACCTCGTGGCGCACGACTTCTACGAGCGCATTCCGAACTGGCGCGATCTGACGCCGGAACAAGAACAAGATCTGCTCAATCGCCACATGAATCGCGTCACCGACACATGCATTCCTGAGATGGAAGCGATGCGTCGAATTGAAAGCGTTGTGCTGGAAGAGTGGGTCGCTGCCGACAAGGTTGGCGCGCGCTTTTTCCCGCATGAGTTCATGTACAAGATTCTGCTTTCAGGAAAGTTGAAGGACAGCTATCAGATCGATCCAAAGAACTCGTGGTTGCTGGCAGCCGCAGAGGCAAATCTTCCAATGATCGTGCCAGGCTGGGAAGATGCGACGCTGGCGAACATGTTTGCGGGCCACGTCATTAGCGGCAACGTGAAGAACGTGCACACGGTCAAGACAGGCATTGAGTACATGATGCAGTTGGCCGAGTGGTACACGGAAACCGCGATGCAATCGTCGATCGGTTTCTTCCAGATTGGCGGCGGTATTGCGGGAGATTTCCCGATCTGCGTGGTGCCCATGCTGCATCAGGATTTGCAACGTGAAGAAGTGCCGCTGTGGGGGTATTTCTGCCAGATCAGCGACAGCACGACGAGTTACGGTTCGTACTCCGGTGCGGTACCAAATGAGAAGATCACGTGGGGCAAGCTTGGTGTGGATACGCCGAAGTACATGATCGAGAGCGACGCATCAATCGTGGCGCCGCTCATCTTCGCTTTGGTGCTTGGCCAGTGATGCAGCGGATGCAAATTGTCTCACTACGAGCGCTGGCGGTTGCAGCGTTGGTGTTTACGCCGGTTGTCGCCAGTGCAGCGATTCTGCACCTGCGTTTATTGCGCAGTGCGCCGAGCGTGAATCAGAAGTTGGCGGCGTCACCAACGCAGGTGCGTTTGTGGTTTTCGCAGCGACCTGAGCTCACTGTCACGTCAATCAAGATTCGCACTGGCACTGGTACGGCCGCAGTGGAACGCGCCTTGGCGCCATTGTCGCAAAGCGCTGCCGCCAATTCACCAATCACAGCATCGGTTGGTGCCGTGCTCACTGACGGCCACTACGAGGTGGTCTGGCGAACGATGGCGCGCGATGGTCACGTGTTGAACGGTGTCGTTCCGTTTGACGTCAGCGGCACGCCCGCAGCGCGCTAGCAACTCCGGGCGTGGAATGGGTGCTTGCGCGGTGGGTGACATTCGTCGGGACGACGCTGGTGATTGGCGTGTGCGCCGTTGCACTTGGAATTTTGCCGCGCGTTGGGCATGATCGCGGCGCGCGCGAGCTAGCGCTGCGCGAAGTGGCACGCATTGGCGTCGTTGCGACTTTGACGCTTGTTCCAGCCGCTGTGTTGCGTATGCTCGATCAGTTGCGCGCGCTGCAATCACCGGGAGAGCAGATACTGGCGGGCTACAACGCGCTGCTTTTTTCGACCACGTGGGGCACCGGATTTCTTACACAGTGCGCCGCAATCGTAATCGCTGGAATCGGCATGTTGATTGCGGCGCGAAAGCCGACCTCGACACTCGGCTGGAGCGCGGCGGTGATTGGCGCTGTTGCGCTTGGCGTGACGCCAGCGATGCAAGGACATGCGATCGGCTCGGAATCCCGAACTCTTTTCGCCGTCGCGCTTGATGTGATTCACGTGCTCAGCGCCGGGGTCTGGCTGGGTAGCGTCGCCGTGATTGGTTGGTTGGGTCTGACACTCGCGGCGGGTGACGGAGCAATTGACAGCGCTCGCGCCGCGAGAACCGACGCACGCCTTCGCCTCATTGTGCCGCTCATTCCACCAGTTGCACTCACCGGCGCCCTTTTTCTTCTTGGCAGCGGCGTAATTGCAACGGCACTCCATCTGCGCAATGTGTCCGACATTTGGACGAGCGCGTGGGGCCGGTACGCGCTTCTGAAATCGATCCTCGCTGCAGTTGTGGTGGGACTTGGCGCGCTCAATTGGAAAAGACTTGTGCCGAGACTTCAGTTGAGCACAGATGCGCGCGGATTGCGGCGTGCGCTGTGGAGTGAAGTGTCGCTGGCGGCGTTGATTCTGTTGATTACAGCGTTGCTTGTCGTCACGCCGTTGCCGGGTGAGTAGCACGCCACGCCAGTAGTGCGTGCGCTACAACTGCTCGCACCGCGACATCACAAGTCCGCAAAAACCGGCCGCACGCGCTGCGTCCCTGACCACCTCTGAGGCCATTCGATGCAATCTGTTTTCCAGTCGCGAATACGTGCGGCATCGTCCTCCGCCGCCACGCGGATTCTGCACCGAATTCACACTCGCACACCACGATTTTTTGCGATGGCGCTGGCGCTGTTAAGCGCCGCGTGCACGCCGACAGTTGAGAAGGCACCCGAGGCTGCGCCATTCAAGGCGCTCGCGATCGGCGATGCAGCGCCGGCATTTACGGTAGCAACACTTGGTGGCGACTCGGCGCGTGTGGGCGGCACAGCTCGGCAGCCCGTGACGCTGGTCAATGTGTGGGCTACGTGGTGTGGCCCGTGTAAGGCAGAATTTCCAGAACTTCAGGCGTTGCACGTCAGCTACGCGCCCAAAGGGCTACGCCTACTCGCGATCTCGATCGACACAGAGGGCGAGGACGATTCGGTCCGAAAGAGCGCGCAATCGATGGGCGCATCATTCGCGATCGGGCGCGATCCTAGCGACGAAGTGCGCGGTCGATTTGCGGCCGTTGGGATCCCCGAAACGTGGCTGATCGCGGCCGACGGCCGTCTGCTCTGGCGTCACTCCGGAGCAATTCCGGCCGGAGATCTGGGAGTGCGCCGCGCAATTGAGGCGGCACTTGGCACAGGGCTGAAGGTCAACTAGCTCGCCCTCGAAACTCCCGGCTTCGCCGTCTGAACCGATTGCTCGTAGCGAATCGCGCCGTAGCGGCGTCATTTATGTGGCTGAAGAATCCGCGCGACGCAGGTCCCGCGTAGTGACTCGTGTGGTGTAGGTTCTAAGAGCGCCCATTTCCAGGAACTGATGGATCAGAATTCGCTCGGCAAGACGACATCGGCATTCGACGCGATTGGCGTACCCGGGCGGGACCTTTCACGCTTGCTCGCTGAAACGCTCGAGGCCGCTGTTACGGTGATCGATCCCGACGGTATTGTCCTGTACGCGTCGAGCTATTTCGAAGAGCTGTTCCGCGTCTCGTGTGCGGATATTGTCGGCAGGCGTTACACCGACTTCATGACGCTTGAAGATCGTGAGATTGCGCTTGAACTCTTGCGCGGAATTACTCGCGGCGAGCGCTATCCGGTGATCACTTGGCATCTACATCGGCGGAGTGGCCCATCTATCTGGGCCGAAGCTCGCGTCTCGGTGCTGCGGGATGATGCAGGCGTCGTCACGGGATATCTGACCGTGACACGCGACATGACAGATCGGCGCTTGGCTTCTCAAGCGCTGGTGAGCACACGCGCTAACTACGACGCACTTGTGCGCCGCGCCGTCTACGGAGTATTTCGCGCCGAACGAAACGCGCAACTCCTTGATGTGAATCAGGCGATGATCGACTTACTCGGCTACGCGACGCGCGACGAATTGATGGCCGTTGATCTTCGCACAACGGTCTACGCAGAGGCATCCGATCATGAGTGGATGATGCGTACGGCCGAAGAAGGAGAACTTGAGGACTGGGTTGACGTCACGTGGCGGAAGCGTGATGGGTCGTTGATTGACGTGCGCGTTTCACTGCGCATCGTTGAGGATGAATACGGCGGCCCGCCTGTCTTTGAAGGAATTGCGGAGAACGTCACTGAGCGTCGGCTGAACGAAGATCGCATTCGACGCAGTGAACGAATGGCGTCACTCGGGCACATGCTCGCGGGCGTCGCGCACGAGTTGAACAACCCGCTCGCCGCAATCAGCGGTTTCACACAGTTGTTGCAGCGCGGCTCGTGGGCGGAGGAAGACCGCAAGGCATTGGAGACGATTGGGCGTGAAGCGCGTCGTGCCGAGCGGGTGGTGAAAGATTTGTTGACGTTTGCCCGACAAGAGACGGTGGTGCGCAACGAAGTCGTGGATCTGCACGGCGTTATCACTCACATTGTCGAAACGCAGCGGTATGCGCTTGATACGCGTGGTGTTCGCGTGGCGCTATTGCTGACGCCAGAACCAGTATTCGTGCAAGGCGACGGCGCCCGACTTGAGCAGGTGATGCTCAATTTGGTGGTCAATGCGCGACAGGCGCTTGAAGCAATGCGCGGCCAGCGGGGTGCTGAGCAGGCACCGCTTGAACTGCGTATCGAAACTGAGATAGAGAGTAACAAATCCGTTGTCATTCGCGTGACGGATACCGGTGCGGGCATTGCACCGTCGTTACTCACGAAAATCTGGGATCCGTTCTTTACGACGAAAGATGAAGGGGTTGGTACGGGGCTCGGGCTCAGCGTTGTGCACAGTATCGTGACGGAGCATGCCGGCAGTGTTGATGTGCAGAGCGAACTCGGTAGTGGCACACAGTTTACGGTGCGGTTGCCGCTGGCTGTGATGAGCGCGGTGAGCGCGCTTCCAAACACCGTTGTCGCCAAGCCCACCGCGGACACTGCGCGCGCCGGTCGCGCACTCGACATTCTGGTGGTTGATGACGAGGCCGCGATTATCAGTTTTCTCACGCGATTCCTGTCGTCACGCGGGCATGCTGTGGTTGGTGCCGCTGATGGCGCACAGGCGTTGCGCATCTCCGAGCAGTACACATTTGACGTTGTGGTTTGCGATCTCCACATGCCGGAAATGGATGGCGTGGAGCTCATTCGGCGCATGCGAACCTTGCCCAGCTGCAAAAATTCGCGCTTCATCCTCAGCTCGGGCGATGGTTCCGGATCGCCGACGATGACTCGAGCTGCAGCGCTTGGCGTCGACGCGTTGTTGGCGAAGCCGTACACCATCGACTATTTGGTGGAAGTGGTTGAGGCCATTCCAGCCGCCCTCAAGGCCGCCCGCTCGTAGGACACGAGACCTGCGTGGTGGTCTGTGACAGTAGTGGCGGTCTGTGACAGTAGCGGCGCGATTTGCGCTTGTGAGTGAGTGGGCGCGCTGAGCTGAATCGCCAGTCGGGCCTCGGCCCCGCTTCCCTGTTGTGTTATCGTTCGGCGAGCCGGTGGATAGGCCCCGGCGCACCACTGCACGAGGAGTTGTTGCTCGATGGCCACGAATGCGAATCAGGGACGCCACGTCCCGCACAATCCGACCAATCAGGGCTGGCCTGCTGCTATCGCCACCACCGCGCTTGCCGTCGCGCTCTGGTTCGGTGCATGGAGCATTCATAAGGCGACGTATCGGCATCCGACCGATCCGATGTTTCGCGCGAAGGGTGCGTTACCACACACGTCGACGGTGAAGCCCGCCGCAGCTACACCAGCCGCCGCAGCGCACTAACGTCGCAGCACTGTCGAAGACAAAAATGGCGCGCACCGAGATTTCGGTGCGCGCCATTTTTCTGTTGTCCTGTCAGCGTAGTTCTTAAATCCGGCCGCGAATTGAGACGCCGCCAGAACCTGTTTCAATCGAAACGCGTGTGCGTCCGTCGCCGATCCGCGCCGAGAGATCGCCGTCGCTCCGACGCACTGCGAGTAGCGGTAGATCGCTGGTAATGCCACCAGAACCGGTTGAAATTTCGAGCGACGCGCTGAAATTAGCCGGTGCAATCAGCGTGACTGAACCGCTTCCACTGTCAATCTTCAACGCGTTCGCGCTGGCACTGGGTGACACCTCGACTTCACCACTTCCGGTGTCGAGAACAATTTCGAGCGCTTCGATATTGAGCGCGGTCACACGACCTGAACCTGTATCTATTTTCAGTTGATCACTCGCGGTGCATCGCTGCGCAATCACGTCACCGCTTCCGGTGTCCAGCGAAATTGTGCGCGCGCCAGACACGCCATTCACGTCCACGTTGCCACTGCCAGTATCGACGAGCAGATCACCGTTGTGCGTTCCTACATCCACGTCACCGGAACCGGTGTCGATGTTGAGATTTCCGCGAGTGGACGACGTGACGACGTTGCCGCTGAAGGTGTCGATCTTCAAACCGCCGTTCGTTCCTATGGCCTGCACATTCCCTACGGCGACATGCAGCTCGAAGCTGACACCGGACGGTACGCGAACCACAAGATCGGCCGATGCTTCAAAGTCAGCGCCGTTCCAGATCTTCATCCGCCGAGTGCCGCGCGACATGCTGCCATCAAATCGACCATCATCGCGCATCCGAAGGCTTGTAGACCAGTTGTTACCGCGTGTGCGTGAACTTCCTGCTGGCCGAATCTCGTCGACTGGATACGCAATGCGCATAGTCTGCTGCTCATCAAGCTCGCCCGTCTCCACGCTCATCCGCGCTGCATCAGCACCGCGCGGGGTGATCTGCACTTCAACATCGGAACCGGAGCCCTGCTCAACGCGAACTTCGCCCAGCAGATTCCAAACCGCGACGCGTCCGTTGACCGGAGTAAGTCGCACGGTGCGCTGCTGTGCGGCGGCGCTGGCAAATGGCGTAAAGAGCGCGGCGGCGTAGAGCGCGCAGGTGAGTCGGGAACGCATTGTCGGTGACTCCTGTGGTTGGTCGGCGGTGGGTGGTGCGTTCCGTACGGCGCGCGGCAGTCCATGAGTTTCAACGGCCCGCAAAACGCCTGTCGAATGTGCATGCGTTGGCCTGAATAGCTTTAGGCCATGAGCTCAATAGCCGATCTTCGCCGCGACTACGCACTCGCATCGCTGGAAATCACTGATGTGGTCGCTGACCCTGTCGAGCAGTTCCGTCGCTGGTTTGCCAACGCGACGGAATCGGCGGTGCTCGAGCCAAATGCAATGACGCTGGCGACGGTTGGGTCGGACGGCCAGCCCGACGCGCGCATTGTTTTGCTGAAAGGCGCTGACGCGCGCGGATTCACCTTCTTCACCGATTATCGGAGCGAGAAGGGCCAAAACCTTTCCGCACATCCTGCTGCGGCGTTGGTGTTCTTCTGGCCCGAGTTAGAGCGTCAAGTTCGCATTCGCGGCAGCGCACAAAAACTCAGCGCGGAAGAATCTGCTGTGTACTACAACTCGCGACCATTGGGCAGCAGAATCGGCGCGTGGGCGAGTGAACAGAGCAGCGTGATTGCAGATCGCTCGGCATTAGAGGCGCGCGTGCGCGAACTCACCGCGACGTACACAACCGAGGCGCCGCCGCCGCTCCCGTCGCATTGGGGCGGCTATCTGATCGCACCAACACAGCTCGAGTTTTGGCAGGGACGCCAGAGTCGGTTGCACGATCGTATTCGGTATCGGCGCAATTTGTCCGCGACCGACGCGTGGACGATTGAACGATTGTCGCCATAAATTGCCGATAGAACACGCGCTCGGCTACGCACAAAATTACAGGCCAAGTCGTGCGCGAATTCGGGGGATCGCTTGGTCTGCCGCAACCACAAAGGGCTTGTACGCATCAGTCATCATCGCAGTCACTTCGTCACCCGCCTGCTCCGGTGTGCCGGCGCGGAACGGTGGATTGGGATCGTACTCGATGTTCAGCGCAATGGCTTTCGCATGCACACCGATCAATCGCTCAGCGAGTGTCAACGCCATGTCGATACCAGCTGAAACACCAGCACCTGAGACACGATTTCGATCTTCAACAACGCGTTCGCGCACCGGAATGGCGCCGAGTTGCGCGAGCCTGTCACGCAGCACCCAGTGACTCGTGGCGCGATAGCCATTCAACAAACCTGCAGCGGCGAGAATCATTGAGCCGGTGCAAACGCTTGTGATGTAACGTGCCTTTGGTGCGCGCGACTGCAAGAACTCGATGATCGCCGGATCTTCCATCATACGAATTGTGCCCGCGGCACCGCCCGGTACAAATAGAATGTCAATCTCAGCAGGCGCGTTCGCGAATGTCATGCTTGGTGCGATCCCAAGACCTGAGCTTGAGCGAACTATGCTCAGATCTTTCCACACCAGTTCAATCTTGTGGGTGCCCATGCTGGAGAACACCGCTTCGGGAGCGACCAGATCGAGCGGGAACATGCCCGGATATGCGAGCATTGCGAGCATCGGCTTTTCGGCGTCTGACAGATCAAGTGGTTCGGTGGGCTGGCCGGCCAGCAGCTGCGACGCTTGCTGCGCACCGGCCGTTTTGCTGAACAGGGCGAGTCCGCCAACTCCAAGCGCTGCGGTGACTGCGTCGCGTCGATTCATACCGTCTCCGAAGTAAGGTCTCGCATACGTAGTGTGGTGTCCCACAAGTCTGTACCAGAAGCCCCGTGCCTTTTGGCGCCTGGCGGCGTTGAAAATCCTCGCGATACCTGCGGGTATCACTGCGGATTTCGCCTGGCCAGACAGCAAAACTCATCGTTCTTCTTTTGCTACGAACTTATGGGACATCACACTAGGTTAGCACGAAGAATCTATGCAGACCGGAAACCGATCAGCGCTCCAGTCCTTTCACAACACATGACAGCTCCCGTCCATCTCATCCTTGGCGCGACCGGTGGTATTGGTTCAGCGCTTGCCAAACAGCTCGCATCGTCTGGTGCACGACTGGTTCTCGGAGCGCGTAACGTAGAAGCGCTCGCCGCGCTCGGCACCGAGCTCAATGCAACAACGGTGATCGTCGATGCCACGCTTCCGGCCGATATCGATCGCGCAGTAGAGTTGGCGGTGCAAACGCACGGACGTATTGACGGCGCTGCGAACTGTGTTGGTTCATTGTTACTAAAGCCAGCGCATCTCACGCGCCCAGAAGAGTTTGACGATGTGTTGAGCGTCAATTTGCGGTCTGCATTCTCGCTTGTCCGCGCAGCCACGCGTGCGATGATGAGCAACACCGAACCAGCAGGTGGCAGCATTGTGCTGGTCGCATCTGCGGCAGCACGAATTGGGCTGGCGAATCACGAAGCGATTGCCGCTGCGAAAGGTGGTGTGATCGGACTGACGCTGGCCGCTGCGGCCAGTTACGCCGCGAAACAAGTACGGGTGAATTGTGTCGCACCGGGACTTGTGCGTACACCGCTCACGGCACGAATCACGGGAAGCGCTGCAGCGGAACAGGCATCGCTAGCGATGCACGCGATCGGCCGGCTCGGTGAACCGGATGATGTTGCGAGTGCGATCAGCTATCTGCTCAACCCAAGCAATTCTTGGGTAACGGGTCAGGTACTTGGTGTTGACGGTGGGCTAGGCACGCTGCGCAGTCGCTAAAGCTGCGCTGATTGTTGGAATGCACCGCAGCAAAACATTTCGTCATGCTCGTGCGCAGCTTCTGCGACGGATCGGATTGATCCGTGCGGCGAAGGCCGGTGCGTTTCTAGTCTAGAAGACGATGCGCTTTGGCCGAGGCATGCCATTCGCGCGCCTCGCGCGACAGCAACACTGCCAGCGCGCAGAATATCCCGGCAATCGGAAGAAAGTAGAGCACCGCGACGTTTCGTTCTGGCCATGAGATGACAATGCCGGCCGCAAGCGGTGCTACGGCGCCGAGCGATACAACGAAGAGAAAGGTGCGCGACCATCGCAAGAGGCGGTAACACGCGAACGCCGCTGTCGGCAGCAACATAAAGAAGGCGCCGACGTGCCACGTACCACTCACTACTGTCGTGATGGCAAACAGCAAACCAATCGCCGCAATCATGCAGAGTGGAATGCTGACACTCGCCGGCGCACGCATCTACTGCAGCCGGATGAGCGCGGTTTGTGCATCGCGCAAATTGGGATTGGTAACCAGTGCCGCCTTATACGCGGCGATTGCATCCGGCTTCCGGTTTTGTCGTTCATGAATCTGACCGAGGCGCAGGTTTGCGTTGGCAAAGGGCGGATCGTTGGGGCCACGCCTTCCGCGCAAGAATTGCTTGAGTGATGCTTCGCCGCGATCAAGCTGTTGGCCTGTGACGGCTGCCGTGCGACCGATGCTGAAATGCACGTACATGGGGTTCGTCTTGCGTGCCTGCCACCGTGCGATTGTCGCGAAAGCGTCGCTACCGCGAAGCGCATCGGCCTGTACCGCCGTAAGATTTGCCCAGCCGAGCACACTGTCGGGGAACTGCGTGGTTGCTTGCGTGAGAATGCGTTCGCTGGCAGCCTTGTCGCCATTGACAGCCGCCAGCGAGAGCTGCGCGCTCAGTCCGCGGAACGGATTGAGTTGGGTGATTGCCATGGCTTGCTCAGCGGCTTTGGCCTTGTCGCCGCCCATCATCGCAGGCGCCTGCATGTAGAACTGCATCAGGCCATCTCGCGCATCAATGTTTGTTGCGTCAAGTGCAACAGCTTGGGAATACGCGTCACGAATTTTCGGCGCGAGCTGAATTTTGACAGCGACATTGCCGGCCAGCGCTTGTCTGCCAAGAGAATTTCCAAGCCAGAGTAAAGCGGCGCTACTGCGCGGATTGGCGCGCGCGGCAGCCTCAAAATTCTTCACCGCAGAATCCGGCTGATTCGCGATCGCGCTCATGCAACCGGCAGAGAAATCACGGAGCGCTGAAGCGGTGGGTGCAGTGGCGGCACGTTGTATGGCGCTACGCTCTGCACCCGGAGCCACGATCGCACGATCACACATTCTGGCATCGGCCATAGTCTGTGCACGCGTTGTTGTTGCCGTCAGCACAATGGCGACAAGAGATAGGCCGGAGCGGGTGCGCATCGTAAGTGTGTGTAAAGTGGTGTGGTGCGTCGCGAATGCTGGCGCGAATGATCACGTACGCGACGTCTGTGTCAGTATCAAAATCCCTGAACTACAGCCCCTTCATGATTGGCAGCCATCGGGCAATGACCTTAGGACCAGGATATCCTGGCACCGTTTCAACAATGCGTCCAGCGCTGTCGGTTCGCGCGAAAACTGGCGTGCCTGGAATGCGGAAAGTCAGCAACACTTGATCGCTCTCGCCATCGGGTCCGGTTGAGTAGGCGCCACGCACACCCATCATTGAGAGCATCTGCGCACCAACTTCCGCCCCTTCAAGAGTGACGACGCGCAGCAGCGGGACAGCGTCACGGCCCTGCTGCGACGCAATCTCTTTCAGCGCCAATCGGCAGAAGCTGCAGCTCTTGGAATTCACCATCAGAATGGCCGGAACGCCCTTCGGTGTGAGCGGAACACGCATTTCGGCCGAGTCGCGCACCATCAGGTTCGTCACCGCCAGTTGCGCCTGCGCCACCGCCGGGTCGTCGATAGGCAGATCGCTGGTGATGGGCCGTCGATCAATCGCGAATCGGCCGATCAATGCCAACGCGAGTGCGCCCGCGATCACCCACGCGACCTGTTCACGACGCGCCATGTTCGCGTTGTTGCTCACGTTACTCCCACTTCTCTGCTTCGTTCGCGAGTTCGTCTAAAAGTTTGACATACGAATCGTATCGACTGGCCGCGATGTTGCCTGCTTCAAGCGCCGCGCGAATGGCGCATCCCGGTTCCACCACGTGCGTGCAGTCCGCGAAGCGACATTCGCCAATAAACGGCCGGAATTCTGGGAAGTAGCCATCCAGATCCTCGGCGGTCAGTCCCCACATACCAATCTCTCGCAATCCGGGTGTGTCGACCACAAAGCCGCTGCCCGGCAACGGATGCAGCAACGCGCCGACGGTGGTGTGACGACCCTTGTTCACACTCTGACTGATCTCACCCACACGCAAATCGAGCCCTTCAAACATTGCGTTCAACAAACTGCTCTTGCCCACGCCACTTGGTCCACTCAATGCGGTGGTGCGGCCTTCAAGCGTTGCGCGCAGTTGTTCAAGCCCTCGCCCAGTTTTTGTGCTGGTCACATGCACGGGGTACCCGGCAGCTTCGTAATCCGCAAAACGCAACCGTACACTTTCTGGCGACACGAGATCGGATTTGTTAATCACCAACAACGCCGCAATGTCATTTGCTTCGGCAATGATCAAGAATCGGTCGATCATGCGTGGATGCGGTTCCGGATTTGCCGCCGAAAACACAATCAGCACCTGATCGACATTGGCGGCGACAATGCGCTCGCCGTATGCGCCACCGGGTGCGCGACGCGCGAGCTGCGAACGTCGCGGAAGAATGTCTGCGATCGCCCATCGCAACGACACGGCGTCGTACTGCAAGTGAACTTCATCGCCAACGGCCAGTTTCAACGTCACCGTCTCGCCTTCTTCGCTGCGATCGTCGCGCGATGTATCCGCGCGAGATTTCACGCTCGCCTTTGCGCGTCCACCATCGCGCTCGGCGCGGGCGTGTTTCGCTTTCGCATCGTCAAAGCGCTTGAGCCGACCACGCAACGCAGCGTCAACGGTTTCGCCATCGCTCCGCAGCACGCGCCACACGCCGCCAGTCCCACTGAGCACCGTGCCTTGGTGCACCGTTGGTGCGATGACTGGGTCACTCATGCGGCGTTACTCGTGCTGTGTCACTCATGCGCACGCCCATTTGCATCGTGCATCACATCAAACCATCGGCGAGCAGGGGGCGGCGCGGTTTCTTCGATACGCTGCTCAAGCAGATACTTTACCTGTGGTAGCGTCAGTGTTCCAAGTGCGGCGCGAACGGTGTCTTCTTCTGTCGCGCGAAAGATGTAGTCGGTTTCGAGATGTCCTTCGACACCCGATGCACCGATTCGGCGCCACCGCAAAAAGAGGAGATACGCACCCCAGAGTGTCGCAGCGTCGTTGATCTGATCCGCGCACAGCTCAACGGAATACGAGAATCCGTCACTGGCTTCGAATGCCGCCGGCCTACCGTGCACCAGCGCATATCCGCCGATGGTATTCTCATCACCGAGGCTGTGATCCGGCGGCAGATGCTTTCCGCTCACCACGTCACCGCGCAACATCGCGATGTCACCACAACCTTCACAGCGACATCACGCTTTCTGCCGTCCGCCAACCCATTCGCGCACCACGTTGCCAGCCATAAACGCCATATTCGCAGGACGTTCGGCCAATCGACGCATCAGATACGGATACCATTGCGTGCCAAAGGGCACGTAGCAGCGAATGCGATAGCCATCACGCACCAGCGATTCCTGCAGGTCGCGACGCACGCCGTACAACATCTGGAACTCAAACCGATCGTTCGCGATGCCCTTCTCTTTCGCAAATCGCTTGGCTTCAGCAATGATCACTTCGTCATGCGTCGCGATGCCGGGATAGTTGCCGTGCTCCATCAAGTGATGCATCGCCTTCACGTAGCTCTTATCAACGTCAGACTTTTCCGGGAACGCAACTTCTGCTGGTTCTTTGTAGGCACCCTTGCAAATTCTGACGCGCGCGCCGAGTGCACTGGCGTGTTTCGCGTCGGCCTCAGTGCGATACAAGTAACTCTGCAGCACGATGCCGACGTTCGCCTTGAAGTCGGCATAAAAATGCTTCTCGAACATGTCGATCGTCTTCTGCGTGTAGGCGCTGGACTCCATATCGAGACGCACGAAATTTCCGTACTTCTTCGCACGCTCAAGAATTTCGCGCGTAACTTTTACGCACAGATCATCTGAGATGTCCATGCCCATCGCTGTCAGTTTCAGCGACACATTTGCATTCAATTTTTCGCGCTCAATCAGGTCCAGCAGTTCGAGATATTCCCGCTGCGAGGTGTACGCTTCTTTCTCGTTCGTCGTACTCTCGCCCAGCAAATCAAGCGACGCGGTGATGCCCTTTGCGTTCAGCGCACGCACCGCATCCAACGCGGTCTTGACTGACTCGCCGGCAACGAAGCGCGAAGCAAACGATTTCGCGATGCCGTTGTGGCGTACGAAGTCAAAAATGCCTTGTTGATTCGAAAGGAAAAGCAAAGCGTTACGCAGCATCAGACCGCAGGAAGACGAGAGAGAGCATCAGCCACCATTGGCGACTATCTGGACCAGAAATATAGCCCACAGACTACAGCATTTTTGCCACTCAGCGTCGACCAATCGACGTTAAGACGCGCATCACCGGGTGGTACTTACCCATGTTGAGCCGGTCATCGAAGAAATTCCATGTGGTTGCGCCGTCGTCGGACTGCGGTTCCAAGAGCTGTGCGGCCACTAAGAGCTGGCGCTGCCCAGCAGGTACCCAGCGCCAATCAGGTGACGGGAGCATGCGGACGCGCACCCACCGGCCGAGCACGCGCACCTCGCGGTGGCCCTGAAAGGGGCGTGCTGCGCGATCAACTGAATCCAGTTGGAACCGTTCTACATCAATGCTGCGACGCGATGGAAATCGCGGCTGAACCGTAACTCCGTGACGCGCGAGGAGCGCCAACAGCGCGCTGTCACTGGCCTCAACCAACCAGCCGCCAGCAGGAACAGTCGAAACGCGTACGGGCTCGAAGCGGTCGTACACGGCCATCACCTGTGGCATAAAACGCCCCGTGCGACGGATACCTCGCGGCACCCCCGGCTCGGCAGCACTGCTATCGCGATCAGCCGCGAGTGCCTCAACAATCAGCGTGTCGCGGAAGGGCTTGGTGGTCATTCGCGATTCAAGGACGAGGCCACGCTGTGCAACTCCAGCCGCCAATGATTTTCGCGTTGCTGTGACACGAGCAAAGACATTTGGATCTCCACCAACGGTCCCGAGCAACTCGCGCAGGAATGCGTATGTGCTTGCCACGCGTGTCGCGAACGGATCGTGCGAGTACGCCTCGCTTAATACGGATACACCACCCGTCAATCCAAAATAATTGCTGCCAAAACGGGGACGCGAATCGTAGGTGTACCAGCCGTCTTTTAAACTGTCGAGCGAGACTTCGCGCGCGAATGAGTTGCTGAAGTTCCCATACGCGAATGTCGTGACGCCTTTGCGTTGCAGGCGCTTTCGAATCCCAGACAGCAACGTGTCGCTGGTGTAGTTGGCGAGCGGTGCGCCGGGATGCAACGACGGTGACCACGTCAGGTTATAGCCGTGATAGCTACCGTTGGTGGTGTGCAGATCCACAAACACATCAACACCGCCACCAGTAAGCAATGGCAATAGCGCGCGTGTTTCAGGGGCTTCGCTTTTGATGTAATCACGATTCAAATCGAGACCGGCGCCATTGGCACGCTCACCCACAACCGCGGGCCCAAGTTGCGCTCCACGGTTCCGTGCTTGCGGGCCGAGTGCTTCGTTGCCGTCGGCGTTGTACATCGGCACGACGATGAGCGTGAGGCTATCGAGCATATTGGGCCGCGCATCGGTCACGAGCGTGCGAAGCAGCGCAAGTACCGCCTCTTTCCCTTCCACTTCGCCTGCGTGAATGTTGGCTTGTATCAACACCACCGGCCGTTTCCGCGTGCTGCGCAATTGCTCATCGCAGTTGTCAGCGCCACTGGTAGTCTTGGCACACGCCGTGACTGTCATCAGCGGGCGCCCGCGAGTTGAGCTGCCAACTCGCGTCATTCGCATCACGCGATTGGGCGCCGACTTCGCTTTCACCGAATCGAGGAACGCCATCGCCTCTTCGTACGGCGTGGTTTCGCAGAAGCCGGTTCGCTCCGCGCGTGAAGCAGGCGACGGCATGGGCGACGGGAGCACCGGCACACAGCGCCACGCGGCGGCGCGACGCGGTTCGGTGCGCACCGCTTCACCAGCAATGCGCAAGCGTTCCGGCGAATCATCTGGCGCGGGACGCTTCGGCGTGCACCCAATCAATGAAATTGCTGCAAGAAACGATGCGAGCGCGGCAGGCGACGTGCTACGTCTCATGCTGCGTCGTGTGCTGAACAACGCAGCGCTGCCAATTGTGCGCCATCGCGCGGGCATCGTGATCGCAGCGCGGAGTTTCACAGATTCTCTCGAATGAATCGTGCCAGCGATTCGTAGAGATGCACCGTTGTGTTGCCGCCGCTAATTGAGTGCGTGCGATTGGGATAGAACAGTTGTTGCACGGGGCGATTTGCGCGGACCATTTTGTCGATCAACTGCATCGAATTTTGTGGGTGTACGTTGTCGTCGCCGGTGCCGTGCACAAGCAGAAAGCGCGCGCGAATTCCTGCCACGGCGTTCTGCGGCGCAGTCTGTGCGTAGCCAGTCGGATTCTCCTTTGGCGTCCACATAAAACGTTCTGTGTAGATCGTGTCATATAGATTCCAGTCTGTGACCGGCGCGACCGCAATCGCTGCTTTGAATAAATCGCCGCCCTTTGCCGCGACCATCGTTGCTAGGTAGCCGCCAAAGCTCCAGCCCCAGAATCCAATCCGCGCTGAGTCGACCCACGCTTGTCGGCCTAACCACCGCGCCACGTCGATCTGATCCTGCGCTTCAAGTAGACCTAAGCGAAGTTGCGTGACTTTACGGAAGTCTCGTCCGCGAAACGCTGCACCGCGATTGTCGACAACCACCACCACGTATCCCTGCTGCGCAATCGCGGCATGCCAGAGGTACCTGCTGCCGCCCCACTGATCAACGACTTGTGGCGCCGCTGGACCGCCGTACGCGTGCATCAGCACGGGATATTTACGCGTGCTGTCGAAACCTGGCGGCACAATGCGATACCCATCCAGTTTCGTGCCATCGGGCATCGGAACCGATATCAGCTTCGGAAGCTGCACACCAAGCGCAGCTAACCGTGAGCGAACCGCGCTGTTGTCGGTCAGCTCTTTCACCTTTCGCATGCGCGGCAGCTCATACAGCGTCACTACTGGGGGTACGCCGAGTCGCGAATGCGCGTCAAACACAAACGCGCCGGTGGGACTTATAAGCAGCGAATGCGCGCCGTCAGTTGGTGTCAGTGACTCGGCCTTGCGTCCGTCTAACGATACTCGCATCAACTGACGCTGGACTGCTGTTGGTGCAGCAACGTGCACGTACGCGGCGCCCAGTTTCTCGTCGATCGTGAGCACATCGAGAACGTCCATGCTGTCGCGCGTGATACGCGAGAGAAGTCGGCCGTCGCGCCGATAGAGGTAGTACTGCTGCCAGCCGCTCCGATCACTGCGCAGTAAGAATCGCTGCTTGTCGGCGAGCCATGTGACCGCCTCACCTTCAGCGTTGACATACGCGCTATCGCGTTCAGTCAGAATTGTCCGGCCAGTGCCCGTGGTTGCGCTCACAAGCAGCAGGTCAAGCTGATTTTGCTTACGCGGCATTCGCTGCACTGACACCGAATCGGCGTCCACCCACTCCAGTCGCGTGATGTACTGTCCGGTGTCGGGCCCCACCTGCAGCGCGCGACGGTTGCTACCGTTTGCGTCGATTACGTGAATTGTCACACGTGAATTTGCTTCGCCTGCCTTGGGATATCGCAGTGTTGAGACACGAGGATAGAGCGCCAATTCGTCGACTATTGGGAACGCCTGCACCGCGCTTTGATCGAAGCGCCAGAACGCGAGGCGCTTGCTGTCAGGACTCCAACGAAAGGCGTCTTGCAACCCGAATTCTTCTTCGTACACCCAATCAGTGGTGCCGTTAATGATGTCGTCAGTCCCATCGTTCGTAAGGCGCACGTCGGCATTCGTGCGCAAATCTTTCACCCACAAATCATTGCCTCGGCCGTACGCAACCTTCGCGTCGTCCGGCGAAAACTTCGCAAACATTTGCAAGTCTGGATCGGATGCGCCGCTGGCAAGTCCAGTTGCCAAGAAGCTTGGCCCAGATGACGGACGCGCTGCAGGCGTGGTCACAGTCTGGCTTTCAGCGCCCACCAGAGGCGTCACTGCACGCGTTACGAAATCGACGACGTGATAGACGCCACGCGTGTTGGTGCGCCAAACTCGGACTGATGAATGAAAAATGAGCGCCTTCGACTCATCGTGCGACAGCGTGACATCCTCGACGTCGATCGGCTTGCCAGCACCGTCTTTCAGCACGCCGACCGGCACCAACACAATCTCCGCGCCAGTGGCGGCATTCACACGTACCAGCGATGTCCCGGTCTCGCCGCTTTTTACGCTGAGATACGAGCGTCCATCTTTCATCCACTGTACGAACGGTAATCCTTGCGCGACAAAATCACGTGAGCGAAAAATTCGCTCCACCGTGAGCGGCGGCACTGCGGACTGCGCGGACAGTGCGGGTGCAATAAGTAGTGTGGCGCAGAGCCAGCGGCGAGTTACAAGTAGTCGCGACATGGAAGTCTGATGCTGGAGGTCATAGCGCAGCGGCGCGCTGAAATCGTGAGTCGGTATTCTGGCGACACTGCGGTCATCGCGGACGAACGATGTTACTCGTCTTTCGGGATTGGCGGCATTCGTCGACCACCACCCTCAAGTCGGAAGATCGCGACAGGGGAGCGCCACGCGGTGGAATCACGGTCGCGGAACGCGGTGACATGCCATCGATAGTTGTTGTCCAGATTGTACGGCACCGAATCAGGCACAACGATCTGCGTGTCCGTCGCCACAGCGGTGTACACCGCTTTCTGATTGGAGTCGAACACCGCCACTTCATACCGTGAAACATTCGGTGAACTGCGCCAGATCAAACGCTTGTCGCCTGCCTTGACGTAGCCCACTGGAGCAGCCAGCGCCACCGTCACCGGATCCTTCGCGATCGTCGAAATTTGATCGGCGGGCTTGCATCCGACTACAAGACAGAACGGTGTGACGAGCAGAGCAGCGGAGCGACGCATCATGGGCGGGAATGGCGAGGGAGTTTTTTCGTTCCGCGTCCAGCGGTGGCCCGGCGAACTGCGGAGCGGCGGCGCGGCTGGCTGACTCGCGATGAGCGCGGCTCGGCAACTCGCGGCGCCGGCGTAGGCTGTGTTGAAGGCGGAGCCGTATCGATGATCGGTACCGAGCCGAGCAATAATTGACCCGCGATTGCATCGACGGCGCGTGCAGAATTGCTGAGTACGGCTGACGCATGCTTGCGTGATGGATCGACGGCAACGAATGCCGAGAATCCGCGGGCGTCCTGTGCGTCATGCCAGTAGATGTCGCGGCCCTGAAGTCGCAACACGCGCCAGCCCAACGCAATGGGCAGCGCCGACTCAGGACCGATACTGCGGGTGCGCATCATGAGAGCAAAGGTACGAGCCAAGGGACCAGTCATAGTGTCGGCTGCCGCGACAGCAAACCGCGAGACCCCTAGCAATGACCCGTGCCACGTTGGCCGACGATTTTGCTCCGGCGAGATCGGCGCGCCGGTGGCCGCGTGTCCAGTCGCGACGACCTTCGTGTTCAGACGCTCGCTGCCGTACACGAAGTCAGTAATGTCGAGTGGCGCGAGCAATCGTGCCTTCACAGCCGCTTCGAGCTGTATTCCCAAATGTCGCTCCAGCGCCACTCCGAGCAGGTCGTTGCCGAGTGCGGAAAAGGTGTACCGCGAACCGATTTCGTGGGTCAGCGTGACGCCGCGCAAGGCGTTGTCGAGACGGTCGACGTTTGACGCACCGATCGCGCCGCCACCCGACCGCGCAGGCAGTCCCGATCGCTGGAATACGAGATCGCCCAGCGTAATCGCTCGGCCCGATCGAGTGGGCAGACGAAGAGGCGCGGGCAAAAATCGCTGTGCGAGATCGTCGAACGACAGCTCGC
>JANNWU010000505.1:0-2085 GCA_031408755.1 Gemmatimonadaceae bacterium | reverse complement strand
TCTCGGTTGGCTCCGCTTGCCGTTGACACTCCAGTCCAGCTCAGCTAACTTAGCGGGCTTATTACCCTTACACGTCGTACACTCATGAGCTACGCGATTATTCGCACCGGCGGGAAGCAATTCCGCGTCAGTGCTGGCCTTACATACCGTTTCCCGTCGCTCTTGGGCGAAGCGGGATCGTCGGTCGAATTCAATGAAGTCCTGCTGGGATCTGACGGCAAGTCGGTTCGCACCGGCGTTCCGACGCTGAGCGGCGCAAAGGTGTCGGCCGAGATCGTCAAGCAAGGCCGCGGCGAGAAGATCGTTGTCTTCAAGTTCCGCCGTCGTAAGAACTACGCCCGTAAGCAGGGCCATCGTCAGGGCTTCACTGAAGTCCGGATCATCGACATCAAGCTGGGTTGAGGGATATATGGCACATAAGAAAGGCGTAGGATCGTCACGCAACGGTCGCGACTCAAATCCGCAGTATCGTGGCGTGAAGAAGTTCGGCGGCGAGTTTGTACGCGCCGGCGGCATCATCATTCGTCAGTGCGGCACTAAGGTGCACCCTGGCAAGAATGTGGGACTCGGTCGCGACTACACGATCTTCGCCCTCATCGATGGCGTGGTCGAGTTTTCGCCGAAGGACAAGCGTCGCATCAAGGTTGGCGTTTCACCGCTGGCCCCAGTCGAAGCCATCGCTGCTGACTGACCGCTGATCTAGTTTGTTTTTCAACGCCTTCGCATCTGCGAGGGCGTTTTGCATTGTACCAATCTGCTGTCAGCACAAAGTGAGGCACGCGTAAGCTGCGCATTCAGGTGCTCCGTGCTCCACGGTCGACGTGGTCCGCGATCCAGTTCGAGGCGCGGCTTCGTATCTCCTTGTAGCGGCGTCATCGCTGCTACTGGCGCTCGCGCGAGCAGATCGACACAATCACATCAGCGCGCGGACACACACTTCACGGGACGCACTGATGGAACGTCGAGACTTCATTGCGGCTGGAATCGCGCTCTCTGCGTCGGCGCCTCTGCGCGACCTACTGCCGCTTCGCGATGCTTTTTCTCGCGCATCGACTGCGTTCGTACCGCGTCTGGTCGAAGGTCTGGATGATCTGACGGTCGCCGCAGCGCAGGAAGCCATCGCTGCCGGACGACTAACCTCGCGCGCGCTGACTGAGCATTACCTCATGCGCATTCGCACGCTGGATGCAGATGGCCCGCGCGTGAATAGTGTCATTGAAGTAAATCCAGATGCACTCACACTAGCGGATGCATCGGATGCAGACCGTGCCGCGGGCCGCACGCATGGTCCGCTGCACGGGATGCCGATTCTGCTGAAGGACAACATCGATACCGGCGATCGGATGTCTACGACGGCGGGTTCGCTTGCGCTTGCTGATCATCGCGCGCGTCGCGACGCTGGTGTGGTGCAGCGGCTTCGCGCAGCAGGCGTTGTCATTCTTGGCAAAACAAATCTCAGCGAATGGGCCAATTTTCGGTCGAGTCATTCCAGTAGCGGCTGGAGTGGACGCGGTGGCCAAACTCGCAATCCGCATGTGTTGGATCGCACACCATGTGGATCAAGTTCGGGAAGTGGTGCTGGCGTCGCCGCAGACTTTTGCATTGCAGCCGTCGGCACAGAGACTGACGGTTCGGTTGTCTGTCCGGCGTCGATCAACGGCATTGTTGGTCTGAAACCGACGGTCGGGCTGGTCAGTCGCGCGGGTATCATCCCCATTTCGGTCAGTCAGGACACGGCGGGTCCAATGGCGCGTACGGTTCGTGACGCCGCGTTATTGCTCAATGGAATGATCGGTCGCGATGCTGCGGACAGCGCGACGCGCGGTGTCCCACTTTCCGCTCCCACCAATTACGCGCGGAATTTGGACGAGAATGCGTTACGCGGAATGCGGATCGGCGTTGCGCGTAACTACTTCGGGTTCGATACGCGTGTTGATGCACTGATGGAAGATGCAATTCGCGTCCTTCGCGATCGCGGCGCCGTGATTGTCGAAAATGCGAACGTTCCGACGAGCGACAAATACAGTGCTGACGAGTTCGAAGTGTTGCTGTACGAATTCAAGGCAGGGCTGAACGCCTATCTTG
>JANNWU010000504.1:0-1598 GCA_031408755.1 Gemmatimonadaceae bacterium | reverse complement strand
TTGCTTGCGACGTTTGGTGCCGCAGTTGAGTACCTACGCGATCTAGAGCGCCAAGGATCGGCGGCAGACTCGTCGCTGTCTGGTCACGCGATTTTTCGTGACCCGGAGCGCGTCAAAGAGGCGCACGCGATGGTGCAGCAGGCGGTGTCTTCTATCGAACCACCGCCGCGCCCTGATGCAGCGTTGCAGTTTGCCGATCTGCACGAAGGGCGCGCGAATCAGCTCGCGCTGCGCGCTGCACGCGCGGTGGTGGATACACCGGGTACGCAGTTCGTTCCGCTGGTCATTATCGGTGCTGCAGGCAGCGGTCGCACACACTTGTTGCATGCAATCGGAAATGGACTGATTGCCGCTGGAGTGCAGACGGTGGCGTGCGTGTCAGCGTCCACGTTTGCCGAACAGTTGATCACGGCACTTCGTGAAGGAGCGGTTGAGAAGTGGCGCGCGCGCTATCGTAACGCAGGCGCGCTCCTACTCGACGACATTGAAGCAGTCGCCGGTAAAGAACGGACGCAAGATGAACTCTTTCATCTGTTCAACGCGCTGCAGAGCGCCGGTCGACAGGTGGTTCTCACGTCCAGCGTTCCACCAAATCAGTTGGCGACGCTCGAGGACCGTTTGCGTACGCGCTTCACGCAGGGATTGATCGTCGAACTGGGCGCACCGGATGAAACGCAACGCAGCGCGGTCATCGCGCATCAGTTTCAACAACATCAGACGCGTGTGTCGGAGGCGGTGGTATCGCAGCTCGCCAGCCGATCTGCCCGAGTCGTTGGCGATGTTGTGAGCATGGTGCGTCGATTGCACGCCGCCGCCGCACTTGCTGGTGCGCCGATCACAGCAGACTTTATCGCGACCGAGTTGGATGGCGCCATCGCGCCTGCACGTCGTGCAACACATCTCATGGGCGACTTGGAAAACTTTGTGCATCGCTGGCCTGATCTGACGGCGCGCCTGATTGAGGAAAGCAACTGATGGCGCTTCGTGGCAGCCTGAAAGAGACCAGTTTTCCTGACGTCTTGCAGCTTCTCGCGTACGGTCAGAAGACCGGCTGCTTGAGCATCGTTGATGGAACGAAGTTCGGTTCCGTATTTTTCCAGCACGGCAAAATAACGTTCGGTGCGATCGTCAATCGGCGCGATCGCCTTGGTGATTCGCTCATCAAGCGGGGCTTTATTACCCGTGAGCAACTTGACGAAACGCTCAAGCTGCAAATCCGGAATCCGGGTCGTCGCGTTGGCGAATTGCTGGTTGATGCCGGTTTCGTTGCGAAAGAAGTCGTCGAGAAGGAGCTGCGTGGACTCGTCGAAGAGGCGGTGTTCTCGCTCTTTACGTGGACGCAGGGCACGTTCACGTTCGAGCCCGATGTGCACCCGGACGGGCGTCAATTGACGGTCGCGATCAATCCGGAGTCGTTGCTGCTTGAAGGCGCGCGACGCGTCGACGAATGGGTACTTGTTGAGCGGCGCTTTCCTAGCTTCGAAGTCGTGTTTGAGATGGACGCTGCGCGCGCGGGCTCGTCGGATCCACTGAGCGGCGAGTTGGCGGAAGTCGCGCATCTGCTCGACGGTCAGCGTAACATTCGCGCGGTGATCGAG
>JANNWU010000503.1:0-12378 GCA_031408755.1 Gemmatimonadaceae bacterium | reverse complement strand
AGTTGCAGACGGAAGAGTCGTTTCAATTCATCAATATTCTGCGCTTCGAACGCGGCAATCTGGCGTACACCTTCGGCACCGACAATTCGATTCAAAATCTCTCGATGTTCGTGTCAATAGAAACCGACGGACTATTCCAATTCCCAAATCTGGCTGCGCTCGACGCACGTCGTCCCTCGTCGTACGCGCGCTTGGTACCGCTGCAAGACTTGGAACCGCTCATGCGCCAACGCGTCTTTGACGGTGGCGCGTTCTCACAGGTGGAATACCGCCCGCGTCAATCACTCACAATTGCCGGCGGACTTCGCTACGACGTGACTGCGTTTCTCACCGCCGCCAATCGGAACACGATTGCCGAGTCGGTGCTGGGCAAGCGAACCGACCGCAAGCCGCTGAGCCAACAGATTCAGCCGCGCGCACAGGTCACGTGGAACATGGGCGCAAAAGGCACCGACATCGTGCGCGTAGGTAGCGGATTGTTTACCGCCTCTCCGCATTACATGGCGCACATCAATCATCTGCTGAACGACGGTTCGCAACTTGGCGATCTCTTGCTCACTGGTGCCGCAGTGCCGACGCCAGACTTTCCGCTCTACCGACAAAATTTCGCGAACACACCTGGCATTCCCGCAGGCAGTGCCGCGCGCCCGACGTATCTGAATCTCTTTGCCGAAGACTTTCGCGTACCACAGACGTGGAAATCAGATCTCTCATACCAGCGTCGGCTTTTCAACGGCAAACTCTCGCTTGGTATCACCGGTCAGTACGCCGATACGCGCAACAACTATCGTTACTACGATTTGAATTTGCCCGCCGCGCCCGCATTCACACTGTCAAATGAGCAGAACCGACCGGTGTTCGTTCCCGCGGCGGTCATTACTGATCCGAC
Organism: Gemmatimonadaceae bacterium; assembly: GCA_031408755.1. Lineage (GTDB taxonomy): Bacteria > Gemmatimonadota > Gemmatimonadetes > Gemmatimonadales > Gemmatimonadaceae > JACMLX01. Next base: position 11,489 of record JANNWU010000503.1, on the reverse strand, counting down.
CAAGGTGGGCGTCGCGGGCCGAGTTGCTGCGCGACCGTTTTCACAGTTTCAACGCGTGCTCGAATTCCGCAGCGATGCGGCGCAGATTCAGAAAGCGCTGATTCTGGAGGGTACGCTCGCCGTGTCACGAGGCGCGTACCTTGGTGGTTCGTTCACATTCAACAGCACGCGCGACAACAATTCATTCAACTGCTGCATCGCGATTACGTCGGTGTTTACGCCAGTGCAAGGTGATCCACGTAGCTTGTCGTGGGGAGCGTCGGCAAATGACTTCCGCCATAAGCTTGTGCTCTACGGCGCCGCGCCAGAATTCCTGGGCGGCAGACTCAGTTTCCGCGCGATTGGGCAGTCGGGCAGCCCATGGTCTGCGACCGTCGCGCAGGACATTAACTACGACGACATTGGTGTTGGTGGTTCGTTCGGCAATCAGAACGATCTCGCATTTGTGTTTAATCCGGCAACCGCTGGTCTTGATGCAGTGCTCACTGATGGCATGCGCGTGTTGCTGGAGAATCCGGCCAACAGCGCGCGTGGTTACCTGCGCGAGAATCTCGGTCAGATCGCCGGACGAAACGCGATCCGCAACCCGTTTGTCACGCAGATAGACCTACGGTACGCACAGCGGTTGCCGACGGTTCGCGGGCAGTCGGTAGAACTGACAATTGATCTCTTCAATGCCGGTAGCTGGCTGAACAAGACGTGGGGCGGCGGTGGCGTTCGCTTTGTGCCAGCCGCGAACCAGACACTGTTGCGCGTTACGGGCTTTGACGCTGCAACGCAAAACTATCGCTACGCCGTGAATCCAACCTTCGGACAGCGAGTGACAGCCGGTTCCCGCCACCAAGTGCAGGCTGGAATGCGTTACCGCTTCTAAAAACACACAAAAAATTCGCACACTGACGACGCGTGGTCAGTGTGCGAATGTTCTCCTCGACGTGCCGTGCACAGCGCCACCCACTGAGCCAACGCTTGTCGCACTGAATGCGAACTCCAACGTGACGTACGCAGCGCGCCGCGTGCAGCGCAAATGCGCTATGCGGTTGTCGCGTTCGCGCCCATACCCATCGAGTGATAGCCCTTATCCACGTAAACCGTCGTCGCTGTAATGCCCTTCGCCAAATCACTCGCTAAAAACGCCGCTGTATTGCCAACATCCATCGCCGTCAACGCATCCGGCAACGGTGAGTTCTCCGCACAGTACGCAACCATTTTTTCAATGATGCCAATTGCGCTGGCTGCGCGCGACGCCAGTGGGCCCGCGCTCATGGTGTTCACACGCACGCCCCATTTGCGCCCCGCTTCAAATGCCAGCAAACGCGTGTCCGATTCGAGCGCTGCTTTCGCACTGGACATGCCGCCACCATAACCGGGAATCGCGCGTTCACTCGCCATGTACGTCAGTGAGTTGAACGAGCCACCTTCGCGCATGAGGGGGCCAAAGTGCTGCACCATGCTGACCATCGAATATGCACTCGCACTGATTGCAGCGAGATAGCCGTTGCGTGACACCTCCAGCAGCGGCTTTTTCACTTCCGGGCCGTTGGCGAGCGAGTGCACCACGATGTCGATTGGCTGCTCACCAAAATCATCGGTGAAGCGCTTCACGAGTCCTGCGATGCTGAAATCGCCGAGTTCTTTGTAGCGCTTGTTTTCGCGAATGTCGAGCGGCGCCTGTTCCACCGTGTCGTACACCGCATCGAGCGGATAAATCTTCTCGAACGTCAGCATCGAACCATCGGGCATATGCCGCGAGTCATCGAGCTTGCCGCGCTCCATCAGATTCAAAAAAATATTCAGCGCTGGTGGCCAAGTTGCGACGCAGACCGTAGCGCCCGCGGTCGCTAACGCCTTCGCAATGGCCCAGCCGAACCCGTTGTCATCAGCAACGCCCGCAACCAGTGCGCGCTTTCCAGAGAGATTGATTGGCAGCATCCGCACAAACTACATGCGATGCCAGCGCGCCGCAGCGATCAGCCCGCGCTACTCGCTCGACGGAGGCGGTCGCGCACTGCATCCCAGATTGGTAGATCCGGTACCGCCTCAATCACGATACCGCACACTTGCGCTGCATCCATCGCGTGCAAAATCGCAAAGAGTCCCGCTGCATACTCTTCAGCGCGACGAGGCAGAATTTCGTGAATCACATCATCACGAAACGGCAGATCGAAGTCGGAATAGGTCAACGCGCCGATGAGTGCGCCGGCCACGGCAGGGCTGCCACGCAATGAGTCGATAGTTGTCGCCAGTGCAATCGCATCGCCACTCGCTACCATCGTGATGGGTGCTCGTGGCGCGTAGTGCTTTGCCAGCATGCCTGGCGCAGGACGCGCGGCATTTGGTGCACCAGGCTGGGTTGACGCAAGCAGCTGAACGCGCACACCAAGCACGAGCTCAATTGCCGAGACTGACACTCCACCGGGGCGGAGCAGCGTTGGGAAGTCGGTACTCAAATCGATCACCGTGCTCTCGATGCCCACCGTGCACGGTCCGCCGTCCAGCACGATGCCGTCAACATCGCGCAAGCCCAAGGCCACGTGCTGCGCCGTGGTAGGCGAGAGTGCGTTGCTCTTGTTCGCACTTGGTGCTGCCACCGGCACGCGTGCTGCGCGGAGCAGTGCGAGTGCAATGGGATGCGCGGGCACACGAACACCAACCAGTGGCAATCCGGCCGTCACGCTGTCGGGAATATCGGCCGATTTTGGTAGTACGATCGTGAGCGGGCCGGGCCAAAACGCTGCCGCGAGCTTTTCTGCCGCTTCAGGCCACCGAGTCACAACTTTCCGCGCTGCGTCGGTATGCGCGACGTGAACAATGACAGGATTGTGCGACGGACGGCCTTTAGCCGAGTAGATCCGTGCGACTGCGCTCGCATCGAGGGCGTTCGCGCCTAAGCCGTAGACTGTCTCGGTGGGAAACGCCACCAACTCGCCCACGCGCAGCCTCGCCGCAGCGTCGGCGATGGTCTCGGGATCGGGGTGAAGAAGGTCGACTGGGGTAAGGCGCATGAAAGAAGAGTGGGAGGCGCAGCGTCGCGCTGACGAACTCGGCTTTGCAAAACACGGGCCGTGCATCCAAGCTAGCGAATTCATGGTCAGCTGTGCGACTTCGCGACGAACTGGCCGAGCGACGATGCATTTGCCACGCAAATCGATCAGCGCCTTGAAGCGCCTGCGTCCCGGCATCTGTCCGAGTCCGACGGTCGGCTCGGTGCGCGATCTGCCAGTGCGTGATCTCTCCCACCTCCAGTCATGACACATGCATTAGTAGCATAGTGCTTGTAATTTTCAGTGGTGCACAACGGGCCTGCAGCGATGGCGGCGTTGCCCCATCGAAACTGTTAGTGACGGCGGAGACAGTCGTGAGCCCATGACAGCCACCGCGTCCCGTGTCGCGTTCCTCCCGATCGCAAGAATCGCTCGTGAACTTCGCTCCCGCGATTCTTGGTGACTATTCTTCTTGCATTGCGCGCAGATTCCTTCCGCTCCCGCCCATCAGATCGTGGCCCACTTCGCTGGCACCCGTAAACTCGCTTTCGCTGTTCGTTCTTCGAAGATTCAGGGCAAAGGTGCCTTCGCCATCCGACGCATTGCCAAGGGCGCGCAGATCATTGAGTATCTGGGCGAGTGCATCTCCGACGACGAAGCTGACATCCGGTATCCCGATGATGAGATGGGGCGACACCACACCTTTCTGTTCGCGATTGGCGACGGCGACAGGGTGCTTGACGCTGGCCCGTTGGATTGGCCAGCCAAGTACATCAATCACTCGTGCGATCCGAACTGTGAAGCGCTCGAAGAAGAAGACGGTCGTGTGTTCATTTCTGCGCTGAAGAACATCGGCGTTGGTACGGAATTGCTGTATGATTACGCGTATGAGCGCACGAAGGAGCACACAGAAGCTGACGAAAAGCTGTATATGTGTCGTTGTGGCTCGCCGAAGTGTCGCGGTTCGATCATGGCGCCGCCGAAGCCCAAGAAAGTGAAGAAGGGCAAGAAGGGAAAGAAGAATCTCAAGAAAAACGAACGGAAGGAAGCGCGGAAAAGCGAACGGAAAAACGAACAGAAAAACGAACAGAAAAAGGAACAGAAAAAAGAACAGAATGACGCAGAGAAAAGCGCAGAGGGAAGGGCGAGAAAAGATGAGAAAATGGCTGGGGAAAAAGTGGGCAAGAGAACTTTGACCACGTCGGGGAAACATGCGCAGAAGGGGAGTGGTCAGACGGTGAAAAAATCCAAGCGAGTGAAGACGGGGAAGAAGGCGACATCGTGATGCTGCGGTGGACGGCGAGTGGTGTGATGGCGGCGTTGCTACTGCCGTTGCAAATGGCGGCGCAGAGGGGTGGGCCGATTGCCGAGTCGCTGCTACCGCCGATACCAAGATCCGCACCTGAGATTTTGTCGCGTGCATCATTCGGACGTGAAACGTTCGGTGGTGAGACGTTCAGAAGTGAATCGTTCGCGCGTGAGTCGCCCTTACGTGCATTTGATGCACGCGACGCCATCGCACCTGAAGCGTTCATGCGTGCATCCGTCGACCACGAGTCTTTCGGCCGTCTAGCGTTCGCGCGTGCATCCAACGCACGAGGCGACGGCCGCCCGCGCTCCGCGGACGTATGGAAAGTTGCGATGTTTGCAGGCTCGGCGACTGCACTTGCATTTACAACGGTCGATCGGCGTGTTGATGCGTGGACGCGTCGCGCATCCGTTCGCGACAATGCGACGCTGCAGTCGCTTTCTGATGCGGGGGATGCGCTTGGCTACGTGGCGCTTGGTGCGGGACCCGTCACTTACTTCCTCGGCCGAGCGCGCGGTGATTCGGGGACGACAGTCCTCGGTCTTCGCACGACGGAATCGGTGGTCCTCAGCGGCATTGCGATCACGGCAATCAAAGCACTATCTGGTCGCACACGTCCGTATGCGAGTGCTGACAACAGCCCGTCACGTTGGAAATTTTTGGGTGGCGTGCGGAGCGACAGCACGCGGAGTTTTGCTTCTGGTCACACCGCACTGACTGCGGCCGCCGCAGTGACGCTCGCGGCAGAGTGGCGGCGGCAGGGATCGCGCGGCTGGAAGACGGTTGGACCGCCGCTGGTGTACGCGTTGGCGTCGCTGGCCGCAGGGAGCCGTATCCGAGATCGGCAGCACTGGATGACCGATGTGGTGAGCGGCGCGGGAATCGGTGTGCTGAGCGCGCTGGTCGTGCGCCGTTGGCACGATGCGCATCCGCAAAGCGCGCTGGATCGCGCATTGTTGCGGCAGCCATAGAGCATGGCACATGGCATCTATATCGTCGCGGACTTGTTTGGCGCGGAGGCCGATCGAATTGCCGCCGTGCAGCGCACGCTCGATCCGAAGCTTGCGAACTTGGGTCGACCGCACATCACGCTAGCGGGCTCGAGCGGTTTGGGCATTCTGCCTACTGGAACACCCGCGCGCGACATTGAACAGGCGCTCGCGTTGGTTGGTGCGGAGCTGGCACCATTAGATCTGCAGTTTGGCCCACCGGAGCGCTTTCCGCAGACGAACATCGTTATGCTTCCCTTGCCCGTACATGGACCTGTGCGGTGGTTGCATGATCGGATCGGTCGGAGCGGTTTGCCATTTGGCCCACCGAAGTTTGCCTTTACACCGCACTGCACGATTCATTTTTTTCGTACGATGGAGCCAGCAACGTGGCGCGCAGCACGGGCGTTCAGAGTTGGCGGGCTCATCCGAGTCGATCGGATTCAGGCGTACGACACTCGTGACCCGCAGCCGTCTCGGTTGATATGCGAGGTGGAGTTGCGGGGGGGGTGAGGGCGGTTGTTGCGGTGTTCGAGAGTCGCGGGGCGCTGGCCCGAAGCTTCTGCAACATCGGCGGATTTTCGTCAGGGATTTCGTCCGTTCCGCAGAGTTGAACAGTTGGTGCCGTGGCTGCGTTACACCGAATGGAACGGCAGGTGGTTGCACGGATTCGTTGACAGCAGATGGTCGACCAACGAATCTGGTCAGGGGCCAGATGCGCGAATGCATCCGCTGAGTGGCGGATCGAGCGCGTGTGTGGAGTGTGTTTCAGTATTCACTCGTGAGGAGGTACCGTGGGTTTCATCCGTCGGGGAGCCACCGTTCTAGCGCTCATCGCGCTGGCGGCAGGCGAGCTGTTGGCGCAGCGGCGCATCAGCGGCAAGGTGACAGAAGAAGGGGGCGGCATGCCGCTCGGGAACGTCAGCATTCAGCTCGCCGGGACGACAACTGGCGCATACACGAACGACGCCGGGCAGTACTCGTTGCTCGTGCCGAATGGTGCGGTGTCGCTGCGTATTCGGCGAATTGGATACCAGGTTCGGACCGTTCTGGTACCGGCTGGTTCCAGCACGATTGATGCGACGCTCCGGAAAGACGTGCTTCAACTGGAAGGCGTCGTCGTGACAGGTCAGCAGGGAACTCTCGAGCGGAAGAATGCGGCGACCGCGGTGGTCTCTGTTGGCGGTGAGGCACTCTCCGCTGTGCCGTCGAACTCTCTCGATCAAGCATTGCAGGGCAAGGTGGTTGGTGCCCGCATCAACCTGAACTCCGGCGCACCGGGTGGTGGTGGCCAGATTCAGATTCGCGGTGTGACATCAATTTTGGGCAATGGCCAGCCGTTGTTCGTGATCGACGGTGTGATCATGTCGAACACCTCAATTGCGAGCGGCGCGAACTCGATCACACAGGCCGCTGGAAGCGCGATTTCTTCGTCGCAGGACAATGCGGTGAATCGCCTTGCCGACATGAATCCGGCTGAAATCGAAGACATTCAAGTGTTGAAGGGTGCTGCAGCGGCGTCGCTCTACGGATCACGCGCAACGAACGGCGTCGTTCTGATCACCACGAAGCGCGGGCGTTCAGGTCGGCCGCGCTGGAACTTTACTCAGCGTGTGGGACAGTCTTCGCTGCTGCGAAATGTTGGACAGCGAGTGTTTCCCGATACAGCCGCCGCAGTCTCTGCCGCGGGTGCATTTGGTGGTGCTGCAGGCCAAGCTGAATTTCGGCGCATCTACGCCGCGAATGGCAACCGAATTCCGTACAACAACTTTTCGGCGCAGCTTTTTGGAGAAACGCCGATGGGATACAACTCTGCACTATCTGTAAGCGGAGGAACTGCGGATGGCGGCACACGCTATCTCGCATCGATCAGTCGTCAGTTTGAGGGCGGTATCGCGCTGAACACAAACGCGCTTCGCGACAATGCTCGCATCAACATCGATCATAGCGTGACGAGCCGTCTGACGACCAAGCTCGATCTTGGCGTGACTCGGAACAACGCGAACCGCGGTGTCTCGAACAACGACAACACGAACACAAGTCCGCTTTACAATTTTGCCTATACGCCAAGCTTCTTCGATCAACGGACGACCGATGCGAACGGCAATTTTCCCGTCAATCCATACGCTGGCGGCGGCGGCACGAATGGCTCAAACCCATTTCAGACATTCACGTATCTGAAGAGCACGGAAGATGTGAACCGCATCATTGCATCGGCCTCAGTTGCATTTCAAGCGATTCAAACGGCTTCCAACCGTCTGCGTTTTGAGTATTTGGCGGGTATGGACCGATTTGACCAAGACAACCAGATTTACAGTCCCAACTTCTTACAGTATGAGCCGAACGATGGACTCCTTGGCACGGCAGTCCAGTCGAACGGAGTCAGCCGTCAGCTCAACCAGCGTTTGAGTCTGTCATATGACTTTACGCCAGCGAACCTTCCGTTCTCTCTCAGCACGGTGGCTGGTGTTACGGAAGAGCAGCAGCGATTGAACTCATATCGTGCTCAGGCCCGCGGACTTATTCCCGGTGTCGGCAACATCAACCAAGGCACGCAGGCAACGTTCCAAGGGCGTTCGAAAGACTTGGATCAAGCGTGGTACGTTCAGCAGTCCGTTCTCGCATTCGACGAAAAGCTGTATCTCGCCGCCAGCATACGCGGAGACCGTTCGAGCGACAACGGCGACTTCAAAAAGTATTACACGTATCCGGCCGTCCAAGGTTCGTATCGCTTTGTCAGCCTCATTCCAAAGATGGATGAGTTGAAGCTGCGTGCGTCATGGGGTGAAACCGGAAACCGTCCGAACTACGGAGCGCGATTCATCACGCTTGGAGGTTCAGGGTTGATTGGTGGTCAGAACGGATTGGGCGTGAACACTCAGTTGGGTAATCCGAACATTTTCGCGGAACGGAAGCAGGAAGTAGAGTATGGTTTCGATGCTCGGGGCTTCGGCGGACGCCTTGGCTTGGAATACACGTACTTTGATGCAAAGATCAAGGATCAGTTCTTACAGCGCCCATTACCGCTTTCGTCTGGGCTGGTAAACGAGTTCTTCAATGGTGGATCGTTGCGGAACAAGGGGCACGAGGCAGCGATCACAATTGAGCCCATTCGTCGCAAGGGCTTTAACTGGATTTCTCGCACGTCGTTCCAGCGCTTTACGAACGTCGTCGACAGCTTGCCAATTGCTCCCTTCGTTGCGCCGGGTACTGGCTTTGGTTCTGCGTTTGGTCGCGTGCGTATTGCCCAGGGTGTAAGCACGACCGCGATCTGGGGCAACCGTCCATTCTTTATCAAAAACGCGGCCGGTTTGGATTCGACGCAGTTTCGCCGCGACACGATCATTGGCGAATCAACGCCTGATCACGAAATGTATTTCTCAAACACGTTCACGGTTGGTCGGTTCGCCTTGGGTGTTCAGGTTGACTGGCGCAAGGGCGGGGATGTGTCGACCCTTACGAACAACCTTTACGACGAAGGTGAGAACTCGCGCGACTACGACGCACCGTCGCCGTGCCGTAACGGCTCCGGGCGCACGGAAATCTGCCGGATCAGCTCAGGAAACAACAACATTGGTTTTGTTGATACATCGGCAACGGCTACGCTGGGTTTCTACCGATATACGAAGTGGAATGGCGGTCTTGATGCACGACCGTATGTCCAAGATGGTAGCTTCGTGAAACTCCGTGAACTCTCTCTGTCGTACGTCGTGCCATCGTCGTTGACGCAGCGCCTTTTCGGCTCGCGTGTGACTGATGTAAAGGTGAACTTCACCGGTCGTAACCTCGCCGTGTGGACGAAGTTCTGGGGCGCCGATCCAGAAGTGAACAACTTCGGGTCAAACAATGTTGGTCGCTTCGTTGACTTGGCACCGTTCCCGCCAACGCGCAACATTTCCTTTGGCATTGACTTGGGTTTCTAGACCATGACAATTCCATTTGCAGCTTCGCTGCATTCAACTTTTCGAATTGGTGACGGCATGATTCGCTCCTCTGTCGCCGCAGCCCTCGCAGTGGTGCTCTTCACCGGTTGCAAGGCTGATGCGCTGAACGTTCCAAACTTTAATGCTCCCAGCACGACGACGACCGCGGACGTTGCGCTCGTGCAGAGTCTCGCAAGCGGCATTTTGATCGCGAACCGCGGAGGTCTCCCGGGCCTGATCAGCGATGTCGGTATCTTTGGTCGCGAGTCGTTTAATTACACGCCGACGGACGGCCGTAACACATCCAACTATTTGGCCGTAGCACAGCTCGATAATGCTGGGTTTGCGTCCGGCGGTTGGACTGGACGTTTTGTAAATATGAGAAATGCAGCCAACTTCCTTGAGATCGTTGGCGCAGCAGGTTTCTTGTCGGACGCAGAAAAAAATGCGTCTCGCGGTTTCGCCAAGACTTTTCGTGCGCTCGAAGTTCTCTACGTTCTTTCACAGCGTGATACGCTTGGCATGCCAGTGGCGATCGACCTTGTGGCGAACTTGCCGCAACGGTTCGTCACTCGAGACTCTGCGTACAAGTTCGTGACCGCATTGCTAGATGAAGCGGCTACGAATCTGTCAGCAGGCGGCGCGTCGTTCCCGTTTTCACTCGGGGCAGGATTCGCGGCATTTGGCACACCCGCAAACTTCCTCAAGCTGAACCGTGGAATCGCTGCTCGTGCTTTGGTCTACCGCGGGACTCTAGGGTGCGGTGCGCCGTGCTTCACTCAGGCGCTGACAGCACTATCGGGTAGCTTCGTGAGTGCCGCTGCGGGAGCAGATTTGCGCGCAGGTGCATATCACGTCTACTCCACCGCCGCTGGCGACGCATTAAATGGCATCAGTAATCAGGTGTCGCCTGACCAGGTTGCACATCCGTCAATCGTGACTGATGCTCAGTCTAACGGTGCAGTGCCGGACCTTCGCTTGACGGCGAAGACACTCACGATTCCATCGAAGACACCACCAGGCTTTCCTGTCGCGGGCATTGCGACCACGGTTGGCTTTAAGATCTATCCGACGAACGTCACGTCTGTTCCGCTCATGCGCAATGAGGAGTTGATCCTCCTGCGCGCAGAAGCAAACATCGGCCTCAACAATCTTGCGGCGGCTTTGCCTGACATCAACTTCGTTCGCACGACGAGCGGCGGTCTGCCGGGCGTCGGCTTGTGGGCGAATCAAACAGATGCTGTCACGTCGTTGCTGTATGAAAAGCGATATTCACTGTTGTTCGAAGGACACCGGTGGATCGACGTGCGTCGCTGGAATCGACTCAACACGTTACCGCTCGACGTCGCAGGTCACTTCCGCATTAAGGTGCAGCCGGTGCCGCAGGCAGAGTGCCTGTTCCGTGCTCGTCTTGCTGCAGACTTGCAAGGTCCTGGCTGTCCGTAAGCCGCAGACAGTATCGCTCTGAGCGTTTTGCAGCGAGTGCAGTTTCGGAGCAGTAGACATAGCAAACAGGCCAGCCCGCAACTCTGCAGGTTGGCATGTTTGCCAACTCTGCGCTACACGTCAACACCCGTGTCGCAATTTCTGCTGCATCACTGCGCGGCTGCGATCGCTGACTACAACCCCCGACGCACCGCCGCAATCAAATCCTGCCCACCACCACTCCCGGTATACACCACTCGTCCAAGGCGATCAATCACTACGATGTAGCTCGTCGCCGGCACGCTGTACGCATCCACCGCCGTGCCCGTGCGGTCATACAACATTTCAACCGGCATCGGGTGCTGCTGTAAAAACCGACGCACGCGCTCCGGTGTTTGATTCGCGCTGACCGCAATGCCAATGAACTTCACGCCAGGCGCATAGCGCGCAGCAGCGCGTTTCAACTCCGGCTCGAGCGCCTTACAACTGCTGCACCAACTCGCCCAGAACTCCAAGACAACCGGCTGGCGACCAACCCATTGCGACAGTTGCACGCTGCGACCGTCAATCGTTTCGATCGTCGCATTTGGTGCAGCACTCCCAACGGCAATCCCAGATTCTTGGGCGCTCATTAACGAGGGGCACGTAACCGCCACCGTCAGTACCAACCGTCGCAGCATACGCGATGATGTCATGATCATACTCAACTAATCCAAAGGTGAAAATCGCAAGTGTTTCATCATAAATCCGCTCGTCATCTGTATTCCGCAATCAAAATACGCGCACAACGTACGTACAACACATACAAAGCAATCGAACACCGCGCACACTGCGCACCTCGCGCACCTCGCGCACCTCG
>JANNWU010000502.1:0-6511 GCA_031408755.1 Gemmatimonadaceae bacterium | reverse complement strand
GATGCAGGGCTCAGGCTTCACGTTCAAGAATCCGAACTCCACCGGCGGATGCGGTTGCGGGTCGTCATTCTCGGCGTAACTCGATAGCGAGACAGTATCTGAGGAAGCGGGCCCGAAAGGGTCCGCTTTTTTTGTGTGCGGATTACGTGACCGAACGGGGCCATCTCTGCGCGTCGCGATTAGTTTGACGGACGCATGCATAATCCTGAGAAAATACCGACGGTCATCAGCGACGATCCTGATGCACTCGCCTGCCGAGTCGCGGATCGCATTGAAGCGATCATACGCGCGCGCAGTGCCAGCGGATCACGCGCGGTCCTCGGCCTGGCAACCGGCTCTACGCCTATTGGCGTGTACCGTGAGTTGATCAGACGACATCGCGAGGATGGGCTCAGTTTCGCCAACGTCGAGACGTTTAATCTCGATGAGTATTGGCCGATGTCGACAGAATCGATTCACTCGTACCATCGGTTCATGTGGGAAAATTTCTTTTCGCACATCGACATCCCACCGGCGCAAGTTCATCTGCCGCCGGGAATGGTCGATCGCAGCGACGCCGCCAACGCGTGCGCAGCATACGAAGCGGCGATTGTGGCGGCGGGTGGCATCGACTTTCAGTTGCTGGGCATCGGGAAGACGGGCCACATTGGCTTTAATGAACCCGGATCAGGTCGCGAGAGTCGCACGAGACTGGTGACGCTCGACGCGGTGACGCGGAAAGATGCTGCGGCGGACTTTTTCGGTGAGCATCACGTGCCGCGCGAAGCGATCACGATGGGCGTTGCAACAATTCTCGCGGCGCGCGAAGTGGCGATCCTTGCGACAGGTGAGCACAAATCCGCCATCGTAAAGCGCGCGGTGGAAGGTGCTATTGATCTGGAAGTTGCCGCGACATTTTTGCAGAGCCACTCGAACACAACGTTCTACCTTGATACGGCGGCGGCGGTGGATCTCACTCGCATTGCGACGCCGTGGTTAGTTGACGAAGTGTCTTGGGACGATGCGCTCGCGGTGCGTGCGGTCGTCTGGCTGTCGCAGACAGTTGGGAAAGCGGTACTTAAGCTCACGCAGCAAGATTACGCCGAACACCGGTTGTCCTCGCTGGTGGCAATACACGGCTCTCCCGGCGCCATCAATGGGTTCGTGTTCAACTCGCTCGGTGCACGAATTCGTGGCAAGAGCAAACTGCATCGCAACAAGCGTGTGATCTGCTTTTCACCGCATCCTGATGACGACGTCATTTCGATGGGTGGAATTCTCCGCAAATGTGTTGAGAATGAAAACGCGATTGTCGTTGCCTACATGACGAGCGGCAATATTGCGGTATTCGATCATGACGTGCGTCGTCATCTAGACTTTCTGGTGCGGCTTGGAACCCGCGCATCGCACGAGAGTACGCCGGCGGCACTGCACACCGGCGAATTACGTGATTGGGCCATCAAACTCTTTGGATCATTGGCAGGCAAAGCCTCTGGTGACGTTGATGTGCCGGCGGTGCAAGACATCAAACGCATCATTCGCGAATCAGAAGCGGTAAGTGGGTTGGAAGTTGTGGGCTTGAATCGTAACAACGCGCGCTTCCTCGACCTGCCGTTTTACCAAACGGGTAAGGTGCGGAAAGATCCGATCGGTCCAAGCGATGTAAAAATTGTGCGCGAACTGCTGGAAGAGATTCATCCAGAAGTGATTTTTGTTGCAGGCGATCTGAGCGACCCCCACGGCACGCATCGCATGTGCAAAGAAGCGATTGATGCGGCATTAGCGGAATACACTGCGGCGGGTCACCCGCGACCAGAGGTGTGGTTGTACCGCGGTGCGTGGCAAGAGTGGGCGGTGACCGATGCGACGGTTCTTGTACCGCTCTCACAGGAAGAATTGCGTCTGAAGATTCAGGCAATTTTCAAGCACCAGTCACAGAAAGACTCGGCGCCATTTCCCGGTCAAGACGATCGAGAATTCTGGCAGCGCGTGCAGGATCGGAATACGGAAACTGCCGCGCAACTCAATCGACTCGGATTGGCCGAGTACTTCGCTATGGAGGCGTACGTTGTTGAATAGTGCGTTGGTGGCCTAATGGGTAAGGGATTCACATTCATAGATGGCGTCGTACTGCTCGCGTATTTGATAGGGACCACCGGGCTTGGCCTGTGGCTCGGCGGCAAACAGAAGGACGCAAAGGATTACTTCGTTGCCAGCCACGCAATTCCTTGGTGGGGTATTCTTTTTAGCGTCGTTGCGAGCGAGACAAGCGCGCTCACGTTTATCAGTATTCCTGGACTGGCCTACCTCGGCAACCTTGGATTTCTGCAGGTTGTCGCGGGCTACATCATCGGTCGGTTTGTGGTCGCGTATGTCTTGCTGCCAAAGTATTTTGCTGGCGAGCTGGTGACGGCCTACGCGCTGTTCGAAAAACGCTTTGGGCCGGAGACACGTCGCTTTACCAGCATCGTCTTTATGGCGACACGCGCCGTTGCAGACAGTGTGCGCATCTTCGCGACCGCAATTCCGGTCGCGCTGATTCTCGGTAATACGTTGCCGCGTGAGCAAGTGATGCCGGTCGCTATTCTCGTACTCGGCTTGTTGACTGTTGTGTACACGTACAAGGGTGGCATGCGCGCCGTTGTGTACACGGAGATGATTCAGGCTGGCATCTACATCTTTGGTGGTATCAGTGCACTGGTCCTGCTTGGCAAAAGCGTGGATGGTGGCTGGAGCACGATCGTCGCTACAGCGGGCGCAGCTGGAAAGTTGCAAGCTGTGGATTGGTATGCCGGCTTTGATCGTCCGCACACGATGTTTGCTGGTTTGCTCGGCGGTGCATTTCTGGCGATGGGATCGCACGGTGCGGACCAGTTGATCGTGCAACGCTTGATGGCGAGTCGCGGCCTGAAGGACGCGCAACGCGCACTGATCATGAGCGGATTCATGGTTTTTGCGCAATTCACACTCTTTTTGTTCATCGGATTGGGATTGTACGTCTACTATGGCGGCAAGCCATTCGAAGCCAGCGACCAGATTTTCCCGACGTTTATTCTTGAACGGATGCCGCCTGGCCTACTGGGGCTGATTCTGGCCGCGATTGTCGCAGCGACAATGAGTACGCACAGCGCCACGATTAACGCCCTCGCCGCGACAACGACGCACGATATTTATCTGCCGCTCTCTGGCAAGAGCGCCGACGATCCGAAAACATTGCGTACCGGCAAGCTGTTCGCGCTGGCGTGGGGCGTGCTACTCACCTTTGGTGCACTGTTGTATCCCAAGCAAGGCACGCCGGTGGTTGTTGTTGCGCTCAGTATTCAGAGCTTTACGCATGGTGGACTTGTGGGTGGCTTTTCGCTTGCTCTGCTCTGGAAGCGCGCCGTGCAACGCGACGCAATCATTGGCATGAGCGTTGGTATTGGATGTATGGCCATCATCGTGTTTGCAAAGTTGCTGATCAAGACGTTTCCATCATTGGCAGACTCTCTTGGCGGCGTCGCGACAATCGCGTGGCCGTGGTACGTGTTGATCGGAACGAGTATCACGCTGGTGGCAGGCATCTTGTCATCTCTCACACACCCAATGCCGCAATCGGCAAGCACTTCGTTGACGTCGGACACTGAGAATCGTTTATGAGCAATCCTACTGAACTGATTGTTGTTGGCGTTGATGGTGGTGGCAGCAGCACGCGCGTGTACGTCGCCGACGAACGTGCGCAGGTGCTCTACAAAGCGAAAGGTGATGGTAGCGCCGTGAAACCTGGCGCCGAGGCTGATTCCGCCGAGTTAATCGGCGCGCTGGTGAAGGATGCGGTGATCGAGGCGGAGATGGGTCATCTGCTTCCGCGCGCGCTGGTGGTTGGCGTTGCGGGTGTTGGTCGCGAGGCGCAAAAGATTGCGTTGCAGCAGGAGCTTGAACGGCTTGAATTGGCCGACGCGGTCGTGGTGATCTCGGATGCGGAAGCGGCAATGGAAGATGCGTTCGCTGAAGGCCCCGGCATTTTGCTGATTGCTGGAACAGGGAGCATTGCGTGGGGACGCAGCCCTGCTGGCACGATGCAGCGCTGCGGTGGTTGGGGTCCGACGTTTGGCGACGAAGGAAGTGGTGCGTGGCTGGGCCGGAAGGCATTGCAAGTGATTGCTGCCGCGCATGACGGGCGCGAGCCCGAGACAGCGCTGACCGGCGCAGTACTCACCGCGTTAGAGCTTGACGATGTGCCCGCAATCATCGTATGGGCCGCTTCTGCGACGCCATCCGATTTCGCGGCACTGGCGCCAGCAGTACTGTCCGCAGCAGAAGTTGGTGACCTGCGCGCCAATACCATCGTAACGATGGCGGTTGAAGAATTGGCGCTACACGTTCGCGCGTTGGCGCGCACACTTTTTGTGGATGAACGGGCTGCGATTCCCGTTGCATTGCACGGCGGCTTGCTTGGAAAAGGGCGTCCGATGCGGAAGCGGCTGGAGCACAGGTTAAAAACGTTGGTGCCAGGTGCTGCAGTGCGACACCACGCTGTTGACGCGGCTCGTGGAGCGGTGCAAATGGCGCTGCGAACAATTGGTCTGGCAATCGAGGCGTAGGATCTCGTCCACGCAATCACTGACTCACACAATCTCGGATAGCAAATGCCCTTCGATGCCGAATCCACGCCGGACCGTCGTCACTTTTTGAGCGTGTGTGCAGCGGTGGGTTCAGCCGGAACGCTGTTTCCTGGCGTGTTGTGGGCCCGAGCTGCGACTGGTGAGGAGATCACCATCGCATCGGTCGCGGCGGCAGAGGAGATTGCCGGCGTCACCTTCACTGACGCGCAGCGAACGCAATTGCTGCGTGGGCTAAAGGCTCAATCTGCGAACATTGCCACGTTGCACGGCGTGTCGCTGGACAACAGCGTAGCGCCAGCGGTGATGTTTACCACAGCGCCACCTCCGCTGGTCTCGACGGCTGCGTTACGACAGAAAGGCGGTGGTCGCGGCTTCACACCGCGGCGAAATACTATGCGCGTCGCAAAGCCAACAGACGCTGCATCAATCGCCTTCATGGGACTGGATGATCTCGCTGCCTTGATTGCCACCAAGCAGATTTCTGCGCGCGAACTACTCGACGTTTACTTAGAACGGATCACGCGCTTAGACCCGAAGCTGCAAGCGGTGATCACCGTGACGGAAACACGCGCACGAGCGCAAGCGGCGCGACTGGACGATGAGACTGCGAAAGGCAAATCACGCGGACCGCTTCACGGGATACCGTGGGGTGCGAAAGATCTGCTGGCCGTGAATGGTTACAAAACGACATGGGGTTCTGGAGCGCATCGCGATCAGGTGATTGCGCGAGATGCCACCGTGGTGCAGCGGCTGGACGATGCGGGAGCGGTGCTTCTCGCGAAGCTCACACTCGGTGAGTTGGCGCAAGGTGATATCTGGTTTGGCGGCACAACCAAGAACCCGTGGAATTTGTTGCAGGGATCGAGTGGATCGTCGGCGGGACCCGCTTCTGCGGTCTCCGCAGCGCTGGTAGCGTTTGCGATCGGCAGCGAGACACTTGGCTCAATCAGCAGCCCGTCAACACGCTGCGGCGTTGTCGGATTGCGTCCAACGTTTGGTAGAGTTCCGCGCACCGGCGCAATGGCGTTGTCATGGAGTATGGACAAGCTTGGCCCGATCTGTAGGCGCGCGGCAGATTGCGCGACGGTGTTGTCTGCCGTCGCCGGTGTCGCAGATCCGGGTGATCTCTCGTCGCACAGCGCACCTTTTACGTGGACGGAACGCGACACGCCACTCCGAAATCTTCGGATCGGTTACGTGCAGTCAACATTCGACGCACCGGAGCGTGATTCGGCGGACGCGACGCGTATCACTCGACCGAATAAGGCATTCGACGACAATGCGCTTGCCATGTTGCGTCGGGAAGGTGCAACGCTCATTCCGGTGACACTGCCCGATCTTCCGTATGCAGCGATGCGCATCATTCTGACGGCCGAGGCGGGCGCAGCGTTTGACGAACTGACGCGTACCGGACGCGATGCGCTGCTCGTGCAACAAGGCGATAACGCGTGGCCAAACACCTTCCGCACATCTCGCTTTATTCCTGCTACCGATTACATCAACGCGAATCGGTTGCGCACACTGGCTGTTGAGCAGTGGAATAGAATGTTCGGGCAAGTGGATGTGATCGTCACACCGACGAATGGCAATCAGCAGTTGCAGGCGACGAATTTGACTGGGCATCCCGCCGTGATCATGCCGCACGGTTTTCGCGCGACCAGCATGACTGATTCAACTCTGGTGCCGCAGTCGATCACAATTCTCGGCGGGCTGTGGAAAGAAGGGTCAGCGTTAGCCGTCGCGCATGCGCTTGAGCACGCCCTCGGCCTCGCGAGCAAAAGACCACCGGTTGAGTAGACGGACAACGTTCAGACCGCGATAGATTGTGATGATGCCGATTACGATTCCAGTTCATCAAGCGACGCGCTACGTGCAGCCGCTGCGAGAAGGCGGCTCACTGCCTGCGGTTGTTGATACTGAGAGCGGCG
>JANNWU010000501.1:0-2716 GCA_031408755.1 Gemmatimonadaceae bacterium | reverse complement strand
CTCTGATAGCACCAGGTAGGCTCCCGTCACGGGATCACTTCTGGTACTTCGGAGCAGTTGGACAAATTTTGGTCCGTCGGAGTACGCCGGCCAGCCAAGACTCACAATGGAACTGAAATTCTGATTGAACGAAGCTGGATTGTAGAAATAGATTTTCCCGCTGTTTGATTGCGTATTTAGCGGATTGAGCATATACACAAAATCGATGACCCTCGCGCTGTCTTTTGCGGTCGATTTTTGCAAGGCTTGCTGGAGAAATATGCTCGCAAAGCCAGACGCAGTACCGTTGGTGTACTCATTAAATGTCGAGTTGGTAACATCGCCGATGGGCTCCACGCGCACGGTGAATGTTGTCATGCGCGTGTCGTTGACAGTGCGCTGAGTCGGTGCGGTAGTTTCAGACGTCCCGCCGCAACCGTTCAGAATCGATGCGAGTGCAATCACGGAGGCGATTGATCGTTTCATTGAATTAGACCTCAGCGCTGATGAGTAAGTGAGAGTGCATTCGGTCGTTTCGCGTCCGCGGGCGTTGCGCGGTCAATGCGGACGGAAACCGTTCGATTTTGGCAGCCAGACATGTTCTTTTCGCAGTTGAGATGCTGCACGACGGCGCAGCGCGACTACTGTCGACCAGTACAACGTGATTTCTGCAGCAAAACCGACACGCAACAGTTTTTTCATGCTGCCGAGATCGGTCATTGCTGATCAGCTGCACCGCCCAGAAATGGCGGTTACTTCGCTCCACGCGATCGGTCCGTGCGTCTGCTCGTTGTGCCCGCCGCCAGCCACTGGGCGCTCAGTTCTGTGCCGCCGATGGTGTCGGGCGCCTCGTGCGCTTGCCGGAGCTAGATGCACATGCAAAGGAGGGGAACCCAACTTGTCGATTGGGCTTATCTGATCCACTCTGCAAACGCTGTTCGTGAGTGGTCAGTTCTCGCGGAGATGTCTTATTGACTTACAACCGCAGTCGCGTTTACGACACCGCTTCCAATATCGCACCTTTCAAATACCCTGTTTCCGGAACGGACAAGAGCACTGGGTGATCAATTGGTTGCAGCGTAATGTTGCGAATGGCAATCTCGCGACCGCTTTGTTCTGCCGCGTGCTGCAAAATTTCTAGGAACTCAGGTACGTGAATGTGGTGCGAGCAGCTCGCGGTGAACATGATGCCTCCGGGATTCAGGAGCTGCATGCCGAGGCGGTTGATGTCGGCGTATCCACGCATGGCGTGCGAGACTGACGAGCGCGATTTCGCGAATGCTGGCGGATCGATCACAATCGTATCGAACTTTTCACCGGCAGTGCGCGCATCGCGCAGATAGCTGAAAGCGTCCGCGACAACGGTTTCAATATTGGTGTAGCCGTTCAGTGCGGCATTCTCGGCGCTGCGAGCGAGCGCTGCTTCTGACGTGTCGACAGCGAGCACGCTGGTTGCTCGTTTCGCGAGGTGCAGTGCGAATGAGCCGTGGTAGCTGAAACAATCGAGGGCTCGTCCGCGTGCAAGCGCGCCGACCATCACGCGATTGTCGCGTTGATCAAGGAAGGCGCCAGTCTTCTGACCCGTGTAGGGAGCGGCGAGGTACTGCACACCATGTTCGGTCACGCGAATGGTGTCAGGGATGGTACCGGCCAACACTTCCACGTTGCGCGGGAGTCCTTCTCGCGCACGGACGCTGGGGTCGTTTCGCGCGAGAATGCCTGTGGGTTGCAACAAGTCTTGTAGCGCGCGGATAATGTGCGCGCGCTGCGTTTCGAGTCCAGCACTCAATAATTGGACGACCAGCGTGGTATCGTACTGATCAACCACCAAGCTGGGTAACCCGTCGCCTTCGCCATGTACGATGCGATAGGCATTGGTGTGTGCTTTGAGCGATACACGTTTCGCGATGGCGCGCGCGAGCGCGGCGCGCCACCATGCAGCATCAACCTGCACATCTGGGTTCGCTTCAAGGCGTCGTACAGTGATTTCGGAGTTCGGGCTGTAGAGTGCGGTCCCGAGTTTGCGGCCGCCGGCGCCGCGCACGTCAACGAGTCCGGCATCTACGCGTGGTGCTTGTGCGACGTCACTGCGGAAGACCCATGGATGTCCCAGGAACAGTCGTTCCACGCCTCGTGCGCCGAGGGTAATGATTGGGAGCGCGGTGGCAACGGGCATGGCGAACGTGTTGAGGAAGAATGAGACCTACCGCACGTTAGTACGCGCAGTGTTTCAGCGCGAGCGCGCAGCCCCTTGACCTGAGATTTGACTCCATTACGTTCTCCAGACTCCCCGGGATATGAAACGGGGCGCTGACGCGGTCGCTAGGATATGGCTGCGAACGCGAACGCTGTTTGACAATGGAAAGAGTGTGGAGAATCGTGGGAAGTGAATCCCATCGTTGGCTGGACGTGGTAACACGTCTATTCGCGATGAAGTGATTGTAGTGTGCATGAATGCGCATGCACGGCTTGACAAGATAGGGTTGTCAAGCGAGAGATGGCATGTGGGGGATGCCTGGGCACAGAGAGGCGATGAAGGCCGTGGTAAGCTGCGATAAGCTCGGGGGAGTGGCACACACGCGGTGATCCCGAGATGGCCGAATGGGGCAACCCGGGATCACCGCGTGTGTGCCACTCCCCCGAGCTTATCGCAGCTTACCACGGCCTTCATCGCCTCTCTGTGCCCAGGCATCCCCCACATGCCATCTCTCGCTTGACAACCCTATCTTGTCAAGCC
>JANNWU010000500.1:0-6194 GCA_031408755.1 Gemmatimonadaceae bacterium | reverse complement strand
CGAGGCGGGCGCGATCCAGCAAACAGCGTTGCGAGCAGATCTACGCCCGCTTTGCGCTCAGCGATTGGAACACCTTATGCGGCTCCTGTTGGCCCACCCTTCGCGTTGTCTTTGCTTGAAACGCTCTTGGAAGAGTACCAGCGATCCAGGCGCTCATAGGCGTAGAGCAGCGCCAGGAGCGCAGCAGACCCGATGGTAATCCACTTCAAGGCTGCGTCTTCATCGACAAGCCCGATGTTCATGGCGACGATCAGAGCGACGAACAGCGATATGCCAGAACGATGAACCATCGATCCAATCGCTGCGCGCAACGTCTTCTCTTCCCTACGCGCGACCGGCGCCAAGCACCAAGCGATGGCGGCTAACGCAGCGGCTGGAATGATCACGGGCAAGAGCTGTACGACAACGTGCTGCGCACCGAGAAGCGCGCCACCCACGACGAGTCCAGCCAAGGAGACAACACCAACGATGCAAAAGAGGCCCACCGCCAGACGCCCGAGGACTGAAAGTAGCGACAAGGTATCAAGCAACTTGCGAAATAGTCCGGACGGAGCACTCATCATTTTCCTCCACGCCAGAGAGCCCAGAATGTCGCCTGCCGGTGTCTTCGTATGCTAGCGTGAAAACAAAGCAAAGGCACGCTAACGAAAATGCGTTATACGGCCCGACGTTTGCGCGGGACCGGTGCTGACGCGCCGACCTGCTCCACGTAGCTCCGGAGGACGGCGTTGATCCGCGTCTGATACTTCGGGCCGGTCGCGCGGAACCAGTCGATGACATCTTCGTCCAGCCGAATTGAGATCGCCTGCTTGGTCACCGGGGTGACCACCCGCGCCCCGTGCCAGAAATCGTCCGGTAACGCGCGCAATTCCACCGGCGACGTCCGCGCAATCTCGGCGTCTGACGTGCGTCGCAGGCGCGCGAGATCAGCCCGACCCTTCGTCGGCGTCTTCGTCGTCACGCGGCGGCGGGCTGGCTTGGATGATGGCTTCGGCATAGCGACGGCGCTCCTTTCGATGGCTGAGGCGGGCACTGATGACACGGCGCACCACAGCGCCTTCCGGCATGACCCGATCCGTGAATACGACCGTCAACGGAATCTCGTCCGCGAGCCCGAGCACCACGACGCGGCGCTCGCCGTAGTCCCGGCGCGTGTCATCGAACTCGACGTAGGTCCCCTGAAAGACCAGCGTCGCGAACTCGAAGTCAAACCCGCGCTGGACCAAGTTCCGCGCACTCTTGGCAGGATCCCAGTCGAAGGTCACAACGGCAATCTACGTTTGTATATACATAGACGCAAGGGTGCAGGGCCGTTTAAACCGAATTACCCTGCAGGAGGAACTTGCAACCAAAACCTTCTACAACACAAATCAATCCCGATAACACAAATCCACCACCCCATCAAAACTCACTTAAACCCAACCAACCCAACCACTTAACTTCCCGCTCACGTCCCCCGATCTCCTGCAGAGAAGACGCAGAAGTCGAAAATCGCGCCGAGCACACATAAAGAAACCCTGACCGCTCGCCAACCGCATCGCGACCGTACGCGCGCATCGCCAAACGCCGACAACTCCGACAACGTCGACGCGCCTCCGCGCCCGGAGTCGCTCTAAATTCTCGCGAAAGCAGCGCCGACCTTCACCCTCCACAAAGCAACTCGAAAACTCAAACCCAGCCAACGCCGCAGCCAGCGCAATGGTAGCCCCAAAAATTGGTAAAAAAACGAAACAGCGCGCCCGGCAAACGCCATCCGCGCCGTCACGATGCTGTGCCAAGTCCAGATGAAATGCGCTTCGCGTGTCACCAGCCGTCGCCCTTAGCGGAACCCTACTGACGATGGAATAATCTCGCAGCCACCTGCGCCATCCTGCTGCACGGAGTTCTCCGCACTCCAGAAGAACGTCGTCGTCCCTGGAGCGACCAACGCGCCGGCGAGGGGATTGGTCTGGCTTGGCGAGTAGCCGCGCGCGATCACGGTGGCAGGATTGGTTGAGAAGAAAACCCACACGCGGTCTTCGCTCGGCGCCGCCCTTGTTCCCGTCGCAGGGATCACAACGCCGTCAATGTCTCGAAATGCTACTAATTCGTTACCAACCCGGTAGAAATCCTGCAGATAAGTGGTCGCAGCAGCGCAGGTTGTTTCAGTTGTCGCCGGTGAAAACGTAAGCTGGTCCGAGACGCGCAACGCAACACACGGGTATGTGCCCGCGGTGATGCCCGTGACTCGGGCAATGACAGGATCGGTCGTCATGTCCCGCACCAGCGCCGTTGTCCCTGAGAAGATCGTGACAAACGGTGCGGCGCAGTTGACGTTGGCCGAAACACGCATTTCGAAGAAGCTGACTCGAAAGAGATCCGCATTGACGGGACGAAACGCCAGCGCAATGTCGGGATCTACTTTTTGGATTCTGCCGACTGGTGCTACGCGTCGGCTTGATCCGCGGACGACGAATTCGCTTGGCGAAACGTCAGTGGATTTGGCCGAATCACAGCCAAACATCAGCACGAGGGCGATCAAACGAAGTGCCGCAGTAGCCTGGCGCATAAGAATTCCGGTGAAGGAGCTTCAGTCGGGAGACTCATTTAGTATGGTGTCGTGCTTAATGCCGCGCTCTGGGGCGGCCGTCGTGGAGCTGGCAGAATGGAATTGGCGAGGCGCCCGCTCGTGATCGCGAGCAGGCACCGGCGCGGGCGTTGGCAAACAGCGTGCTCGTCATGCAGCGCGGCATTTGCGGGACTGTCGATGACGGATGGAGTTCCCGTCGCGCGTCACCATCCCACCGGCAATCCAAATTGCTTAGAACACTGACGCATCACTTCGCCCCCGACAACACCCCCGCCAACACCTCCTCCAACTTCACCCCTTCCGCCTCACCCTGAAAATTCAACACCATTCGATGCCGCAACACCGGCAACGCCATATCCCGCAAATCATCTAAATCTGGCACCGCGCGCCCCGCTAAAGCCGCACGCGCTTTCGCACCCAATACCAAATATTGCGACGCACGCGGACCGGCGCCCCAACGCACATACTTGTTCACCGCCGCCGACGCTTCATCGGAACCCGGGCGCGTACCACGCGCCATGCGCACGGCCGCATGCACCAACGTCGGCGGCGCAGGCAATCGTCGCACTAACTGTTGCATCGCCGTCAGCTCTGCGGCGCCAAGTACGGCGCGCACCGGACCTTGCGCGCCGCCGGTTGTTGCAAACACAATCTTCTCTTCCTCCTCGCGCGTCGGATAGCCAATCCGCAGCTCCACCATGAAGCGATCCAACTGCGCTTCCGGCAATGGATACGTGCCCTCTTGCTCAATGGGATTCTGCGTCGCCAACACGAAATATGGCTTCGGCAACACATGCGTCACGCCTGACACAGTCACCTCACGCTCCTGCATCGCTTGTAGCAACGCGGCCTGCGTCTTTGGTGGGGCGCGATTGATTTCGTCGGCTAACACGATGTTGGCAAACACCGGTCCATTCACAAACGAAAACACACGACGACCGGTCACCGCATCGTCCTGCAACAACTCAGTGCCGGTGATATCACTCGGCATCAAGTCCGGCGTAAACTGAATGCGATTGAATGTCAGATCGAGTGCTTGTGCAACGGTTTGCACGAGCAACGTTTTCGCTAAGCCTGGCACGCCAACCAACAACGCGTGTCCACCCGCTAACATCGTCGCGACTAAATTTTCGACGATCGCTTCCTGACCAATAATGCGCTGCGCAATCTGCGCAATCAGTGCATCGCGTGCGGCACCAAGCCGCTCCAACAACGCGATGTCGTCAGAATTTCCGGATTGTAATGGTGCAGTCATTGCTTGCTGGTGACGCGCGGAGAAAACAGAACGACGGCGACAGCATCGCCGTCATCCGCGTCACGGAAGTGTGAATACTACCTGCGTCGTCGCCGGATGGTTCTCGCTGCGGAACCGGGCGATCGCGGTAAAGGTGCCATGCGGAAGCGCGTCCTGCCACGTCGCCTCGTAATCACGCGACTCACGCTGCTCTAACAGATGCGTCCGCATCGGCTGCGTAAACAACCGCCCGTCGCTCCACGTCCACACATCGCGGCCGCGAGCGTCGCGAACGACGAATTCGACCTCTTGGCCGTCGGTAAAGCGAACTTCATGTCGCTTATCGCTCGAATTATTCGCAACTAGCTCAAAGGTCACCGCCTCGACACCCGGCGTGACGCGAAGATTCAGCGTCATTGGCTTCCCAGCAGATGCGCGCTGTGCCGTTGCCTCCCCTCGCGCCGGAAGTGACAGCGCTTGGCGCTGCCCATCCACTCCCGCAGTCGTGAGCACCTGCCCTGAAACACCAGTCCGCGTCAGCGGGGACTGGCGATCTTCAGAACAAGCAGTGCAGCTCAACGCTGCAACGGCAATCGCGCAAAGTGCGCGGCGGCGGGGCATTCGGGCGGTCCTTAAGGAAATTGTCGAGACGGGTTCTACAGGGCAGGCTAATACAACCCCTCCCCAACAGTCAACACGATCCTATAGAAGTTTCGTCACGGTAAGTCACTCGCACTTCGTGAGTTAAGGCAAGCATACTGATCCGTAGCAAGAGCCGTTCCAGGCACGGTCCAGTCCGCCAAAAAATCGCTTGCGAAATATTTCACAAGCCGGTAGAATTCGCCTCAGAATGACCGGCAAATCTGGCCCCAGCGCGCTTCGTTTCGCCGGAGCCGGAGTGCAGCTCGCCGCGGCTCTGATCGGCGGACTGTACTGCGGTCAATGGCTCGACCGGCGCTTCAGTTCGGCGCCGGTTTTCCTGTATCTCGGCGTCGCACTCGGCGCCATCGGTGGAATGACGCTGCTCTACCAGCAACTCATGCGCGCTGTGCGCCACGACGAGGAGGCCCGCCAGAAATGATCCGCGCAATTCTGCTGTATCTCATTGTCGCTGCACTACTTACGGCCGCCGCCGCGTGGGTACTCGTGCTCGTCTATCCGGGCCTTGCGGCTCAACAGGCGATCATCACCAGCGCCGTCATTGCCCTCGCAATCCAGCTCGTGGCTTTCATCGTGCTCCAGCTCTCCAAGGGCAAGAACGTCATGGCAGGGTGGGGACTTGGCGCACTCCTCCGTTTCGGCGGACTGGGCGTGTATGCGCTGGTCGCCAAGGGCACACTCGGCCTTGACCTGAATGTCGCCCTCGTCAGCTTGGCCTGCTTCCTCTTCCTTTCGATGTTGATCGAACCACTGCTAGTGAACGTATGACCGCCAAACTGCTTCGATTTGCCACGCTCTTCGCCGCCCTGATGCTGCTCGCGCTGCCAGCGCACGCTCAGGCCGCCGAAGTCGACATCATCACGCCGCACATCACCGACGCGCACGAAATCGAAGTGCCGTGGCCCACGTGGCCCACAATGCACAAGGTTGTGCACTTGCCACGATGGGCGCCGTTCATGTTGCCCGGCACGCATATGATGGTGGACATGTCGCCGACCAAGCACGTGATCTGGATGATCATCGCAGCGCTCACAGTCGCACTGCTGCTGATTTTCGCCGCGAATGCACAACGCCGACAGACGCGCGCCGTCGGTCATTCGAAAGGTTTTGCGGGAGGCATCGAAGCGATGGTGCTCTACATTCGCAACGAAGTCATCATTCCGAACGTGGGTCATCACGGCAACGGATTCGCACCGTTTCTCCTCACCCTGTTTTTCTTTATTCTGTTCTGCAACCTGTGGGGCATCTTTCCGTGGGGTAGCACCGCAACGGGCAACATCAGCGTCACCGCCACGCTCGCACTGATCACATTCGTCGTGGTTGAAATCGCGGGCATGCGCGCACAGGGCGTTGGTTATCTCAGCACAATTTTCTACTGGAATAAGGACCTCAGCATGCCGCTGCGCGTGATGCTGTTCCTGATTCTTTCGCCGATTGAATTCATTGGCAAGCTGACAAAACCGTTCGCGCTCACCATCCGCTTGTTCGCCAACATGACGGCGGGGCATATCGTCGTGCTGGCATTGATCGGAATGATCTTCAGCTTTAAGAGCATGGCCAGCGGTGCGCCGTTTCTGATGGCAGTCGCAATCAACGTGCTGGAATTGTTCGTGGCATTCTTGCAGGCGTTCATCTTCACGCTGCTTTCAAGCGTGTTTATCGGACAAATCCGCGAGGCGCACCACTAGTTCGTTTGTGCTGAAGCTGTACGTGATTGACAGTAGCGTTTGC
>JANNWU010000499.1:0-4113 GCA_031408755.1 Gemmatimonadaceae bacterium | reverse complement strand
ACAGGCGCACATCGTGTGACCGTAGTTTCTTTATTGGCGTTTAAGACTTTTAATTCAAGAATGCGACGCTGCGTGACCGAAACATTCCCGATAAAACTAAGCGACTCGAGCAGCGATTGAAGAAATTGCTCCCCGCGCTGGAAACAGAAACGGCGTTCGAGTGGGCTGGCACGTTCGCAGAAACTCCGGACGGACTGCCGTACATTGGTCGTGATCCAGAGTATCCAGGCGTCTTGTTTGCACTTGGCTACGGCGGAAATGGAATCACGTTCAGTGCGATTGCTGCTGAGCTTCTGACGGCGGAATGCCTCAACCAGACGGCACGCGACGCCGATCTCTTTCGCCTTGACAGGTAGCAGAACGGCGCGATAATTGCGAAGCACAACAGGGAAAGAAACGCAGTGCAGGTATAGACAATTCGGAGTGAAGTTATTCACTCCAACCTTCTCGCATGAGCAACGGACTCATGAGAGGAAGGCGCGGGCAGAGCCGGTTGGCACTGCATCGCGCCTTTTTTGTTTTCCGCGCTGGAATGACGCAATCTCGTCTCGCGCCATCTTGCGGGAATTCATCGCCGTATCTGAGTACGACGACCACCGACACTCACACGCCAGTTGATCTGGCACCTTTTCTGGAGAGGCACGACATGGCACTCAACACACTGCACGACCTAATGACGGCAGAGCTGAAGGATCTGTACAGCGCTGAAACACAGCTTGTAAAAGCGTTGCCGAAGATGGCAAAGGGTGCCAGTACACCAGCGTTGCGCAGCGCCTTTGAGGCGCACCTGAGCGAGACGAAGACGCACGTGTCACGACTGGAGCAGATCTTTGAAATGATCGACGCACGACCACGCGGCAAGAAGTGCAAGGGAATGGAAGGGCTGCTCGAAGAAGGCGGCGAGATGCTGGAGGAGGAGGGCGAGGACAGCGTTCGTGACGCAGGATTGATTGCGTCAGCGCGTCGCGTTGAACACTACGAAATTGCGGCGTACGGCAGCACGATCGCCATCGCGGAACAGATGAAGCACAGTGACGTTGTCGCGATTCTGCGGCAAACGCTGGACGAAGAGATGCGCTGCGACCAAACCCTGTCGACCTTAGCAGTTGACGAAGTGAACCCGGCAGCACCGGGGATGGACGACGACGAGTCCGACATGGAGCCGGCGGCTCCTGCAGCACGATCCAACGGAAAAGCAAAAACCGCAGCGCGACGGTAGCCTCGTGCTATCGTGCTGACAGGCGCAAGGTGTTGCACGGCCGACCTGCCTGGCGCATGATTCTGGTGCGCGGCGGTCGGCCATGCAGATTCGCGCTCTTCTACACACCGAAAGCTCAATGCACGATACGAACGGCGTTATGATGCAGTACTTCCACTGGTATCTTCCGGACGACGGAAGTCTCTGGCGAGAAGTTGCCATCAACGTGATAAAACTCGCGAAACTCGGAGTCTCATCGCTGTGGCTTCCGCCAGCGTACAAAGGCATTGATGGTGCGAGCGATGTTGGCTACGCCGCATACGATCTTTTTGATCTCGGAGAGTTCGACCAGAAGGGCTCGGTGCGCACGAAGTACGGAACGCGTGAGGAGTTTCTGCTTGCCTGCGCTGCCGCACGTGACGCAGGCATTCGCGTCTATGCCGACGCCGTGTTTAATCACAAACTCGGCGGAGATGCCCAAGAAACGGTGGATGGCACTCCCTACGACATCGAAGATAGACAGACACCGCTCAGCGACGTTGCTCAGATCGACGCATGGACGCGTTTTGAGTTTGCGGGTCGCGGCAGCGTGCATTCGAGTATGAAGTGGCATTCGCAACATTTTTCAGCTGTTGACTACGATCATGAAGGCGCGAAAAGAGTCTTGTTGCTCACGGGCAAGCAGTTTGCCGATGATGTTGACGGCGAAAAGGGTAATTTCGACTTTTTGATGGGCTGCGACGTTGATGTCTCGCATCCAGATGTGCGCGCTGAGTTGGAACATTGGGGCGAATGGTTCGTAACGGCCACCGGTGTGGATGGATTTCGGTTTGACGCCGTCAAGCATGTCAATGCCACGTTCTTCCGCGATTGGCTCAAGGCAGTGGAGCATCGAACGCACAGAGATCTTTTTGGCGTCGGTGAGTATTGGAGTCAGAGCATTGAGTCTCTGCGTCAATTTATCCATCTCACAGATGGTGCCATTTCGCTTTTCGACGTGCCGCTTCACACCAATTTCCACCACGCAGGCGTGGCGGGCGACACTTTCGATCTGCGCACCATCTTTGCGAATACGCTCGTGCAAGCTGATCCAACGCATGCGGTCACGTTTGTCGACAATCACGATTCGCAGCCACTACAGTCCCTCGAAAGTGCGGTCGATGCGTGGTTTAAGCCGATCGCGTACGCGCTGATTCTTCTCCGCCAAGAGGGATATCCGTGCATCTTCTATCCCGACTTCTTCGGTGCGGCGTATCGCGACGCTGGTGATGACGGTGTACCGCAAGACATTGAGCTTGCCTCGCACAGCCATCTGATTCAAACGATGTTACGTGTGCGCCAGGAGGCGTCGTATGGCGAACAAACCGACTATTTCGACGAGCATCATTGCATTGGCTGGACGCGCTCTGGCGCAACCGAACATCCGGGAGGTGTTGCCGTCGTGATCAGCAACGGTGGCGCCGGATCACGGTGGATGCAGATGTCGCGTGCGAATCACGCCTATTATGACGGATCCGGACACGTGGCCACGCCAGTACGAACGAACGACGATGGATTCGGCGACTTTTCATGTCAGCCGCGTAGTGTATCAGTCTGGGTTCTGAAAACCGATGATGACACCATCTGACCCTCGCGTCGTCGGGACAGCCTAACGACGAATTATTGCGGGATTCGCGCCCGGTGGCGTTACGACGCGGTTTCGCAGTAACACATTCGCCGTCAGCCAGACCGTCGACGCGGTGACGGCAATTCCGCTCGGAGTGACTTGTAACGGCAGCGCCGTTTGCGCAACGGGCACTGACGTTTCGAACGAAATCGGAAGGTGAATTGGTCGAAAGAATCGCTGCGGAATTTTAACTAAGAATCCACGCCCGACCAAAGCGTGAATACGGTCGCGCGCACGAGACTTACCGATTGCATAGCCGCACAGTCCGCCGCGAGTTGCAAGCACTGAGTCGAGCGCGTCGATGGATTTTGGCGATGGATTGATAAACAGTCGGATTGCGAGCGCAGGAAAATCTGGGTCGGCCAGCAAAGCTCCTTTGTCGCCGCTGAGTTTGAGTTTCCCAATCGCCGTGTATTGTCGCGCCCGGACTTGACCCGTGATATCGCGCTCCGCCGACATCTCGCCACAGACAGGACCGGTGATACCAGTCGATGTCCAGTCAGCCTTGATGTGCGCCACGCCCGTGCCGCCAGCGACACGAACCGGCACTGAGATTCCAATCTCGTCGCCACCAAACTTCAGTGTTGGTGGGTCAGGTTGCAGTGTTCCACGGACTCCGTTGAGAGTGATATCCAACGCATACACGCCTACTTTTCGTCGCCCCAAAATGCCGACGCGCGCCCTGACCTCGCCCGATTTGCGGACGCGCATTTGTGGCAGCCGGAGCTCTACCTCATGAAACCATCCAAGCACCACACTGCGCACGATGGTGTCGACGAACGGCGTTGGTAAGCCAATCGCGATGTCACCAATCGGACGACCGTCAAGGACGTCGCTCGTGAGCGCGGCATCGTACACAATTTTGCGCAGCGAATCGCGCGAGGCTGTCAGTTGTGTAATCTCACGCTCAACCGTCGCCGGGTTCTCACGCTCTGCCTTGGGTCGATATCGAATCGCCAGTAAGCAGATCGCGATCACGGGAACGCCGACGATCACGGCGAGGGCAACACTTAATGCGCGTTTCACTTGGCTGAAGATGCTGCGGGAATGCTCACGAACTGGCCAACGCGGACGCCGAGCACAATCCACAGTCGATTTTGAAATGCGATCACGCGTCGAGCATCAACTTGCATCGGCGCTCGACTGGGAGCGATCGACAGCATGCCCTCGGGACCAAAGCCGGGTAGCATCATACTTTCATCCAGCCGAACCGGCACAATGAGCGCAGGAAGTCCGGCGGAAATTTCTG
>JANNWU010000498.1:0-10531 GCA_031408755.1 Gemmatimonadaceae bacterium | reverse complement strand
CGTTTGTGTGGCGGATTGCGGTTTCTGCGCTTTTGCACGCCGTCCAAAGCACAAAGAGGGGTACACACTCTCTTTTGAGGAAATTGGCGCCAAGATCGAGGAGACAAAAGCACTCGGCGGCATTCAAATTCTGATTCAGGGCGGGCACAATCCGTACATCCCGTTCGAATGGTATCTGGATTTATTGCGTTACATCAAGCGAAACCATCCGATCCACATTCACGGGTTCAGCCCCAGTGAAGTGGATTTCTTCGCGACACTTTTCCGCATGGATCCGCGCGAAGTGATCCGCGAATTGAAGAGCGCTGGTCTGGATTCGATTCCCGGCGGCGGCGGAGAAATTCTTGTGCAGCGCGTGCGTGACTACGCCGCGCCGAAGAAGGCGGGCGCTGATCGCTGGCTAGAGATGATGGAGATCGCGCATGAAGAGGGTATGAAAACGTCGGTCACCATGATGTACGGTCTGGGAGAGACACTCGCAGAACGAATTGAGCATCTCGATCGCGTTCGCGCGCTACAGGCGCGCACCGGCGGATTCACAGCGTTCATCACATGGCCGTTGCAACCAGAGAACACGCCGACGTTTTCGCATATGCAGAAAACCGATTCCGTGGAATATTTGCGGACCGTCGCTATTAGTCGCTTAGTGCTCGATAATGTGCCGAACTTGCAGAGTAGCTGGGTGACGATGGGGATGAAGGTGGGCCAGATGGCGTTACGTTACGGCTGCAACGATTTCGGATCGCTGATGATCGAAGAGAATGTTGTCTCAGCGGCGAATACAACACACCGCACAACGACCGATGAGCTGGAGCGCCTTATTCGCGACGCTGGCTTTACCGCAGCGCGTCGTCGACAGGATTACTCAATTCTGCCGCTCGCTGCAGCCGCTGCCTGATTTCGCGTAGCATTCGCTTTTCCTTCTCACTACCGCCCGCCAAATGCCAGTCCGGTTTCAGCCCGCAGCCCGCAAAGCCATCGATTTCGCGATGGTTGAGATGGAGCGCACCGGCGACGCGGCACTCTCGTCGTTGCACTTGCTCCTCGGCTTGCTCGAACCAGGCGCTGAGGGTTCGCAAACTGCGCTGCGGTTGTTAGGTGTAAATCCGGCCGCGTTGCAACTGGATACGCGACGTGACATTCACTTGGCGCGAACCGGAGCACTGTTAGCCGAGTTGGATGACGCGCCGGAACAGGTACTTGAACGCGCCGGTCGCATCTCTGAACAGTGCGGCGCTTCTGATATCTCTGACGCCGATATTCTCATGGCCGCTGCGCAAGACCAGCGCACATGGGCAGGGAAGTTGCTCGCAGCATCCGGTGTAACGCCGCCGCTGCTGTGGGGCGTGTTTCCGGAAGCACGTGGCGTGATTCGGCAGCCTGGTGCGGCTGATCCGCTTGCTGGTATTGAGGTGCTCGACGTGAGCTTTCCTCCGTCGTTCGTGTCTGCGCTGCCAGTGCGCACGGGCATTGGCTACGACTCACATCGTTTCGGCGTGGGTGGTCCAATGATTCTCGGCGGTATCGAGATTCCTGGAGAGATGAAACTTGTCGGACATTCAGATGCTGACGCAGTGTGCCACGCGTTGACTGACGCAATTCTTGGTGGTGCGGGCGCGGGTGACATCGGTGAACTCTTTCCGGACACAGACCCGTTGAACGCCGGTCGGAATTCAATTGAGATGCTGCGACTCGCGTGTAGCGCGGTCGAGCGCCGCGGATGGCGTGTGGCGCAGGTGGACATCACGGTGATCGTCGAACGGCCAAAGCTGTTGCCGTTCAGAGATAAAATGCGCGCTTCGCTTGCAACAGCGCTCGGAATTCCAGCAGATGGCGTAGGTATAAAAGCAAAGACGAATGAAGGCATGGGTTGGGTTGGTCGCGGTGAAGGACTCGCATGCATGGCGATTGCGACGCTCATTCCCGTCCGCACCGCGACGTCGTAACGAGACGTGGATGCACTACTGCAGTGGCTTTCGTCACTGCCACCGTTTGCCCTTTACGCGGCACTAGCAGCAACGGCTGCGGCCGAGAACATCTTTCCGCCACTGCCCGCCGATACAGTTGTTGCCGTTGGAAGTTTTCTGGCCGCGCGTGGCGCTGGTTCATTGCTTGGTGCCGCTACGTCAATCTGGGCTGGCAATCTACTCGGCGCAGTCGGCATGTATTTTGTTGGCCGACGCTACGGTAGTGGAGCGTTGATGAAGCGGCTGGGTGGCGCAGACGCTGAAGCACGTGTTGCAACGATGTATGCGAAGTACGGTGTTTGGGCGCTTTTTGTCAGCCGCTTTCTGCCGGGCGTACGTGCGATCGTGCCGCCATTTGCTGGCGCGTTGCGTATTCCGCTTGCACACGTGATTCCCGTGATGGCTTTCGCGTCAGCCATTTGGTACGGCGTGATTGCGTGGATTGGCTTCCGCTTTGGGCAGAATCTTGAGCAGATGAAAACGCTAATTGGTACTGCAACGCGCACGTCTGGTCTCATTGCAGTCGGAATCGTGCTGATTGTCGGCGTGATCATTTGGTGGCGTCGACGCAGTGGCGCACAGCATCAGCCGTGAAAACGAGCGCTGCGCACCCGTTGCAATTCGCAGATGACTGGCTCGATGCGCTGACCTTGGAGCAAGGATCGTCGCCGCTCACTATCGAGGCGTACGGTCGCGACTTGTTGCGGCTGCACGAATTCTTGACCGCGCGAGGTGATACCGCACCTGCCAACGTTGATACACGCGCACTGCGCGGATTTATCCACCACTTGGTCGACTTAGGTCTCGCGCCAGCGTCCGTCAGCCGAATGGTCAGCGCCGTTCGCGGGTTTTTCCGATTTTTAGTTGGTGAAGCGTACATCAAGCACGATCCGAGCGAACAATTGGAAACGCCGCGCAAGTGGCGCACGCTTCCCGATGTGCTGTCCCCTGAGGACGTTGACCGAATCATTGGGTCGATTTCACTGGATGAACGTCTCGCGTTTCGAGATCGTGCGTTATTCGAAGTAGCGTACGGCGCGGGACTTCGCGTGAGCGAGTGGATCACACTCGGCATCGGAGATGTGTTTATGGAGGATCGCATCGTGCGCGTGATCGGCAAGGGGAACAAGGAGCGACTTGTTCCCATCGGGCGACGCGCACTGGCGGCTGTCGCGATTTACATGCGAGAGCTTCGGCCAGCGTTGGTGCGTGCAGCACCGAACGCGACGTTGTTTGTGAACGCACGCGGTGCGCCGCTGTCGCGCATGGGTGCATGGAAGCTGCTGCGCAAATATGTGGACGCAGCCGGCATCACCACACACGTCACGCCGCACACGTTGCGTCATTCGTTCGCGACTCATCTGTTAGAGGGCGGCGCGGATTTGCGCGCCGTGCAGGACATGCTCGGCCATGCAGATATTGCGACAACGCAACTCTACACGCACGTTGATCGCAGCTACCTGCAGCAGATCCATCAACAGTTTCATCCGCGCGCATGATTCTGATTCTCGACAACTACGACTCGTTCACGTACAACCTGGTGCAGTATCTCGGTGAGTTCGGCGAGACGCTGCAAGTGCACCGCAACGATGCCTTGTCGGTTGATGAGGTGGGGGCGTTGGCACCTGACGCGATCGTGATCTCGCCTGGGCCGTGCACGCCGAGTGACGCGGGTATCACGGTTCCAGTGATCCAGCGATGGGGCGCGAGCATACCGATCCTTGGCGTGTGCCTTGGTCACCAAGCCATCGGTGAAGCGTACGGAGGCGTCGTGGTGCGGGCTGGTCGGGTAATGCACGGGAAGACGTCGGAGCTCACGCACGATGGCACCGACCTGTTTGCGGGCATCCCGTCGCCGATGACGGTGATGCGCTACCACTCGCTCGTGATTCAGCCTGAGAGCCTCCCGGACGCTTTGCAGGTGACGGCACGTGCGTCGGACTCAGCTGATGAAATTCATGCCATCCGACATCGCGAGCATCCTGTCTGGGGGGTGCAGTTTCACCCGGAGTCGGTGCTGACTGTGCACGGAAAGCAGTTGCTGGCGAACTTTCTTCAGCTTGCCCGTCGGCCGCGTTGACCGTCTCTTTACTCGTAAATTTGCCGAGCTCTGCCGGTCTTAAGTCGGTCTAAAAAAACTGTCAGCATTGACCGTGCCATTGCCATTGAGCGCGGCGAGCCTACGTTACTGGAATGATTCTTGCCGCTAGCGATCCGACGAGGGATTTCGCGTGAGGGTACTCGCGATCATTCCTGCCCGCAGAGGTGCTACGCGGCTGCCGAATAAGCCACTTCGATTGCTCGGCGGCGAACCGCTCATCGTTCGGGTTTGTCAACGCGTCAGTACGCTCGGCATCGCAGAAATTATCGTCGTTGCCACCGACGATGCTGAGATTGCGGCAACTGTCGATCGTGCAGGTTTTCGCGCGGTGATGACGCGTGCAGATCATCCGGCTGGAACTGACCGCGTGGCTGAGGTTGCAAACCTCGCCGAGTTCGCCGGCTTTGACGTTGTTCTGAACGTGCAAGGCGACGAACCATTCGTAG
Organism: Gemmatimonadaceae bacterium; assembly: GCA_031408755.1. Classification (GTDB taxonomy): domain Bacteria; phylum Gemmatimonadota; class Gemmatimonadetes; order Gemmatimonadales; family Gemmatimonadaceae; genus JACMLX01. Next base: position 6,017 of record JANNWU010000498.1, on the reverse strand, counting down.
ATGAGTCCGCCGTACGTGGCGCGGTGGAGATTGTCGCCTCGGGCGCTGCGCCGATCGGGACAGCAGCAGTGCATGCCGTTCCCAACGTGCTCGCGATATCGGACAGTGTGAAAGTCGTGATCAGCGACGCAGGCAGAGCCATGTATTTCTCTCGCGCCCCGATCCCGTTCCTTCGCGACGCCGGTGACGCAGCAATTAGAGATTCTCTCGTTCGTCTGCATCTTGGTGTGTACGCATACACGCCGGCTGCATTGCGAGCGTGGGTTGCGCTGCCTGTGCATCCGCTCGAAAGCATCGAACGCTTAGAGCAATTGCGTCCACTCGCAGCGGGTATCGCAATCGGAGTTGCAGCAGGCGAGACAGTGGTCGTTGGTGGGATTGATACAGAAGCAGATCTTGTGCGCGCCAATGCGCATTGGGAAACCCTCTACGCCGTTCGGAGTAACGCATGACCGCCCCCGCTCAATCGCAAACGCAGCCCACGAAATACATCTTCGTCACCGGTGGTGTGGTGTCATCATTGGGCAAGGGCATTGCGGCGGCGTCGCTTGGGCGACTCTTGGTTGCACGCGGACTGCGCGTCACGATGATGAAGTTCGATCCGTATCTGAACGTCGATCCAGGCACCATGTCACCGTTCCAGCACGGTGAAGTGTTCGTGACGAAAGATGGCGCAGAAACAGATTTGGATCTTGGACATTACGAACGATTTCTCGATCGTTCGTTGAGCCAAGCGAACAACATCACGACAGGGCGTATTTACTCAAATGTGATTACTAAGGAACGTCGCGGCGAGTATCTCGGATCGACGGTGCAAGTCATTCCGCACATCACCGATGAGATCAAAGCGGCGATCAAAAGAATCGCACCCGAGAATGACGTCGTGATTTGCGAGATTGGCGGAACTGTGGGTGATATTGAATCGCTGCCATTTCTCGAAGCGATTCGTCAGTTCCGCACTGAAGTTGGTAAGGCCAACGCAATGTTTGTTCACTTGACGCTGGTGCCGTATATCGCCGCTGCCGGTGAAGTGAAGACCAAGCCGACACAGCACTCGGTACGCGAGTTGATGGAGATCGGTATCCAGCCGGATGTCTTGATCTGTCGCACTGAGCGGCCGTTAGGCGATGACACCAAGCGCAAGATCGCACTGTTCTGCAACGTCGATTTCGGCAATGTGATCGAAAGTCGCGATGTGCCGACGATTTATCAGATTCCGCTGTCGTTTCACGAGCAGGGATTTGACGCACGTGTGATCGCGCGACTCGGGTTGCCCGAAACACAAGAGCCGGACTTGTCGCAGTGGCGTGAAATTGTCCGTCGTATCACCAAGCCAGCGGGCCGCGTGAAAGTCGCCGTGGTTGGCAAGTACACTGACTTCATCGATAGCTACAAGAGCGTGCAAGAGTCGCTGATTCATGGTGGAATCGCACACGATACTGGCGTCGATATCTCCTGGATGTCGAGCGATAAGTTCACCGATCACGAGACCGCGCGCGCTCTGCTGCAAGAGTACGATGGCCTGCTCGTGCCGGGCGGATTTGGCGTTCGCGGCGTTGAGGGAATGGTCGAAGCTATTCGTGCTGCGCGTGAGCTTCGAATTCCATACTTCGGCATCTGTCTCGGCATGCAGGTCGCAATCATCGAGTTTGCGCGACATGTCGCTGGGCTCGAGAACAGTCACTCGTCGGAGTTCGCACCAGAGTGCGAGCACCGCGTGATTTCGTTGCTCGAATCGCAGCTCGGCGTGAAAGACATGGGCGGTACGATGCGCTTGGGTGCCTACCCGTGCGTGTTGCAGCCCGGCTCACGTGCGGCGCAAGCATATGGGCAAAGCGAAGTGAGCGAGCGCCATCGGCACCGCTATGAAGTCAGCAACCAGTATCGTGATCTCTTCATGGAGAAGGGCATGGTGCTGAGTGGTTTGTCGCCAGATGGTTCGCTGGTTGAAATCATTGAGCTGGCTGATCATCCGTGGTTCGTCGGATGCCAGTTCCATCCGGAGCTTCAATCGCGCCCCACGCGTCCACACGCGCTGTTTGCAGGCTTCATCGGCGCTGCTCGACGCGAGCAGGGTGCGCGTGGCGTTGACAGCGGTGAAACCTCGGCCACGATCTCCGGTAACTGAAAGACATGCACGACATCGCGACGCTGTTTCCGCCTGATCGCCTTTTCCTCATCGCCGGCCCGTGCCAGGCAGAGGATGATGCGCTAAACCTGCGTATCGCTGAAGCGCTTGCGCGAATCAATGAGCGTGTACCAGGCGGTGTGATCTATAAAGCAAGCTTCGACAAAGCCAATCGATCCAATGCCGGCGCCATGCGTGGTTTAGGCATTGAGCGCGGACTTGAAGCGTTAGCAAAGGTGAAACGGGAAACGGGATTGCCGGTGCTCACCGATGTGCATTTGCCGGAACAGTGCGCAGCGGCTGCAGAGGTGTGTGATGTGTTGCAGATCCCGGCGTTTTTATGCAGGCAGACAGACTTGCTCGAAGCTGCTGGCCGCACTGGGAAGCCAGTGAACATCAAGAAAGGACAGTGGCTGCAACCAGAGGGCATGCGCGGTGCAGTGGAAAAAGTTCGCGCATCGTCTCCATTTGGCGATGCCACACCGCTGGCAGTGACCGAACGTGGCACGTTCTTCGGCTACGGCGATCTCGTAGTGGATATGCGAAACTTCTCTCGCATGCGCGACGCGGCAAATGCACCGGTTATCTACGATGCCACGCACAGTGTGCAGCAGCCTGGTCGCGGCGATGCGGGGGCCAGCGGAGGTTTGCGCGAGTTTATTCCACCGCTGATGTTCGCGGCGCTCGCCGCTGGTGCGCAAGGCTTGTTTATCGAAACGCATCCTGATCCCGATCACGCGCCCAGCGATGGTCCAAACATGGTGCCGCTTGATCAGTTTCCAGCATTGATAGAGCGCGCCGTGGAGTTGTGGCAGCTGGTGAATCGATGATCGACCCAACGCTCGCAAAGCGGATTGCGCTGGTGGCATTTGACGTTGACGGTACGCTTACGGACAACGGTGTCTACATCGGCGACACCGCCGGGAGTGTTGCGCCTTCAGATCGCATTGAGCTGAAACGCTTTGATGTACAGGATGGCTTGGGCATCGTGATGCTGCGTCGCGCAGGCGTGAAGGTGGCGTTTGTGTCGGCGCGCTACTCCTCATCGACGGCATTGCGAGCCGATGAACTGGGCGTACACCACGTCATGCAAGGGAAAGGGTTGAAGAAAGTTCCAACCATGCGTGCGTTGAGCGAAGAGTTGGATATTCCACTGACAGCGATGGCGTTTGTTGGCGACGATCTGGCCGACGTGGCAGTGATGCAGCACGTGGCGCTGTCCGCGGCACCGGCGAATTCTGTCGCGGAAGTGAAAGCGGTTGCGACCATTCAGTTGCAACGCGCTGGCGGTAGAGGAGCTGCGCGCGAATTTGTTGAGCTGCTACTTCGCGCGCGCGGCGAATGGGATGCGCTTGTTGCAGCATACATCGCGGATAGTGCAGGTGTAGAAGTGACGGCCGCATGACTGAGAGCGAATTGGTTGCTCGCGGCGTTCGCGTGCTGCGATTGGAGCGTGAAGCGATCGCGGTGGCGGAGTCACGCCTCGACGCGTCATTTGCTCGCGCTGTTCTGCTGATCGCGCAGTCTCGCGGCCGAGTGATCGTGGCTGGAGTGGGCAAATCAGGGTTGATTGGTCGAAAGATTGCTGCCACGCTTACATCAACCGGAACACCCGCCACGTTTTTGCATCCGGTGGAAGGCGTGCATGGTGATCTTGGAATTGTTGGCCCAGAGGATGTCGCGATTCTGCTCTCGAAGAGCGGCGAGACAGCCGAACTATTGCCATTGCTTCAGGAGCTCAAGCGTCTTGGTGTGGGTGTCATCGCGATCACCGGACAATTACGCTCAACGTTAGGCAATGCATCTGATGCAGTGCTGGACGCAGGCGTGAGCGAGGAGGCTTGTCCACACGATCTCGCACCAACTTCCAGCACGACTGCCGCACTCGCGATTGGTGATGCGCTGGCGGTGGCTCTGCTGGAACACAAAGGGTTCCGCCGAGAAGATTTCGCGCGCCTGCATCCGGGCGGTGCACTTGGCAAGAAATTGTTGACCACCGTGGCCGAAGTAATGGAATCGGAACATCTGCCTGTTTTGCCGGTCACAGCAACCATGCGTGAGGCCATTGTGCCGCTGGCGGAACGTCGTGGTTTGCTCGTGCTCAGCGCCGGCGATGGAACGGTGAGCGGCGTGGTCACGGCTGGCGATCTGGCGCGGTTACTCGAACGAAGCGGTGATCCATTTGCTGTTCCAGTGCAAGACGTCATGACAACGTCACCGAAAACTGCGCGCGCAGACGAATTGGCGAGCGGCGTCGTATTTCGTATGGAGAAATTCGGCATCATGGCGATGCCGGTGCTCGATGCGCACGATCAACTTGTTGGCGTAGTGCACCTGCACGATTTGCTGCGGGCTGGTGTCGCATGACGCGCACCGTGATCCTGACTGCGATTGCGGCCGCGGCGCTGCTCGGTGGATGTCGCAAGAGCAACAAGACCGAAGTGTCAAAGGTTGTCACAACGGCTGATTCGGCGGATCAGGTCATCTTCGGTATGAAGACGATCATTACGGATCGCGGCGTTCAACGCGCGGAGCTGCTGGCTGATACCGCATTTGTTTTCGACGACGGAACGCGAACCGAATTGCGCAGTGTCACGACGACATTCTTTAACAAGACTGGCGCGCGTGACGGAGTGCTGACATCAAAGCGTGGGACGTACAACACACGCGCGAACGTGATGGAAGCACGTCAGAATGTTGTGATTGTAGGCACGGACGGGAAGCGTTTGACATCGCCACACGTACGATTTGAGCAGTTTCGCAACATGATTGTCTCTGACAGTCAATTCGTGTTGCTTGAGGGCGAACGACGGCTGGAAGGCGTGGGCTTCGAGAGCGATCCACAGATGCTCAGCGTAAAAATTCGGCAACTTTCGCGTGGTACAGGCGCGAGTATCATCCTGCCGTCGACGCGGGGCGCATCACCAGTATTCCGATCTGATCCACCGATTACTGCGCCACCAATTGTGCCCGCCGCACCCGCGGTCGCACCAACGCCGGTTGTCCCAGCGAAGGTGAAGCAGTGAGCGCGCGACGCTGCTTCTTCGCCGTGATGCTCGCGTCTGTAAGCGTGTCGGCATCTGTGCGCGCACAGGCCGTCGGCGGTCGCTGCAACATCGAGATGCGTCCAGCTAACGATTCATTGCGCATGACAACCACTGCATCGTCGCCGAACGGACCGCGAAATGTGTTTGTTGGCGGTCGTGTTGAAGCGAGATGCGTCAACCAAGACGTTCGATTGCTTGCAGATAGTGCGGAGTGGTATCAGCAGGCGCAGGTGCTCTATCTGATTGGCAACGTGAAATACTCGGAGCCGCGCGTGAAGGTCAGTAGCGATCAGATGAACTACTTCCAAGCCGATGAGCGCTTGCTTGCAACGGGCAATGTGGAAGCAGTATTGCCGAGTGGTTCGGTGATGCGTGGGCCGCAGGCGACGTACTATCGTGCGGTGCGGGGCCTTCGTCCGCAGGCGCGACTGGAAGCGGTGCAACGCCCACGCTTATGGTTGTCGCAACGTGATTCGACTGGCCGATCAGATGAGCCGGTACAGATCACTGCGAATCAGATCACCACCGACAATGATTCTGTCGTCTACGCTGGCGGGAAAGTTGAGATTACGCGCAGCGATCTTGATGCGCGTAGCGACTCAGCATTTCTGGACAGTGGCAATGAGTTTGCTCGACTGATGATTTCTCCAGTCATCATTGGCAAGGGCGAGCGTGGCTACACGTTGCGCGGCAGGCAAGTGGAGCTCTACACGCGCAATCGCCTTGTGCAGCGCGTACTGGCGCAGGCAGAAGCACGCGCCACGAGTGAAGATTTGTTACTCACGTCAGACACAATCGATTTGCGCGTTGATAAGAATAGAGCGCAAGCGGCCTACGTGTGG
>JANNWU010000497.1:0-48698 GCA_031408755.1 Gemmatimonadaceae bacterium | reverse complement strand
AGTTGCCTGAACTAGCTCCATCGGTCGGTTTTGCCGATCGGGTGTTGGCTGAGGTACACATCTTCGAGCCGTGGCACGTGGCGGCGCGGACTAGCATCGCTGGCTGGATGCCGACGAGTCCGCTCGCCCGAGTCGCTGCAGGCTTGACGCTCACGGCGACGGCTTCAGCCGTCACGGCAGCGGCAGCGTGGGGCTGGGCCAATCGGGACGCGACGCTGTACATGGGCGGCCTGGTAACCGAACGAGCGCGCGAAGGCTTGTTCGCGTCGGTCGCGGCGGCGGCGCACGGTCTGGTGGGTCCACTCGGTACCGAGCTTGGCAGTTTGCCACTGATCGGCATCGCGGGTGCGACGCTACTGGCGAGCGCTGGTCTTGGATTCCTTGGGCTTCGCGCCGTTGCTGCGCGAGCCCGTCGTTTGGAGGCGTAGTCCATGAGCCGCCTCTCCGCGATGCTCGTTCTCGCCGTTGTACTCGGCGCAGGCAGCACGACGCTCGCAGCACAATCCGATTCAGTAGCACGAGCCGCCGCGGTGCCCTGTGCGGAGTCGCAGCGTGTCGCTGGGCTGAGTGCGCTGCAAGTTGGCCTGCTCTCGCGCGCCATCAACGATCCGATCATCGGGTGCGCCGCCAATTCGTCTTCGCAGCATGTCGGCGACTTCACCGTTGCTGCTGGCGACACGGTGCGTGGCAACATTCTCGTGCTTGATGGCACACTACGCATTGTCGGTGCTGTGCTGGGTAGCGCCGTCGCTCTGAATGGTGCGATCGTCGTTGATTCAAACGGTTACGTACGAGGCGATGTGATCGCGGCAGAACGCGGCGCCGCAATCGCGCCCGTTGGACGAGTGGACGGTGAGCTCCGCATTATCGACGCGTTGAAAGCAGAAACGCCCGCGTTATCACTCGCAAAGCTCGGAACGTTTACACGAGTCAAGCACACCGCCGCATGGTTTGGCGTGTTGCTCATGCTGGGCATTGGCGTACTCATTAATTCTGGCGATGCGATGCAGCGCGTGACGGCTGCGCTCCACGCTGGTTTTGCGCGTAACGTTGTCGTTGGCCTTCTTGCGCAACTTGCGTTGCTGCCAGTGTTTGTGACGATCTGCTTGCTGCTCACGCTGACATTAATTGGCGTGCTGCTGGTGCCGTTCGCCGCGGTGGCATATGTGATTGCACTGCTTGGACTACTGGTACTCGGTGGGCTCGGCGCCGCGCAGATGGTGGGGAGCGGTGTCGCTGCCAGGCGTGCCGGCACAAGCGAACGCGCAGCACGCATGCGCGCCATGTTGACGGGAATGATTCTTCTCGCAATTCCGTGGTTTCTTGCGGCCGCCGCAACGTCGATTCCGCCGATGGCAGCGATCCTGCGAGTCCTTGCATTTGGCGTCACGTACGTTGCGCTCACTGCGGGACTTGGTGCAGCGCTTCGCACACGCGGTGGTATGCGTTCGCACGATGAGCCGTGGGGCATCAAGCGTCCAACACCCAGCGGGAAACCGGCGCCTGTAGTTGCATCGCCCGCCGCGGATTGGCTCACACCAACACCGCTTACTGGCGTTGTTGCGGCACGACGTCCAACGTCGGGCACAGGGAGCGCACGGTGAAGCCAGTGTTTTCGCTCGCCATAGCACTGACAAGCGCATTCACGCTCGATGCGCAACAGGTCAGAACGCTCGAATCATCACGCCTTTTGCGCGATGTTACGCCAGTCAGTATTCGACTGGTGCTCGGTACGGGGAAGTTGAGCATTGGCGCAAGTGAGACTCAGTATTTGTATCGTAGCATTGCGCGCTTTGGTGATGCGTACGTTGCGCCGGTGTCTAACTGGAACGCAAGCCAACGCGTGTTGACGCTTACCGCAGGCCAGCGTATTGGTGGAGCGAACGCCGGCAACGAGACTGCATCTGAAGAAGCGACGACGCAGGATTGGCGCGTACAGCTCACGAAACGAGCGCCGCTCGAACTGACGATCAACGCGAGCGCGGCTGACGCAACTCTCGATCTGACGGGATTGCCGTTGCGTCGGTTCTCACTCAATACAGGTGCCGCGCAAGCACTGGTGCGTTTCGACGTGCCAAATAGCGAAAGCATGTCGATCTTTGATGCCACCGTTGGTGCTGGCGGGATGCAAGTCATCGGACTTGGCAACGCCGCTTCTTCCGAAGCGCGTATCTCCGGCGACGTCGGCGAGATTTCGCTCGACTTGGGCGGACGATGGCAGCGGGACATGCAGATCGAAGTTCGGAGCGCGGTAGGCAACGTGAAGATTACCGCGCCGCCAACAATTGGTGTTGAGCTTGAGACGCCCGGTATCCTTTCGCGCACAGATGTCAGCGGCGCGTTTACCAAGGTCGGTGGTGTATGGCGCAGCGCGAATTTTTCGTCGGCAACCGTCAAGGTGCGTGTTGTCGTTCGCACAATGCTTGGCAAAGTGGAGTTGGTGCAGCGATAACGGTTGCGTGCATTTCTTGCGCACACGCTGTACGACGATCACACTTTCGCGCGTCGCCAACTACCAGAAGCCCACAGCGCCATCATCGCGAGCGCACGCGCAATCGCGGTTAACGAGATCACCCACCAGATTCCCGTTGTTCCCCACTCTGTCGCCGCCCACGCCGCGAGTGGAATGCGCAGGAGAGTGATTCCAGTTGACGTGATCATCGGCGGCAGCGTCCACCCAGCGCCGCTCAGCGCGCCTTCGAGCACGGTTTCTCCACTCACAACAAGTTGTGCAAAGGCCGCAGCGCGCAGATATCGTGATGCCTCTGCGATCACGGCAGGCTCGTTGGAGAAGAGACCGGCGAGTGCGTCCGGAAAAAGCAGCAAAGCGGTGCACGCAATCACACCTGGCACACCGGTCATCGCCAACGTCAACCATCCAGCACGCGCCGCGCGATCCGGTTGATTTGCACCAAGATTCTGGCCGACGATTGCCGCCGCCGCCGCGCCAAATCCGACGCCAATCATATACATCCAACTTTCAATGCGATGGCCAAGCCCCAGCGCTGCCAACGCCGGCGTACCAAACTGCGTCGTGGTGCGCGTAATGACCACGTAGATCAACGAAAAGACAACGCCGGTAAGCGCGATTGGCAGCCCAATGCGGCACATCGTAGCAACACGCGTCCAATCTGGCGAACCGAACGTCACAAGTTGCAGCCGTCGAAGCAGGATGACGCCCACGACGCAGAGTGAACCTCGCACGCACAATGTTGCAATGGCCGCACCACGAATGCCGAGTTCGGGAAACGGACCCCACCCGGTAATCAGCAACGGATCAAGCGACGCTGACACGATGGTCGCACAGAGCAGCATGAAAAACGGCAGCTTCGTGTTGCCCGCCGCACGAAACGCCGCATCAACTGCGAAGTATCCAAATACCAGCGGCGAACCGATCAGATACGTGCCCAAGTAACGCATGCCGAGCGCAGTCACATCGGGCGGTGTGTGCATGACTGCAAACAATTTTGGCAAGAATAACAAACCCATCACCGCCGTGACCACGCCCAGCGCAAGCGTTGTGAGTAACGCATCACCAACAGCACGCGCTGCTTCGTCTGGACGGCCTTCGCCATGGCGGCGCGCCGCAACAGCCGTCAACCCAACGCTCACCATTTCGGCCAGTGAGACGATTACCCAGATCCAAAAGATTGAGGTGCTCACCGCAGCTAATCCCACACCGCCAACGAAGTGCCCAACCCACGCCGAATCGAGTGAGACAAACGCGGTTTGCAACAACGCGCTCGCAACCGCTGGCAATCCGAGGCGCACCACAACGCTCGGCAACGAGTCTTGAGAAAGATTTACATCCGCGCCACCGGTGCGGCGCGCGGCAAGAGTCACGCGCGAGCCGCGATCGCTGCCATTCCGTCGATCACGCGTGTCGCGAGTGCTGTAATTACGCGTGCGGCGGGAGCATCGGGTTCAACAGCAACGAGCGGTCGACCGGTGTCGCCACCTTCGGCGATTCGCGGATCAATCGGGATCTGCGCCAGCAGCTCAAGACCAACTTGCGTGGCGAGTTGTTGTCCGCCACCGCTACCAAACATCGCGATCGGTTTCCCCGTTTCTGGATTCTCGAACCAACTCATATTCTCGACGATACCCAGCACCGGAACCGCAACGCGTTCAAACATTTTCACACCGCGCAGCGCATCACCGGTGGATACTTGCTGCGGTGTCGTGACGATCAACGCCGCAGTCACGAGCGTTGTTTGCACCAATGACAACTGTGCGTCCCCGGTGCCGGGTGGCATATCGACAATGAAGTAATCGAGCTGCCCCCAATCAACATCCTTCAGAAACTGTCCGATCAACTTCATCACAATCGGCCCACGCCAAATCGCCGGCTGATCTTTCTCAATCAGAAAACCGAGGGAGATCAGCTTCACGCCGAACGCTTCCAGCGGAATGATCTTCGCCTGCTTGTTTACTTCCGGTTGCTGATCAAGGCCCATCATGAGCGGAATATTCGGACCGTAGATATCGGCATCCATCAGCCCAACACGATGTCCCATTTTGGCGAGGGCAATCGCGAGATTCACGCTGACGGTGCTTTTACCGACGCCTCCTTTCCCTGAACTGACGGCGAGAATCCGGCCGAGGTTGGGCAGCGCGACCGGGGTGGGCGCGGCCACGCGCGGTGCTTGGCCAGCGGTCGCCTCGGGTGCCATGGGAAGTGCGCGACCGGGCCGGGCAGCGGTGGGTGCCTGCTGTCGCGGATCGCGGACGTTGACCTTCACGCCGGTCACTCCCGGAATTTCTTCAACGGCTAGCCGCACATCGCGCACTAACGCGGCATCATCGCGACTGTCCAGCAATAGTGTGAACTGCACTTTGCCATCCACCGTGGTCGCGATGTCCTGGACCATCTCGGCGGCCATGACATCAGTCGCGAGGCGCGAGTTTTGGACGCGGCTCAGGGCGGTGGTGATCTGCTGCGGCAACGACACGGGGCGGGAGCGAAGGGAGAGCGTGGCGATCTGATCCGTCAATGCCACCGTGGTAATGCGTGGAGAGGACAGTCGGGTACAGGACAAAGCTAGCCCGGCCCTCCAGTGTTGCAGCTTTCCCACAAAGTCGTCTTTTGCGAGTATTTGGACGACCCTCGGGCAGTCCAACCCGTTGCGAGACGGGCGCTTACCATCGACGTATCGTTTCCGAAAGTCGGGCTAGTCGCTTGCGCCGGTAGAGCGTCTGCGCGAGACTACTGCCCGCCCGCCGGATTCGGTCCGGACTCCGCCGCTGGAGTTCGACTCCCGGCACCTACTCGAGGCCTGAATGAACCTTTCGACGACTCAGCTCCGAATTCTTGGCAGCTTGCTCTATTTCGCCGCCGCGGCGCTGATCATCAACTACTTCGCGCAATTCACAATTCAGGTCTGGCCATTCAAGATTGGCGAACTGAATTGGCGTGTCGGCGCGACAGGCCTGTTGATGGATGCGCTTCTCGGCTCCATCGTGCCGCTCACGATGATGTACTTCGCGGGCTTCGTCAATAATCATCGCAAGACGGTGCAGTTTCTGCGCATCTTTTCACTGGTGCTCGGTTTTGCAGTAATCGGAATGTTGCTGCTGTTTGCCATTGATTCGATTCAGTTGCGCGCCACGTTGCCGCAGAATGTGAAGAGCCAGTTCCTGAAGGTGGCAATTCGCGCTGGGCTTGTTGGAACGTTGCTTTCAATTCTGCACATCTGGATTGGGTTGAGCGTTGGCAAAGTGATGAAGAGCCAAGGCACCGTGCGCACGAACGCGGCCAAAGATCCGGAGAAGGAAGGCATGCTGATGGTTGGTTCGCGTGAGCCTGCCCGCCCAGTACTCCGCTCAATCGATACCGCTGACTTGAAGAAAGAAGGCACGTCGGGCCTCTCGATCGACATGTAACACGCGCTCGCATCGGACGCATCATGCAGCATTGATGTGCCGGTGTTGAACGTTGCGTTGCGTGGCGCACAACTCGCGCGACGCAGAGTCTTATGTTAGTTCAGCCGCGCGCTGTGTGAGACGTTCACGCAGCGCGCGCGCCATGTTCGGCAACGACCATGGCTTGCCGAGGATACCGACGTGGGCATCGGTTGCCGCAATCTCCGCGAGGCTTTCTGTGGAGTAGCCGCTGACCAGAAGAATCGGCAGCATCCAGTTGCGCGTGCGGATTTCCTGCACCAACTGCACGCCACCCATGCGCGGCATCATCACGTCGCTGACAATGATATCTGGACGTGGTCCAGCGGTGAGTTGCTCCAACGCATCAACGCCATCTTCTGCAGTCGTGACTGTATATCCAAGTCGCGCCAAGAGTTTTGCCGTGCTTGCGCGCACCGCTGGATCATCTTCCACCAGCAGCAGGTTTGCGTTTACATCTAGTGTGGGCTCTGCTGCACTCACGACCGTTTCTGTTGGCGCATCCTCGTCGCACTCGGGCAGCAAAATCGTCACGCGAGTACCGCGCACGTCACCATCTGTGATTGTCACCGTACCACCCATCTGCGTTACCAAGCCGTACACAATCGCGAGACCCAACCCTGAGCCTTTTTCGGCCGACTTCGTTGTGAAGAACGGTTCGAACGCGCGATCGCGCACCTGCGGCGTCATACCAACACCGCTGTCAGACACTGTGAATTCAAGCCACGGCGTGACTGGAGCGGGAGTTGGCCGGCGCACCGTCACAGCATCCGCAGCTAGCATCCGACAGGTGATCTGCAGTTCACCGCCGGACGGCATAGCGTCCGACGCGTTGGTTGCGAGATTCATCATGACCTGCTCAAACGCGGTGCGATCAACCATGACCGCCGCGTCAGGAAATGTTGTCGGCGTTTGCAACACGACTTGGGCTGGGAGCAATCGCTGCAGCACGCCGATAAGATCAGGCAGCAGTGTTGAAACGGGCCACGCTTGCGGCGCCATGTCTTCTTTTCTGCTGAACAACATGAGTTTTCGCACGAGTGCCGCTCCACGCACCGTCGCTTCTTCAATTTCGTCGAGTTCGCGACCACGGCCCTGCATCGTGCCGAGCAGCGATGCGTTCGCACGAATGACGGTCAGCAGATTGTTGAAATCGTGCGCAATACCGCTACTCAGTTGACCAACAGCATCCAACTTTTGTGTGCGCTGGACCTGCGCTTCCAACGCACGCTGCGCCGTGAGATCTAACCACAGCAATTCAAACTGCGCTGCACCGTCTTCAGACGGCAATAACTCCATTGTCACCATCGCAGTCTTACGCGCACCATCCGCCGGCGTGAAATCCACATCGATGCGACCGGTTCCAACGCTTCGCAATCCTTTCTGGAGTTGCGCCACCGACGCATCGGTGAGTTGGACGGTGTCACCGAGCGCACGTCCAATCAGCTCTGAGCGATGTGAGCGGCCGAACAACCGCACTAATGCAGGATTCACGGCCTGCATGTGCAACTGAGCGTTCACAACTGCAATGCCGATTGGTGCAGAATCAAAGAGCGCGCGATAGACCGACTCAGACCGGGCTAGGGCTCGCTCCGCGCGCACGCGTGCCGTCACATCGCGGATCACGATCTCGGTTCGTGTTTCGCCATCGGAAGGGAGCGTCGCTTCGGCGATTTCTACAAATCGTTGCGTGCCATCATCACGGCGCAGTGACCAGCGCCCCGCGGTCTCCGAAGTCACCGGGCCAGAGTCTTCCGATAGCCGCGCACGAAAGTCCGTACCGAGCAACCTGTCGAGCGATAGTGTACCGTGCAACTCGACCGCGGCCGCATTCGCAAATCGAATGATGTTCCCTTCGCAGATAATCACTGCGTCAGGGAGGCGTTCTACAATCAACTCGTACTGCGCATCACGTTCGCGCTGCAGCCGTACGTTGTTGTCAACAGTTCGATCGACTTCTACACGAAGTTGCTCAAGTTCATCATGCTTGGTAGGAGTCGCGCTACCGGGGCGTACGCGCGTGGTGCGCTGGAGCAACGCGATCAGCTCGCGCACCTGCTCCGACACCGAGACGCTAATCAGTTGCCGCGTAGCCAGACTTGATAGCACGAGCAATCCAGTACACCAGCCCAACAACAGCCACGCGATACGCGCCGCTGCTGACGTCTCGGCCAGCGTGTTTAACGCAAACAACAACGTTCCGGTTGGTTCACCTTCGCGCCCGCGAACAGGTGCAAGAACCACTAATTCAAGTCGACCGTTTCTGCGTTGCACAATCGAACGCGCTTCAAGTGACGCCGACGCAACGCGTTGACTTGCATCGAGAACTTGTTGCGAACTCACCGGACCGGCAAATGCGATAACGCCAGTTGGCGCTGCGACCGCGAGGACTGCAGACCACACAGAGCGTGGTTCGGTAGCCATCGCAATCGCCAGACGCGGTCGTACACGTTCCATATTCTCTACGGAAATCGGCGTGTCACTCAGCTCCGCTGCGAGTTCGAGCAGCGTGCGCTCGTAGCGAATCACGCTATCGGTCAAACCGGCGCGCAACACGGCAACTGTTGCGACCGCAACGATGATCGCGATTCCTGCCGACAACAACAGCGACGTCCGCAGCGCGAGGCGTAGCGCCAATCGTCCGGGAGCACCGGTGCGCGAGACGAGAATCCAGAAAGCCAGCAGTATCGGCACCGCAACTGCCAAACCGAGAGGCTGGAGCAACTGCACTGGTAGCGCCTGCAACAGCGAGAGCCAACTCATTGCACCCTCGCAATGCGCGCGAGCCGATGCAGCATGTGGTGCGCGCAGTCAGCGATCATGGGCGCAAGATCCGGCTGGTTGCGAATCGCGGCATATTGGTCTGACACGCATTCACGCGACCGGACTGCGCTTCAGAACTTCCTTCAAAATACAACGGAATGCTTGGCAGCGAGTCAGCGGCCAGATAAACCAGCGTGCGCCGAGCCGCTGCGCGAGATTGTGGATCTCGCGTGTTTCGCGCCGTCTGGTACAGCGACAGAAAGGTCGCGTTTCTCCATTGCACGCCATCGTCGGTATATCCAAACGGCGGTTCGACGCCAACCGTGCTGAGATAATCCTCAGGGTTCGTCAGCGCCGGCTCCTCGGTCCACACGACAACATCCGACACCGGCAGCGTGCGCGGGCTGTCGTCTCCACTGGCGCCAGTCGCACTGATACGCACACCAATCGACAACCAGTACTCGGACACCACTTGATTCATACTGCGCAACGTCGAATCGCCAAGCGGGAGCGGCGCTCGTAAACGCAGCGGATTGGCATCGGTGTACCCAGCCGCTGCCAGCAGACGTCGGGCTGAGTCCGGGTTGTACGGTGTGAGCGGTACCGTATCTGACGGCGACGAAAAGTCGGGGACAAAACTGTCTGACAGGTTCATTCCCGCTGACCCGCGTGCGAACATCAAATTGCGTCGATCAAGCGCAAGCAACAGCGCACGCCGCACACGAATATCACGCAGGGCGGGATTTGCGAAGTTCAGCAACACGCGCGAACGAACGCTTTGCCGTTGCGAACTGATCTTGATTGCTCGACTCGCAAGCAGCGTTCCCGCGATGCGTGGCGTGAGATCAGCCATGCAGTCGATCAGACCGGCTGCGAATGTTGCGGCCACTGCTCGCTGATCAACAATGCGCACCAGCAAAGATTCGTTCGCCGGTCGACCGCCGCGATACAGATCGTGGCGAACATATCGAATCACGCTATCGCCGCGACTACCGGAGACAAACTTCCACGGGCCAGTCCCAATTGGTGCCCACGGCGCACTGCCTTTCGCCATGACACTGAGTCGGCGCGAGCCCAACGCCTCAGGCAGCGCAGGAGCGCGCGACACTAACGCAACATGCAGCGTGGTATCGTCAATTACCTGCAACCCAGAGATTGCCGCCGCCTTGTGCGCGCGTACATCGGCGGCACCCTGCACCAACATGAACACACTCGACGGTGCATCTCCGTCGGTGGAGTCCGCGACGAGCGTTGTCCATGATCGCACCACGTCGGCGGCAGTCATAACGCTGCCATCGTGAAATTTGACGCCGCTTTCCAGCGTGATAATCCACGTTTGCGAATCGACGGAGACCCACCGCTTTGCCAATGCTGGAATGGCTTTCGCCATGCTGTCGCGCTCTGCGAGCGACTCGAAGACCATGCCCATCGCCGTCCCTTCACTCAACTCCAGCGCGTAGCCCGGCTTCAAACCGCGCACCGTGCCGATCACGCCCACCTGCACCGCTGCACTCTGACGTTCCCTGTCTGAGCAGCCACCGGCAGCGGCAAGCAGCAGTATCGCGGCACGCTGCCGTAGGCGCATTAGTTCCGCTCCGGCGTCGCAAGCATGCCGGTTTCCAATGCCAACGCCGTCAGCCCCGCGACGGTGCTTACGCCGAGCTTCCGCATCAATCGCTCACGATGCGTTTCGACGGTGCGCGGACTGATGCCAAGCGCACCAGCAATGGCCTTGTTTGTGGATCCAGACGCAATACCGCGCAGCACATCGCACTCGCGCGGCGTGAGTTGCGCGATGCGCTCCCACGGCGTTGGGCCAACAACATCATCAGTCTCAACACGCGGGAGCTGTGCACCAACGGCCAAACGAAGCTGCGTGACAAGCATTGTGGCCGCACTGTCCTTTACGACATATGCGCTTGCTCCAGCGGCTCGGCTTTCGCGCGCATACTCTGCATCGTCATACATGCTGAGCATCACGACGGTAAGGCTGGTACGCTGCGCTTTCAGAATGCGCACGAGCTCCAAGCCAGACATATCGGGCAAACCGACATCAACCACGGCAACGTCTGGCAACAAGCGCGCCGCCAAAGCAATCGCCGTCGCAGCATCACTGGCTTCACCAACCACCTGCAAATCCGACGCCGATTCCAGAATGCGGCGCACGCCTTCGCGAACAATCGGATGATCGTCAACAACCAGCACGCGTAGCGTTGGGGTCAGACTCATTCAATCATTCCAGAAGCGGTCCTGTGCACAGCCAGTGACACTTCCAATCGCGCGCCACCCAATGTCGATCGGTCCAGTGCCACATGTCCGCCTAACGCGCTGAACCGCTCACGCATTCCCAACAGGCCGACATGACCCAACCGTTCTTGTTCGACCAACACCGTCTTTGTCGGTGGGCCAACACCGTCATCGTCAACAGTCAAGATGATATGCTCATCTCTGATGCGAAGTGTCACCAACAACTGCGACCCTTTTGCGTGACGCAACACATTTGTGATGCCCTCCTGCGCTGCGCGAAACAACGCTAACTCACGCTCTCTTGGCATTGCATCTAAAGTATCGGGTGCATGCAGCGTGGCCTGCACCAAGCCTTCACGTGCAACTTGCGCAACTAACGACCGAATCGCACTCAGCAGTCCCAGATCATCGAGCAGCGACGGGCGCAACGCAGCCGTGACACGCCGCAGGCTCGACAGTCCGGCCGTGACCAAGCCATCCATGCGCGCTGCAACGTCGGCCGCGCCGGGCACATCGTTTAATGCGCCTACTTCCATTCGCATCGCACTGAAAAGCTGCCCCGTTTCGTCGTGCAACTCGCGCGCGAGCCGTTTGCGCTCGTCCTCGTGCTGCTCGACCAGCCGCGTTGACAGTCGCGCCAGCTCATCGGTGCGCTCCTCCAGCTGCGACGTCAACTCGGCTTGCTGCAACGCGGAGCCGACCTGTCGGCCTAATGCGCGCAGGAAATCCTCGTCGAGCGCGCTGAACGGATCGCGCACGTCGCCGATGAGCACCAACGCGTGCGTGACAAGTCCGTCACGATAAATTGGCAATGCAGCCACGAACCGTTCACCGCCAGGTCGATTGGAGAGCGCCGCGCTGGCGCTACGACCGCCGCGTACCGCCTGTTCGACAATTGGCGCCAGATCTGCCGGCAGCGCCACACCGCGCCAGTCATGCGCCTTTCCTGCGCCATCCACAACCTGCAGTCGTGTTACGTCGTACAGCGCCGTTCCGCTCACGCCGCGCACTCGCAGCGGGCGCTCAAGCAACGTGGCGACCACAGCGTCACCGCGCGCGCTGGCCTGCACGTCGGCAGAGAGACGCGTCATTGCTTCAAGACCGCGCCGGAGATCGTCGATCACCAAGAGCGCGATGCCGCCAACCACAGAAAGGATGAACAGAATGTCGAGATAGTAGCCCCACGGCACCCACGCGCCCCGTGCACGCAGCAACGGATAATCCAGATGGTGCAGCGCCCACAACGTGAACGCAACGGCCAGCGCGTACGCTCCAGGCGATCCTGTGCGGCGTGCGTGACGCGCGAAGCTGATGCCGGTGCCGAGGGTGACGGCGCTCAGGAATACGATTGCTGGCACGACCGCGAGGAGAAAATTCTCCAACGCGAAGATCGCGATGTAACTCCACACCACTGGAAAGAGCGCGACCAGTGCCAGTGACGGATGCCAGCGCAGTCCGCGCGAAAAACTTATGCCGGCGGCCAAAAACCCCAGCGCCGACCATCCCGTGAGCACCTGATGCCAGAACAACCAGCCACTATCGCCAGTGCGAAGAAAACCGATGATGACACCAACCCGCACCGCGTACAGCAACCAGCTCGCAGACCACCATGCGTAATACGGTTTCCGAAATCGCGAGAACAGCCAGGCGCAGTACGCCGCACCGCCAAGCGCGATCAACGCTAACAGCAGCGCGGCCGCGAATTCCGTCATCTACGCTTGCCTCACTCCATCACAACGCCGCTCGCCAACGGCGTGGGTAGCGAACCATCTTTCGGGATCGATGCCAGCATCGCGCGAGCGGCATCAAGCACGCGAGTTTCGACGTCACGTAATGAGCCAGGCACAAGCGCGCCGCTGGCCTTTACATGCCCGCCGCCATCAAACTGTTTCGCCAATGCGTTCACATCCACGTTACCAGAACTGCGGAAGCTGATTTTCACCTTCCCATGTCCCAGATCACGGAAAAACACAGCCAATCGTGTACCTGCAATTGAACGCGGATGCTCCACAATGCCATCCATCTCTTCACTGGTCACGTGGTAGCGCTCTTTCGCACCGGCTCCGAGCGATAACCAACTGAGTCCAATCGCTTCGTCAACACCCAGCGACTGCAACGCTTCCGCCAAGAGTCGTACACGTCCCGGACTCTGCGATGCGTACACGCGACGATACATCAATTCGGGATCGACACCGTGCGACAACAATTCGGCCGCGATGGCATGCACGCGCGGTGTGGTGTTGCTGAAGCGAAAGCCGCCCGTGTCAGTGAGAATTGCGATGTAGAGTGCCGTTGCCGTTTCAATATCAATTGGCAGATGCAGCACCTGCGCCACATCGTACACTAACTCGCCCGTTGCTGACGCACGCGTATCGGCGACGATGATTGGTGCGGGCGGCTCATCGCTCGGAATGTGATGATCGATACAAAAACGCGGCACCGTTAACTCACGCACAGTGTCGGCCAAATTGCCAAGCCGTTTCACGTCACTGATGTCGACAACCATCAGCCCAGTCACTGCAGGATCTTTGAGCGCGGCGGCGCCGTGTTCGCTGTAATCCTGCACCGGTCCGCCCAACAGAAAGCGGAACATTGTAGGCCACGGCGTGGGATTCACAATGCGACACTGAATGCCGCGATGCGCAAGCATACGCGACAGCGCGGCTTCAGAACCACAGCCGTCACCGTCGCTATTGACGTGTGTCGAGAGCGCGAGCGTCATGCCGGGACGCAAGTGCGCGTCGAGTGTCCGGATCGAGTCCGCGCGATCCGCGGGAACAGCAAGGAGATTCGTCATCTCAGAGGAAAATAGAACGGCGCCCGAGGGAGCGGGCGCCGTTCGACGTGAAGAAACGGTGGCGAATCAGTCGCCAGAAGAAGCAGACGCGCCGCCGGATTCCCGCTTACCGATGGTCGAGTTGCGCATCCCGTACAAGAAGTACACAGACATGCCGATTGCCGTCCACACGATAAGAAGCTTCCACGTGAGCCACGGCAGGCGCGATAACATGAACAACGTAGAGAGTGCACCCATCACCGGCACAAACGGCACCCATGGCGTACGGAATGGCCGCGGGAGCTCTGGTGACCGCGACCGCAGCACGAGCACACCGATGCAAACAGTGCAGAACGCAGCAAGTGTGCCGCCTGACACCAACTCGCCAAGGAGCGCAATCGGGAAGAAGCCAGCAATGAACATTGCGATGATACCAACGATCCACGAGCTCGCCGACGGTGTCCGATACTTCGGATGCACACGCCCGAAGATCTTCGGAAGCAGGCCATCACGCGACATCGTGAAGAAGATGCGCGGCTGACCCATCAACATCACCAGGACGACGCTGGACAAACCAGCCACTGCGCCAACGTTCACCAGCTTTTCCAACCACGCGAGCTGCGGCACTGCCGACATCGCGGCGGACACCGGATGCGGAACCGCCAAACTCTGGTAAGGCGCAAGACCGGTCATCACCAGCGACATCAGGATGTAGAGCACGGTGCAAATCAACAGTGAAGCGATCATGCCGATAGGCAGATCGCGCTGCGGATTCTTCGACTCTTGTGCAGCTGTCGATACTGCATCGAAACCAATGTACGAGAAGAACACCACGGTCGCGCCGCGCAGCACACCGCTCATGCCGTACTTGCCATCCGGCGTCTCGGGTGGAATGAACGGCGTCCAGTTCTCCTTGTTCACGTACATGAAGCCAAACCCGATTACCAGCAGCACGATCGTCATCTTGATCGCGACGACAATGTTGTTCAGCGTCGCCGATTCTTGTACGCCACGAATCAGCAGCAGCGTCAGTGCAAGAATCAGCAACACAGCCGGGAGATTGAGCAGGCCGTTCGTCACACTGCCACCAGCAGCGGTGCAGGCGGCGCGATCAACAAACGCCGAATTTGTGACGGTGTTCATCAGCGCACCGCCAGATGACGGGTCGATGCACGAGAACGCCTGCTGCAGTTTGCCACCAATCACAGTCAGCGGCGCCGAACTGAATGCCGCTGGAATGTGGACGCCAAAATCGTCCAGCAGCGCGCTCAGATAACCAGACCAACCCACAGCAACCGTCGACGCAGCGAACAGATACTCGAGCACCAGATTCCAGCCGATAAACCATGCGACCGCTTCACCCATGGTCGCGTAGCTGTAGGTGTACGCGGAACCGGCGATCGGAATCATGCTTGCGAACTCAGCGTAGCAGAGCCCGGCGAAAAGGCAGGCAATGCCTGCGAGCACAAAGGAAAGCGATACGGCTGGTCCAGCGTGTTCAGCCGCCGCCGTACCTGTGAGCACAAAGATGCCGGCGCCGATGATTGCGCCAATGCCGAGCATCGTCAAATTGAGTGCGCCCAGCGTGCGCTTGAGGCCGTCCTTGTCGCTGCTTGCCTCGGCCTGCAGAGCAAGAATGCTCTTCTTGGACCAGATTCCCATGGGCACCGCTACGCTGAAAGAATTGGAGTAACCGGCTTCCTGCTCCGGCACGAACACAGCAAACTCGTCTAGCCGCAACCGGAAAGTCAATCACATTCAGTGTTTAGCTGCATTCCCAGCTAAAACCAGATAAGCGCGTGGCCCATCTCGGGGGACACGCGCCCGTACGCTTTCCCTAACCCTTCGCTACTTGTGGTAGTTCGGCGACTCGCGGGTGATTGTCACGTCGTGCGGATGGCTCTCTCGCAAACCTGCCGAGGTGATTCGCACGAATTGCGAGTCAGTGCGCAATTCATCAATGGTCGCGCAGCCCACGTATCCCATGCCGCTGCGCAGCCCGCCAACCATTTGAAAGAGCACGTCGGAAACACCGCCCTTGTACGGCACTCTGCCTTCAATGCCCTCAGGTACCAGCTTCTTGGCGCTCATCTCGCCGTCTTGGAAGTAGCGGTCGGCGCTCCCGTCCTGCATCGCAGCCAATGAGCCCATGCCTCGGATGGTCTTGAACCGACGACCTTCCAGCAAAATGCTCTCGCCTGGACTTTCCTCTGTACCGGCGAGCATTGAGCCCATCATCACGCTCGACGCACCAGCCGCCAACGCCTTCACGATATCGCCGGAGTACTTGATGCCACCATCGGCGATCACCGGCACATCGCCCGCCCCTTCAACGGCGTCGAAAATCGCAGTGAGCTGTGGCACGCCAACGCCAGTGACCACGCGTGTGGTGCAAATTGAGCCAGGACCCACGCCGACCTTGACGGCATTCACCCCGCGCTCCACCAGCGCCGCCGCGCCTTCGCGCGTGGCCACATTGCCTACAACCAACTGCGCGTCAGGAAAAGCGTTGCGCACCTTGGACGTCGCTTGCAACACACCATCGCTATGCCCGTGCGCGGTATCGATGCACAACACATCGGCACCGGCGTCAAGTAACGCGCGAGCACGCTCGATATAGTCGCCACCTGCTCCTATTGCGGCCGCAACGCGCAGACTACCCTGGGCATCTTTGTTGGCGTTGGGAAACTGTCGACGCTTGTGAATGTCTTTCACCGTAATCAAACCGCGTAGTACACCTTCACCATCCACCACCGGTAGTTTTTCGACACGGCGCTCGCCCATAATGCGCTCGGCTTCATCGAGCGTGGTACCAAGCGCCGCCGTCACCAAGCGATCGCGCGTCATCGCTTCTTGCACCGGACGATCTAACGCGCGTTCAAATTGCAAATCACGATTGGTGAGTATTCCTACCAGTTTTCCATCGTTATCGACAATCGGCACGCCGCTGATTTTGAATCGCTGCATCAACGCCACCGCTTCACGCAGCGACGCATCGGGGGTGAGTGTGATCGGATTACGAATGATTCCACTTTCGCTGCGCTTGACACGATCAATCTCGGACGCCTGTCGATCAATCGACATGTTCTTGTGCACCACACCAATGCCACCTGCCCGCGCCATCGCGATCGCCATATCGCTTTCAGTCACGGTATCCATGGCAGCAGCGATCAGCGGCACATTGAGCGTGATGCCGGTGGTGAAACGACTCACGGTGCGCACATCCTTGGGATGCGTCAGCGAGTGACGCGGCACCAACAGCACATCGTCGAATGTGAGCGCGTCGTCTTCACGCACGCGGATGCGCCCGCCGAGCATTGAAGGCTGCCCGTCAGGCGAAATGCTGCCGCGGACAGGAGATGAGATCGGGGGTCGAGACGTGGTTGCCATCTCGAAAAATAGGCGCGGGCGGGCCCTCAGGGGAGCCCGAACCCCGATCCTGTCGAAAAAGCATGCTGTGCCGCGACGAATCCTCGTGACCTGCTACGCCCTTTGTGCGACGACTTCAACCGCGCAGCGCCTTCTTCAATCGACGACGAATACTGGGTGGCAGGAAAAACGCAGCTGCTGCCAGCGTCCCCGCGAGGTTCAAGTCGCTGATCCCTGCTGGATCGCCGCGCCAATGATCCTTGAGCACACTCCGACCCGCGCGGCTCACCATCCGTTGCAGCGCGAGCAACAGCAAATACAGATCATCCACTTGGCCCAAGAACGGGATGAAGTCGGGGATGATGTCGATTGGACTGACGATGTACACGGCCGCCGCGACCACCAGCAGCTTGTCGACGATGGCCACCCGCGAGTCGCGCGCCAGCCCCCAGAGCAGCCGTACGTAATGCGGAAGCTCAGTAATCGCCGCGGTCACAGTCCGACGCGCTCCCGTTCGCGGCGCGCCCTCAGGCCGGTCGCCGTCCGGAGCTGCCCACTCTTCGCGATCGTCCGCCTCGTTCGCTGATGGGCGCGCCGCTCCGACGCCGGTGATTCCCAGGCGACGGTCTGCCTCAGCTCGACGGTCCTTCACTTGGCAGGCCCTTCGCCGGCGCCAGAACCGGGCTGCGTTGGCTCCCCAGGAGTAGGCGTTCCGGCGTTGGTTACGCTCTTGGCTGCCCTGGTAGCGGCGCCGGCGAGATCGTTCGCCACGCTTTGCCCTGCGGCCGCGACGCCGCTCAACACGCCGACAGCCTTCTGCATGAAGCCAAGCGTCTCGGCCACGCTGGAGGCAGAGACCTTTCCAGCGCGCAAACCGTCTTCCACCGTCTCTTGCAGCTTGAACAAGAGGCCGGCGGCACCGGTGGGCGCCTCGTTCCGACTGTACTTCGACTCTAAAAATTCGATGTAGTCGATGATCTGAAACGCGCGTTCGTCCGACATGGTGTCGAATTTCGCGGTCAGACGGTCACGCAGATATGGACTAAGCGGCATGATCGAGAATGAACGGAGAGAAGCGATCGAACTGCAATGCTACCCCGCGGCGCCGTGCGCGTTCAGGGTCTGGCAGTCCGGAATTTTCTTGCAGCGTCGGAAAACGGATCGTCCGTTGGGCGCGGCGGCGTGATGGGCACTGCGGTCGGACGCGTTGTGGTCGAACCCGAAGGCATCACGAGCACCGACGCTCCGGACCCGCGCTGCGTGGTTGACCGCTTTGTTGGCGTGACTCGGCGAGTCGGCGAAACCACCGCGCGACGCTCCGTGCGCTTAGCAGTTGCCGCTCGCGACGTGGGCGTTGACGATGAAGAGGGCGCAGCGGACGCACGCGAATTGGGCGACGACGATGGAGAAGGCGCCGTCTCAGTTGGCGCGACAGGCGACACGCTCGCTGGTGGCGCAGTGATCGCCGACGATGCACTGGCCGGCAGCGATCCCGCCGGTAGTGCAACAGCCGGTGCGACACTCGGCGAATCGGTCACCGACGACGGTACGCTGCTGACACTCGACGTTGAATCGAACGACGCACCCGCGGGCAACGAATCAACCGCGCCATTCTTGCGCGAACTCGAACGCCACCGTGCACGCGTACCGCGCACATCGATGTGCACATACGGCCAGCCACCACCGCTGTTGTTGTAGTACAAACCGATACCACCTACTAATTCAGGGTGCTTACGTTCGACAATTTCCGCTGCGGCTGCAACCAGTCGAGCATCGATTTCGCTCAAGCGTCCATCATTATTCGCATCAATGCCAATGTCTGCTGCATCGCCATACATATGACGACTGTCGCTTGCAGAACCGGAGAGTCCACCGTTGTGCGACGGACTGCGAAATCCGCTCACGACATTGAGTTTTACCAGCGCTGGGTTGGTGCCGCGCATCTGTGCGACTTCCGCAACCACCAGCTCAATCTTGTCGAGCAGCGGCTCGCGTACATGCAAATACTTTGGAAATCCGCTCTGCTGATCGTGCACCACGAAATCGCTCAATCGCAGATGTGGCGACAGCGCAAAATCGTGAATTCGTTCTGTTACTTCGATAAATCCACGCGGCGGATCACCCTCGGCAGATTTTGGCCAG
This sequence comes from Gemmatimonadaceae bacterium, assembly GCA_031408755.1. Classification (GTDB taxonomy): domain Bacteria; phylum Gemmatimonadota; class Gemmatimonadetes; order Gemmatimonadales; family Gemmatimonadaceae; genus JACMLX01. Next base: position 29,500 of record JANNWU010000497.1, on the reverse strand, counting down.
CGACCAAGGTGATAGCCGTTGATACCGGTAGCCGAGGCGTTGGGCATTGGCCGTTCAACGAGCACCGCGATATCTGCAACGGTGTCGGCGATCGAACCGCGCGACAACACCAACCAGAAAGCGCCCGCGCGCGCAGGAGCTAACAATTTTCCATTTTCCGGCCACATAACGACTGGCTCATTTGGCTTACCGTCGAATGCAATCCACTGCGACTGCATTCCGGTCGTCACGCTTCCAAATTCCAGCGGGAGCGCGACTAATTCGCCGGGGAGCACAACGCGAACGCGCACGGCGCCACTGTGTCCGAATGCTCCTGGGATAATGGCACGCGAAGGCGGTCGCAATGAACTTCCGTCAGACTGCTCGACGGCTCGCCCCGAAGCTGCGTCGGCGCTGGCGACGATGGTCGGCTCTGGCGCTTCAGCCGCATCGAGACCTTCTGGAGTGCTTATCCGGTGGACGCCAAACGCGGCGCCAAGCGTCACAACTCCGACAGCCGCATACTTGGCGAAACGCCACTGATTGGGCGGCGCGGTGCGCGGCCGCAAATCGGTGAAGACGGTCGGATCGGCGTGCGCCAATCCAATCAAGCCAATCGGCGTAGGATTAGGCGCCGCCCCAGCGGGCTGGCGTTCCTCGGACGTCGACGTGGACAAAGGGTCCGTGTGCATGTGTTGCATGATAACGACCCATGCCGCCAGTCAACTCCGGATGCGCGATCTCCACCCGTTCAACAGCCAGCACAATCAGGTCTGAGTCCAAGGTTGTGATGCGACCGTCGCCGTCGAGGTCGTCCATCATGCCATCGCCATCGTTGTCTGCAAACACGTCCGATGCATCACCGTACTGGTGCCTGCTCTCACGTGCTCGTCCACCGGTACCGACACCCTGCGCATTGTAAAATGGATGCCTGAAGCCACTCATCACCTGCAAGCGTTGGACCGGATACCCCATCAGCTGCAACTCGTCGATCACCAATTCCAGTTTGTCAATCAGTGATTCACGCAGCACGACGTACTTGGGCCAGACGGTGAACTGGTCTTTGGTGACGAAGTCTTTCAGGCGAAAATGTTCAGATACTTGCATGTCACGATTTGCTTCCGTGACTTCAATGAATCCGCGCGGCGTGTCGTAGGATGCAGTGCGCGATGGTCTGAGCTCGCCGGGCCAATATCCCATGCGATACATGCCCATCCAGCCATCGACCTTGAACTCAAATGGGATGGTTTGGATCACTTGCAACGCCGCAATTCGCGTCAGGAGCCCCGTCGGCTGCACAGCCAAACGCATTGCGCCGAGCGCACGCTCCAACTCTTGTGCCTGAAAGCGAGGGAGAAAGCGCGCGCGAAGTTTGCCGCTGCGCCCGAGTAGCGAATCGTGCAAAGCCAGCGCGCCAACGTTCGATGCATCAGTGACGGATGCGTGCGCACTCTTCGGCGCGGCGAGATGCATCGCAGTCGCAGCGGCGGTCAGTATTCCTGTAAGTAGTGCACGTCCAATCATTTGCGGCTCCCGTGTGTCTGGTACTACACGAGTGGCGGCACCTTGGAGTCACGGCAAACCAGCGGAATTCTCGACTACGCCTGACCAGCTGTTCAGCAATGCCTCGTCACAGTCGCACTACGGCTTCCCGCGTGCCCGATTCATGGAGTCGATCATCTGACGCTGCTGCGCAAGGGTGCGCAGGCCGAGCTCCACGCGCTGCGGATCGGAAACATGCGTAGTATCGATCGGCGCCAGCAGACATCGATCATCGGCATTTCCGTTGCAGAGTACGACCGTCGCAAACCACTGCGGTCGCTTCTGCGCGAGTTGCAGTTGGTCCCATGCGCGCGCCATCACGGCCCACGATCGTCGATCAGCCGTATCGAGCATCACCGCGCGACGCGACCAATCGTACGCGCGGGTCAGCGCCGGTTCGCCAAGTGAGCTGGCTTTAATCCCGATACTCGCGACCGTCCGTAAATCAGCGGCGCTGACAATCCGTCCGCACTGATCCAGTTCTGCTGCACGATCAACTACGCCGAGCAGGTATTCGCGGAGACCAGGAAACTGCGAATCCACCGGTCGGCGCAACGCGACCGCGGTGGAATCTGCGATGGCTGACAATCGTGTCAGCTCACTCGTGTCTGACGCGTCTCGACAGGCACGCGATCGCACACTCAAACACGATGACAGGCCCGCGGCAGTCATCAGCGCGATCGCAACTCGCCGCAGTCCGTCTCGACTCAACGCCGTCGCGAACCTCAATAGATGTAGACCGCCGTCCCGACCGGAATCATGCGATAGAGCGTTTCAATGTCTTCGTTGCGCAGACGCACGCAGCCATGACTGACGCTACCACCAATTGAATTCGGATTGTTGGTGCCGTGCAACGCGTAGCCATCACCCAAGTTCAAGCGGTGCGTGCCGAGAATCTCTTTGTACCGACGCGCGTTAGTGCCAAACGGCGGGATAATGATTTTGCCGCCCGCAAACAATTCGCTGCCGTCCGTTGCAGTCAGCACCTGCACCGATCCGTCGCGACCGCGCTTGATGACTTCACTGCCACGCGTCGTGATCACGCCATCACTCACCGGAATTATCTGCCCACGACGCATGCGCAGAATACCCGCCTTCTTTCTCCCTGCCTTTTCAACAAAATGCCAATCTGGTGGCACCCATGCTGGTGCTGTTTCTTTACTCAGCACCGTCAGTCGGCCGCGCGGCGTATCGAACTTGTACTGCTGTCCGCGTCCGTTCCCAACCAACGTGCGCCCGCTTCCACTGGCGACGCGTGTGGTGAAAATGTCATCGCCGCTTTCGCGCACCCACAGGCGATTCTCCGCGAGGCTGACAATAATGTACGGAGCGACGTTCGGCGCCGCGCCGCGCGCACGCGTCGTGACAACAGAATCGCGAAGTACTCTCAGCGACCGCGTCGCACTGTCGACGCGAGTGACCGCGACTGCATTCACCGACTGTTCCTCGGTCCAACGGTTGCGCGTGGACAGCGCCTGCTCAACCTCCGCACCGGCAAACGCCGTGCTGGCTGCAACGACTGTCGCGGTTGCATACGCCGGCCAGCCACCTTCAACAAAAAATCGTTTCAGCATTCGCGTTAAAAGAGAAAGGCTTTCATACCACGAAATAAGTTGGGCCGCACTGCCGCGAAGTCTCGTCGCGACACCACAATTCGACGCGGCCCCGTACCCGCTTCGATCCCACCCAAAAACGCCTCTGACGCATCACCACCTTCAATGATCGTGCCGTCGCTGAGCGTTACGCGTTCGACCTTTGTTTCTGGTGTCGCAACGCGCACGACCTGTCCCAAGGAATCAACCGTTGGTGGCGCGCCTGGGATCTGTGAGAATGCGATACGCGCGATCGCCTGCGTTCCACGCGTTGGGGCGGCGCCACTAAAACGTGCCGGCATTGTCCGCAGCGCGATACCATCGCGCATCAGTGCGACGGTGCCACTGTCGATCGCGACAACCAGATGCAGCGCTTTCTCCTCACGACTGTCAGCACGCAACACTTCGAACGCCAACGTCGCTTTGGTGCGCGTCGCGGAGTCGCTGAGGGTCGTGAGCGTAGTCGCGACGGTCGCCGATTGGCCCTGCATTGCGATAATCTCTTGCCGCCATTCCGTGCGCGCTTTGCGCATCATCGGCACGCCGACGGCACTCACGGCCACGATGAATCCAGCGGCGATGTACATGCCGATTCTCGATGGACGAGGCGCGCGATGCTCAGTGCGATCACTCATGGAGTCGTGAGCGTCTCGATATCAAGAATTGGTACATTGGTTGGCATTGATCGACCGGTGCGCACGCGCGCAGTGATCTGTACAACAGTGAGCGGCGTAATCGCTTTTGCGTCGTTCATCAACGATGCCGGTACCGCGAGATACAGCATCGCGTTTTCACCCGCGGGGCCGCGCGCAAGCAAATACGGTTCACCCAACGTCATATCTCGGCGCAGCGCATCAGCGCGTTGAAACGCCAGCACCTCAACGCGCCAGCGGACCAGTTTGCCCTTCGCACCCTCGGGATCGGCGCGCAAATCAGCCGCACTGACATTGGTGCGCAATGCCGAATCGACCGGCAGCATTTCTGACTCGCGCACCCATCCCTCGAACCGCACCCGCACCCAGCCGCGTTCGCGCGCGAGCGGAATCACCGTTCCCGCGCCGCTGACAGAGCCGAGTACGGCACCGTCGGGCGCGGCGCGTAGCTCCGCTTTGCTAGCGGGCCTGAGCGGGATCGTGGCCGGACTGATGAATTTCACAGGCGTGGTGTCGGCCGTCGCCTGCGCGGCGGCCTCAGCCAGTGGAAACACCAGCAGGGCAGCCGTGTAGGCAGCCACAAGCCAGCGCGGTTTCGATGGTTGCGCCCATCGGCGGCGGGTACATTGAGCCTTCGTCATATACAGACATTACTACCCCGCCCTACTCAGTATCCATGCCCTTGCCCCCAGTTCGCCCTGTCTGCCTCGTAGTTCTCGATGGCTGGGGGTACCGACAAGACAGCACCGCGAACGCCATCGCCCTCGCGAACACCCCAAATTGGGACCGGCTGATGGGTTCGCTTCCGCACACCCTGATCGAGGCGAGTGGTCGGCGCGTCGGTCTGCCCGAGGGGCAAATGGGCAACAGCGAGGTGGGCCACATGAATCTCGGTGCGGGCCGCGTGGTAGAGCAGGATCTAGTGAAGATCGCGTCCGCCATTGAGAGCGGCGCGTTTTTCAGCAATCCAGCACTGGTGGCCGCGTGCGACGATGCGGTGCAACGCGGTGTGACGCTGCACCTGGTCGGATTGCTCGGTAACGGCGGCGTGCACGCACTGGATCGACATCTCTTTGCGTTACTCGATCTCGCAAACAGGCGACACGTTCCACGCGTTGCCGTGCATGGCATGCTCGATGGGCGCGATACGCCGCCAACATCAGGCGCCACATTTCTCGCAGCGTTGCAAGCGGAGATCGCGAAGTACGACGGTAGGGCGACGCTATCGACACTGGGTGGGCGCTACTTTGGAATGGATCGCGACCATCGTTGGCCGCGCACAGAATTGTGGTATCGCGCGATGATCGATGGTGTGGGCACGCGAGCAAGCGTAACTGACGTTGGCGCGGTGCTCGCATCTACGTACGCGGCAGGCACCACCGATGAATTCGTACCACCGATTGTCCTGTATGCCAAGGATGGCGCAGTCACGCCGCGCATGGCTGACGGTGACGTGGTGATCTGCTTCAACTTTCGCAGCGATCGAATGCGTCAACTGTGCGACGCATTGACGTCGCCAGCATTCGATGGTTTCGATGTTACCGGTCGTCCGCAGTTGCATCTCACGACAATGATGGAATACGACCCCACCTTTACGTATCCGGTTGCGTTCCCAAACGTGCAGCTCACGAACATGGTTGGGGAAGTGATTGCCAATGCGGGAATGACGCAACTTCGCACTGCTGAGACAGAGAAGTATCCCCACGTGACTTTTTTCTTTAACGGCGGACGCGAAGCGCCGTTCGTGGGCGAGTCGCGCAGAATGGTGCCGAGCGCAAAGGTTGCGACGTATGACCTGCAACCGGAGATGAGCGCCGAGGGCATCTGTGACGGAATGGTGGAAGCACTGGCCAATCGTTCGTATGATTTCATTCTGTGTAATTTTGCAAACTGTGATATGGTTGGGCACACCGGATCGCTGCCGGCCGCAATCGCGGCGGTGGAGACGGTGGATCACTGCATTGGTCGTATTCTGGCGGCGGCAGAGATTAGTGGCACGCGCGTTATTTTGACTGCCGATCATGGCAACGCTGACGTGATGGTGGACCCGATTACCGGGGCACCGCACACAGCTCACACTACCAATCCCGTTCCTGTGATCATTGTTGATCCAGCAGGTGCAATTCCGCTGCGGTCTGGCGGCGCTCTCTGCGATATTGGTCCGACAGTTCTCGAGTTGCTTGGCCTTCCGGTGCCGGTTGAGATGACCGGTCGCACGTTGCGCGCATCGACGGTGGCTGCATGACGCAACAGAACTTTTGCGCGCTGTTGCTCTCGACGGTCATTGCCATGCCGCTCGCGGCGCAGATCGGATCGACGCCAGAACGCAGTCCGTTTCGCGATGTCGAGAAGCGTCAGGAAGTGTCTCTTATCGTCGGACCGAGTTTTGGCGGAAAGGATCGCGCCGGTGCCGCTCCGCGTGGCGGCATTGTGTTTGGCGCGCGATACGATCTTCGGTTAGGCGGCAGTCCGCTGGCGTTCACTTCAAGCCTCACGCAGCAGACGGCTACGCGCGACATTTTGCAACCAGGTCAGCCTCTTGCGAACCGCGTAGGCCGCACCATTTCGCAGTCGTTGTACTTCTTTGATGCGGGGCTGACGATGCTGCTCACCGGCAGCAAGAGTTGGCATTCGCTACAGCCGATGGTCACCGCCGGTGTTGGGATTGCGACCGGTGCACCAGTGAACGCCGACTCGTCACGATTCGATTTCGGTACCCGGTTTGGTTTTCATGTGAATGCCGGCGTGAAGTATGCACCTGTCAAAAGTCGCTGGAGTGTTCGCGCCGATCTTTCCAACCGTTTCTACGCGGTGCCGTATCCCACCACGTTCAGCGATTCGACGCCAGGTGCGCCACGTATCGTGCCCTTGGGTGTGACGAAGAGTTGGACACGGAATACAGTGCTCTCGATCGGACTTGTGCGGGGGTTTGGCCGTCGATGACGGGAAAGACCACGCTGACACGTCGGGTGCAATTTGCGGCGGCACATCGGTACCGGCGTCCGGGTTGGGACGATGCGACAAATGCAGCGAAGTTTGGCTTGTGCGCGCGGCCAAATTATCACGGGCATAGCTATGTGTGCGATGTGAGCGTGTCTGGACCGATCGCGCGTGAGACTGGCATGATCGTGGATCTAGGTGTGCTTGATCTGGTGTTGCAGCAAGAGGTGCGCGATCGTTTCGATCACAGCAACATCAATCTTGATGTGGCCGAGTTCAACGAAGTTGATGGCATGGTTCCAACGGGCGAGGAACTCGCACGTTTCATTGCACAACGCGTACAATCGCGGCTGCCAATGACGGTGCGCGTGACACGCGTTGTTGTGGCGGAAGATGCGACATTGAGCGCGACATTTGAGCCTGAGCGCTGAGTGACAGCGCTTGATCGCTCGCCGTGCGGTGTGCTATTGGCGGGTGGTGCGAGCACGAGATTTAACGGTGAGCCCAAAGGGTTGGCGCCGTTCGGTGGACGGCGACTGGCTGATTTTGCGTTGGCGTCGCTCACCGCATCATCAGATGAAGTCATGGTCGCGTGCAACGATGCGCGGGCGGCGCGTTGGTTTCCATCCCACCAGATTGTCGCTGACTCAGTCCGTGGACTTGGCGCGTTAGGCGCACTGCGCACCGCATTGCAGGCCGCGAATGGACGCGACGTGGTCGTGTGCGCATGGGACATGCCGATGGTTGGTAGTGCCTTGCTTCGCCGCGTGGCGGCTGTCGTGCGCGATGGAGCGATGTGCTGTGTTCCGATGCACGCAGACCAACTCGAGCCCCTGTGCGCCGCCTACAGCGCCCGCTGTCTCCCGATCGTAGAGCAGATGCTAGAACGTGGTGATCGGGCTGCCCGAGATCTCTTGAAGATCGCTGGTGGGCAAGCGTTAAAGTTTGGGCCCGAGGTGGACGCCGATCTGCTCGTGCGCCGTTTTTTCAATGTGAACACGCCCGACGATCTCGTTATGGCGCAACGGTTGCTGACCGATTCACACACCGTTTCATGATTCTAACACTTCACCGTTTGCGAACAGCTTCGCATTGGATTTACGCAGCGCTCGCGCTGAGTGTGATTACCGCGTGCAGCGCAACGCGCACGCCAACAACATCACCGGCGCCGGCGCCTGCCACGCCGACTACAGCAGCAACGGAAGCTGTTGACATCGTCTCCGTTCGGAAGCGCGCAACGCACGCGATGCAGCGTGTGGTGGATTCGCTCGTCGCGCTCCCACAATTCAGCAATGCACATTGGGGCGTTCTGATTGTGGTACCCACACGCGGTGACACACTCGCCAGCGCGAACGCTGATCGGCTGGTGATGCCGGCGTCAAATCAGAAGATTGTGACTGGTGCCGTTGCATTGGCGCAGCTTGGGCCGGATTACCAGTGGCGCACAACCTTTTCGCGTACCGGCCGAGTTGTGCGCGGTGTGCTGAACGGTGACATCATCGTAAGTGGTAGTGGTGATCCAAGCGTTTCAACTGCACTACGACGCGATCCATTGCTGGCGTTCGATCCGCTGATTGCGGCGCTCAAGCGCGACGGCATCCGTCGCATTTCGGGCACGCTGCGTGCGCCATCAACACCAGCATTTCCAGGAAGCCCAGTGGGATTTGGCTGGGATTATGATGACCTCGACGCGCCGTACGGCGCTGGCGTGACTGAGTTGCTGTTTAACGAAGGTTTCGCGGAATTCACCGTGCGTGGGTGCGCCGCTGTGGGAGCGCTAGCCTGCGTGACATCGGCGCCGGTGCGCACGTCGCCGCAGATTCGTACATCCGTCATCACGCGGGCCGCGGGCACCGGACGCCCAGAGATTGCGTGGTGGAGAGACTCGGCGCAAACACCAGGCATCACTTTTCGCGGTAGCATCGCAGCAGGTGATTCTATTGTCATCACGACGGCGTTAGCAGACGGCAGAAGTACGTATCTCGCAGCGGTGGCCGAGGCGCTTCAGCGGGCGGGAATTCAGATTGAGCGGCCAACGCGAAAATCGCGCGCAATCACAACTTCAGACGTTACTGACACCATTGTCGTGCTGCAATCATTGCCGTTGCGCGATGTGTTGCCAGCGATGCAGAAACCGTCGCAAAACCAGATAGCAGAAGCAATCTTTCGCACGCTTGGATTGCAAGCAACCGGTGTTGGTACACCAGATAGCGCGCGCGCGGTGGTCGAACGACAGTTGACCGCATGGGGCGTTCGCGCAGACGCGCACGCTGTCCGCGACGGAAGCGGGCTGTCACGTCACGACTACATCACGCCGCGCGCAATTGTGCAGATTCTCGACGCAATGCGTACGAGCCCGAATTTTCGCACGTTCGTAGACGCGTTGCCATTTGGCGGCGATGGAACGCTGAGAAATCGGCTGAAGGATCTGGGTGAACGAGTTCACGCAAAGACCGGTACGATCGACAAAGCGCGAGCACTTTCCGGCTATACGACGTCCGCCGACGGGCAGATGATCATCTTCTCGTTGATCGCGAACAACTTCACTGTGAGCAATCGCGAGATTGAGCGCATTCAAGATCTTATTGTGACGCAGCTTGCCGCGTTGCGACTGGACCTTCCGTGACTGCGCCACGACTGCCGGTAGAAGAGGCCATTGCGAGAATACTCGACGTCGTCACGCCACTATCTGCCGAAGCAGTTTCAGTTCGTGCAGCGTTGCACCGCGTCTTGAGCGAAAATATCAACGCACCGTATTCGCATCCCGCGTGGCGTAACAGTGCGATGGACGGGTACGCGGTGCGAGCCGCGGACATGCGGGGAGCAACTGCGCAGGCGCCGATCGTGCTCCCAGTGCGTGGCACAGTTGCAGCAGGCGACCTCGCACCAACGTCAACTGAGCCCCGCACCGCTTGGCGCATCATGACTGGCGCGCCGGTGCCGGACGATTGCGACACCGTTGTTCGTGTAGAAGACACGAATGCCGGCACCACCGACGTGGCGATATTGAATGATCGCGATGCGAACAGAAACGTGCGACCACGTGCAGAGGATTTCGCAGCAGGCGACAGGTTGCTGCGTGCCGGCACAGTGCTGATGCCCGCGCACATCGGGCTCGCTGCCGCATGTGGGCGCGTAACGGTTGACGTGGTGCGTAAACCACGCGTCGCGATCATCAGCTCTGGCAATGAGTTGGTTGATGTCGATCAGTTTGCAGAAGTTCGAGCCGGCAGGCGCATCATCAACACAAACAGTTACTCAATCGCCGCAGCCGTGCTCGACGCTGGTGGCGAACCGATCGATCTTGGTATCGCGCCTGACAATCCGGAGTCCATTGCTGAACGAATCATGGCAGCACCGAAATTCGACGTGCTTGTAACGTCTGGGGGAATCAGCGTGGGGGCGTTCGACTACACGCGTGACGTGGTGCAGCGACTGGGTGCCACGCTCGATTTTTGGCGCGTGAGGATGCGTCCGGGCGGACCGTTCGGCTTCGGAATGCTTGGCAATGCCGCGTGGTTCGGGCTCCCAGGAAACCCCGTGTCATCAATGGTGACGTTCGAGCTTTTTGTCCGGCCAGCACTGCTCCGCATGAGCGGACGGGAGCGCGTATTACGTGCGCCGGTGAACGTGACACTGGCTGAGCCGGTCAACACACAGGGCGGACTGACGCACTTTCTGCGGGCAGTTGTGGACGATCAGCGCGTAATTCACCTGACGGGTCCGCAAGGATCTGGATTGCTGACATCGGTTGCCGCAGCGAACGCGTTGCTCATCGTTCCGCACGACACGCCGTATCTTGCTGTAGGTGCCGCGGCACGCGCGGTGCTGCTGCACGACAACTCGCAGATGGCGGTGAAGTGGACGTTTTGACACCCGACGCACTCGAAGCAGACTTGCGCGGTCGTTTTCGTACGATTGAAACAGAGGTCTCAATTTCGCCGGATGAAGTGATCCCCAGTCTGCATCCCGCAAACTCCGACGAACTCATCTCCGAACAAGATTTTGCGATCGACGATCGGCTGCCTTACTGGGCAGATCTGTGGCCCGCGTCTGTGGTGCTCGCGCGATTTATCCGAGGCTTAAGCGGCACAGGTCGCACGTTGCTTGAACTGGGGTGCGGCAGCGGCGTGGTTGCAACTGCGGCAGCACGCGCGGGATTCGACGTGACAGCTACGGACTATTACGAAGACTCTCCACGTTTTGCGCGTACGAATGCCTGGCGGAACGCGCAAGTCGATATCAGCGCACGCTGCGAAGACTGGAATGCATGGCCGTCCGACATGCGCAACTACGATGTGATCGTTGCGTCAGATGTGCTCTACGAGCAACGGAACGCGCCACTGATTGCACGCACGATTGCACAGTCACTCAGTCCGCACGGCGAAGCATGGATTACCTGCCCCGGTCGCGTCGGCTCAGCCGCATTTCCCGATTGGTGCATTAGTCACGCACTCGGCTGCGAAACGATCACGATTGTGCCCATTGAAGCGGGCGCCAAGCTGCTGAACGTCAGCCTGTATCGCATCACACGATAGGCTGCAGTTCACCACAAACAATCGTTAATCGCCAGCCACGAGTTCGCGTGTCGACACGCGCGCGGGTGCAAGCTGCTGCGCGACTACTTCGCTGATGTCCAACACGGCGACGTCTTTTTCAAGCTTCGCAACGCCATCAGTCATCATCGTCATACAGAATGGGCAGGCGACTGCAATGATATCTGCGCCTGTCGCGACGAGTTCTTCAGTCCGTTCGACGTTGATGCGCTTGCCAACTTTCTCGTCAACAAACATGCGTCCGCCACCAGCGCCGCAGCACAGTCCGCGGCTTTCGGTGCGAGCCGGTTCTACCAAGTCCAGCACTGGCAACGCACGTCGCAGCGTCTCACGCGGCGCGCTGTACACATCGTTGTAGCGACCCAAGTAGCACGAATCGTGATACGTCATGGTGAGCGTTTTGCCATGCTCAGTGTTCAACGGAATCAGATTCGCGTCCAGCAGTCGTTCGATGTAGGTGCTGTGATGAATGACTTCGTAGTTTCCGCCGAGTTCCGGGAACTCGTTCCCCATCTGATGAAAGCAGTGCGGGCAGAAGGTGACGATTGTTTTCACTTCATAGCGGTCCAACGTCTCGATGGTGCCCTTGGCGAGCGTTTGGTAGAGATACTCATTGCCTAAGCGGCGCGCCGGATCACCATGACACGTTTCTTCTTGACCAAGAATCGCGAAATCAATATTCGCTGCTTGGAGAATTCGTGCGAAGGCGACAGTGATTTTCTTCGCGCGATCATCGAAGCTACCCATGCATCCAACCCAGAACAGAATGTCTGGTCGCTTCCCTTCGGCGAACACTTCGGCGTATGTCGGAATATTCAACCCTTCCGACCACTGCGCGCGATCTGCCGGACTAAAAGCCCACGGCGACGCGTTCTTCTCTAGCGATTCGAATGTTGGCTGCACCTCTTCCGGGAACCGCCCTTCGTTGAGCACCAGACCGCGACGAAGCTCGTTGATGATATCGAGTTGATCAATACTCACCGGGCACTCCGTAACGCATGCGCGGCAGCTTGTGCACGCCCAGAGTTCATCTTCTGTGAGATAGTTGTCGAGCAACTGATTGTTCAGCGCCGCTTTGCCGCCATCAGCCGCCATGAACAGTGATGCGCTGCCCGGCACATCCAGTTCACCGGCCAGCAGCGGTGCAATTTCCATCAAACGTCTGCGGGTGTCCACAACAATTTTGCGTGGACTGAGTGCTTTGCCGGTGATATTCGCGGGGCACGCCGCCGTGCAGCGTCCGCACTCTGTGCAGCTATACCCGTCGAGCAGATTTTTCCAGGTCAAGTGCGTGACATCGGTGGCGCCAAACTGCTCAACATCAGCTTCCAGATCCATCGCCCGCATTACGCCAACTTGGCCCGGCCCACTGGTGTTACTGAACCATACGTTGATCAGCGAACTCACTACGTGCAGATGCTTGGAGTACGGCAAGAAGTTCAGAAAGCCCAACACCAGCAATGCGTGCATCCACCAACTCACATCGTGCGCCACATGCACGGCACTCTGCGACACGCCGCTCAACGCACCGCCAAGCAGCGATGAAATTGGGCGGAACCAGCCGAAGTGTGTTGCGCGGAGTTCTGGTCGACTGGCGTACTCAAACGCGCCGGTAGTGTACAGCGTGAGCATCAACGACGCGATCACGCAGAGAATAATCACCGCTTCGGTGCCGTGAATTTCCTTGCCCTGCAAACGTTTCGGTGGTGCCATCAACCGCCGCCAGAGCAACCAGCTCACCGCCACCAATACCACCACAGCGAACAACTCCTGGCTGAGCATGAAAAGCTGCCAGAGTACACGAGGCAAAAGATTCTGATAACTGAACGCTGGCCACACGCCACTTAACAAAATTTCTGCGGTACCAGCCGTCAGTACGAGAAATCCCCAAAAGACCGACGCGTGCGAGAGACCGGCGCCCCACTCGCGCAGAATCTTCGTCTGCGCAAAACCGATGGTGAGCAGATTCCACGTGCGGCGCCCAGGTTCGTCTGTGCGATTCTCAGACTTGCCAAGCTTCAGGTAGCTCACCAAGCGCTGGATGTTGTAGCTGAAAAATCCCAGCGCCGCGATGAGCACAAACAAAAACGCGATGTTCTGCTTCGACATGGCTGACCCAATTCGGTGAAGCTGTTGGGGCGGACGTGCGCGCGCGCGTCAACCGGATAAGTGGAAGATACCTGACGTGCTCACAGAGGACAGCGTGCGTGACGGCTGCGCTTACGGCTTTCCTGACTTTGCAGAGGTCGATTTGGGTGACGCGCTTGTCGGCTTCTGGCCAGGACTGTAGACCGGCGGGGGCGCGACGTGCGTAGTCGTCGGAGCCGTCACAGCGCTATTTAATCCGCCGCTCTGCTCCGTATTGTCGCTTCGCTGAAGTGCCCGACGCTGTGCATCTGTCATCGGCGGAACAACACGCCACCCGGCGTCTGTCCAGCGAAAAACATTTATCGACAACGCCTCACGCTCGCGCACATAGCCGCGCAGCACCCCGAGCGCGAGTTCGAGAAACTGTGCCGCCGGAATGGATTTGCGTCGACTGACTTGCGTCGAGGTATCACGGCCGAACATCAGTGAACTCGATGTCGGTATCACCGCAACCAGCGGCCCGCCCAATTCCGCCGCAGCAGTGCGCCAATCGTCATCCAACAACAATCTGCTGGCAGCCAGCAACTCCCCCTCCACCGATCGCATACCGGACATTTCCGATGACGGTTCGGGCATTCTGAGTGTGTACGGCGCAAGCAGACGACGAAGATTTCGTGTGGCAAGCGCAAACGCCTGCGCTGGGCTTAGTCCGAGAACCGCAAGATCTGCGCGCGTTATCGGCACGAGCTCATTGCTAATTGATGTGAGCTCTGGATCGCTTCGCACCAATGTGACATGCAGACCACCGATGAATGGACGGGCGATCAACGGCGGCGATGCGTCGAGCGCCTCAGACCGAACAAGCTGTGGTAGCACATTCAACGTATCTGCGCGACGCGCCTGCGCCGCACTCGGCATGGCGAGCGCGATCAAGGCGACCGCGCTCCACCATGCACGGCGCACTAGTGCTGCGCCTTGGCCGCTTTCACCGCAGCAGTCAACGCAGGCACGATCTCGAACGCGTCGCCAACGATCCCGTAATCGGCAACTTTAAAAATTGGCGCGTCTTTGTCTTTGTTGATCGCGACAATCGTCTTTGAATTGCGCATCCCAGCGATGTGCTGAATGGCACCGCTAATACCAACAGCCACATACAAATCTGGTGATACCTGTCTGCCCGTCTGCCCGATCTGATCGGAGTGCGGACGCCAGCCATCATCAGTCACTGCGCGCGTTGCACCAACCGCCGCATTACCAAAAGCCGCCGCCAGATCTTCAACCAATGAAAAATGCTCAGCGGCCTTCAACCCACGACCACCACTCACAATCACCGGTGCTTCTGCAAGGTCAAGCTTCGCGCCGCCACCCATCTTCACACCAGTCACCTTGACGCGGCCCGCTGACGGATCCATAGCTGTCGCAACGCTCTGCACGGCACCGGCCTTTGCTGCTGCGCCCACCGTCACTGCACCGGGACGAACGCTCACAAGCGCAGGTGTCGCCGATAACACCATTGTCGCAATGATCTTGTTCGTGTTCATCGGATGACGCACTACTACGTTGTCGCCGTCAGCCATCACGGCCACGACATCTGCCGCAACACCAACGCGCAACTTCGCACCAATACGCGGTGCGAGATCTTGGCCCATCGCGCTTGCACCAAACAATGCCGCGCGATATCCGCCCTCAGTGATCTGCGCTGCAACCGTCGCCGCAACCGCTTCCGCGTTGTACGTCTCGAAACCGTCATGCTCAACGACCAGCACCACATCTGCACCAACGGCGGCAAGCTTGGCTGACACGCTGCCAATGCCTGCACCACCAAAGACAATCGCATGAACTTCGCCACCGAGTCCATCCGCCAGCGCGCGCGCCGCAGTCACAACTTCGAGCGCCACTTTACGCACGTCACCGCCGCGCGTCTCAGCCACCACCAGAATGTTGTTTGCCATCGTCAGAGCACCTTCGCTTCAGTCTGGAGGAGTCGGATCAATTCAGGAACCGCTGCGGCACCTTCACCCACAATGCGGCCTGCGGCACGTTCGGGCGGCAATTCCATTTTGCGAATACTGACCGAAATGCTGCCGAGTTGCGCGGGCTTGCTTTCAAGCGGTTTCTTTTTCGCCGCCATGATGCCTTTCAAGCTGGGATAGCGCGCTTGCGTGACCAATCCTTGGTCGATGGTACACAACGCTGGCAGTGGGAACGAGAGCGATTCAACGCCGCCTTCCACTTGACGCTCGGCCGTGCCCACAGCGCCACTGACCTCAATTTTTGAAATCGCGGTAACGCAGGGTAATCCAAGCAGCTCGGCAACCATCGCGCCGGTCACACCAGCCGAACTGTCGACCGCAATGCGACCAAACAGAATCAGATCGTAGCCGCCATCCTTCAGCTCAGCGGCAAGTGCTTCTGCAATCGCAAAGCCGTCGAAGGGAATCGTGTCGGCCTTCAGATGCACGCCCTTGTCGGCGCCCATCGCGAGCGCTTTCCGGATAGTCTCTTGCGCCGCATCAGGACCCAGCGAAATGACGGTCACTTCGCCACCGCCATGCTTCTCATTCAGTTGCAGCGCCGCTTCAACCGCCCACTCGTCAAAGTCGCTCATATCGTACTTGATACCGGTATCAGACACCGAGGCGCCGTCGGCGCCAATCTGAAATCGCGCGCCCATATCGGCAACGCGTTTAATGCACACGGCGATCTTCACCGCTAAAACTCCGAAAGTCTGTGAATAAAACGGGAAACGTGCAGTCAGTGAATTTTAGCCGGGCGGGGTCATGAGTGCATACTTCACGCTATGTCGACACGTCCACTTGCTCTTGTTACCGGCGCCACAGCGGGCATCGGGAAGGCGTACGCCCAGATCTTGGCCAAGCGCGGTTACGACTTAATGCTCGTGGCGCGCGACGGTGCCCGATTGTCCACCCTCGCGGCTGAGTTAGCGACGTTGGACGCCGCTGTGACGCCGGTGCCAGCGGATCTGAGCACCGATCTTGGCCTCGCCGCCGTGGAGCATGCAATTGTGGCTGCCGCGCGGCTGGATTTGCTGGTCAACAACGCCGGTTTCGGGACGCGCGGACAAATTGTGGCAACGCCGCTCGACATGCAGGAACAGATGCTGCGATTACACGTGGTCGCAGTCAATCGCCTGTCACGCGCTGCGCTGCAATTCATGAAGCCCGCACAACGCGGAGGCATCATTACGGTGGCCAGTGTCGCCAGCTTTGTGAATGGCACTGGTAATGTGAATTACTGCGCGACAAAGGCCTATCAGCGCAGCTATTGCGAAGGACTGGCGCTGGAATGCGCGCCGTACGGCGTGCGCGTGCAGGCGCTCTGCCCAGGCTTCACATACACCGAGTTTCACCAACGCATGGGCGACGATCAGCAGAGTCGCGCACCAGCGTGGATGTGGCTGTCGGCGGAGCAGGTTGTGACCACGTCGCTCAACCAACTGGCGGCGAATGGCAACACAATCTGCATTCCCGGCGTGCAGTACAAGGTGCTCGTGTTTCTCGCGCGCCACTTGCCATTTTGGGTCAAGCGAATGCTGATGGTAAAAGTGTACAAACGCGACTAATTACGTCAAAATCGGCGGTCCGCAGAACACTCTGCGGACCGTAGGAAATGCACTACGCTTTTTTAGCGACGATACCAATTTCTGCGCATTCCTGATACAAGCCAATGATGACCGGCTGTGCAGTTACAAGCGGCGCCGTCACGGTGCGGATGGCGGTGATTGCTGCATCCGTCGAACCCTCCTGACAAAACACTTCGACCACCATATCGAATCGGTCGGTACGCGCATCGCCATCTTTGAGATAAATCGCGACACCTGAGATGCCCGGTTGCTGCAGCGCGGTGCGCACCGCCACACGCGCCTGCTCACGCATTCCTTGCCGCGACATCAAAAACGCCGTCACCTTGGCGTCGGCGCGTTGCCCAGCAGTCGGATCGCAGTTAATCGCATCGGCCAAACGAAACGCACCCGCTTGCAACACGCCTATCGGGCCGAGGCCACCGCTGCCGCGCACGCCGTGCGGGAAGGCGCGCTCAAAGCGCTGCTCATCCCACACATTACGCGACACAAAATCGAAAGCCGCCTCAGACGCACGCTCGGAGTGTTCCGAAAGCACAATCCGTTCAATGCCACGCGACAAGAACGCTGATGCAAATGGCTCCCATGCGACCAAAAATTCGTTCTGCGGCATTACCGTCGTGAAACAGACGAACTGAACGAGCGAACCCATCAGAAACTCCGGAAATTCTTGCGAACCAAAAAGAGAACGAGGCGCCGCAGAGTCAGCGGGCGCCCCGTGTGGTGCGGCAGCGCGCCCCTGTGAGAGCCGAGCGTGCACGCACTATGCCATAATCTACCCTACGTCGCACTCACTTGAATGCCGACAACCCGGTAATTGCGTTGCCAATGATCAGTGAGTGCACGTCATGCGTGCCCTCGTACGTGTAGACACTTTCCAAGTTCGCCATGTGACGCATGCTGTGGTATTCGGCCAAAATGCCATTGCCACCGAGCAGTCGACGTGCCTCACGCGCGATGTCCGTCGCAATGTTGACGTTGTTACGCTTGGCGACGGACACCTGATTGGAATTAAAGGTGCCTAAATCTTTCATGCGACCAAGGTGCAGTGACAACAACTGTCCCTTGATGATCTCGGTAATCATGTTCGCCAAACGTACTTGCTGGATCTGGAAAGCACCGATGGGCTTGTCAAACATCATGCGCGTCTTGGAATACGACAGCGCCTCTTCATAACAGGCCATCGCGGCACCCACGGCACCCCACGAAATGCCGTAGCGCGCCTGCGTCAAGCAGCTCAACGGCCCGCGCAATCCCTGCACCTCAGGCAGCATTGCATCTGCACCAACATGCACATCAACGAGCACCAATTCGCTCGTGTCGCTGGCACGCAGCGAGAGCTTACCCTTCTGATCTTTCGCCGTGAAGCCCGGCGCGTTGGTTGGGACGATGAATCCGCGAACTGACTTGCCTGTCTCGTCATTATCGGCCGTCTTCGCCCAAATGATCGACACGTGTGCTTGCGATCCGTTCGTGATCCACATCTTGTTGCCTGTGATCAGCCACGAGCCATCAGCTTGCAGGCGCGCGCGCGTCGTCATCGCGCCCGGGTTAGAACCTGCATCTGGTTCCGTCAGGCCAAAGCAGCCGATAATCTCACCCTTCGCCATCTTGGGCAGATACTGCTGTTTCTGCGCTTCGGTGCCGAATGCAAAGATCGGATACATCACCAACGCGCCCTGCACGCTCGCGAAACTCCGGATGCCGCTGTCGCCGCGTTCGAGCTCCTGCATGATCAAGCCGTACGCGACGCTGCTCAATCCAGCGCAGCCGTATTCTTCAGGCAGATTGGCGCCGAACATACCCAGTTCCGCCATCTCCGGAATCAATTCTTTCGGGAAGCGACCCTGCGTGTAGCAGTCGCCGATGATCGGAATGATTTTGTCGTCGACAAAGCGACGCACGGAATCGCGAATCGCACGCTCTTCTTCAGTCAGCGCCGCGTCGATGTTGAACAGATCGTCCTCGCGCGGCATCAGGTGGCCAGACGGGAGCAGCGAAACTTCGGGATGAATATCGATAGCCATGGCCATGTCTCCGCCAAGAGGTTCGGGGCGCAGCGCAGCCAATATCGGCGCGCCGGTACGTGTCGAAAGTTAACCGGCTCGGAACGCGGTCGATACGCACTCCGAGCCGACTATCCCACAGACGATCAAGTCCGCCTAGCGCCCCGAAGTGCCCGGCGCGCCTCGGGCGCTGAGCCCGCCGGCGAGGTAATCCACAGCCAGCGAGACCATCAGCCGCACACCAGTTGGCAATGCGGCCTCATCGGCAAAAAACAGCGGTGAGTGATTTGACGCGACGCGTCGCGGGTCTGCTCCAGCTGGCGTCACGCCCAACGCGACAAACACTCCCGGTACGCGCTCTTGAAAATACGAGAAGTCCTCCGCACCGGTCACAAGGCTGCGGAGGCTCGCTCCCGCCGGTCCGGCCACACGACGCAGGGTGGGCAGCATGCGTTCCGTGAGCGCCGTGTCGTTGACCGTGACCGGATAGCCGCTATCAACCTTGAACATCGCCGTCGCGCCCGAAGCCGACGCAATGTCTTCCGACGTCCGCTTCATACGCGCAAAAATGTCTTGGCGCTGCGCCGCGTCGAAGGTGCGAATCGTGCCGATCATGTAGACGCTATCGGGAATGATGTTGCTGCGCACACCGCCGTTGATTGCGCCGACCGTCACGATCGCCGGCACCGCCGTAATGTCTGTTTGCCGGCTGATAATCGTCTGCAAGCCCATCACGATCTGTGCACTGACGACGATCGGATCGATGCCCGCCCACGGCGCCGCACCGTGAGTCTGCTTGCCGCGCACCACGAGCGACCATGAATTTGACGCCGCGAGCATCGGACCGGGCCGATAACCGATCGAACCCGTTGGCGCCGGGAACACGTGCAACCCAAAAATCGCGTCGACTTTCGGATTCTCCAGCGCGCCGTCCGCGATCATCGGCTCAGCACCACCTTTCCCGTTGGGCGCACCTTCTTCTGCCGGCTGGAAAATGAATTTCACCGTGCCCTGCAGATTCGCGCGCATCCCAACCAACACTTCCGCCGCACCCATCAAAATTGCGACGTGATTGTCGTGGCCGCAGGCATGCATGACCCCAACATTCTGACCAGCAAACGTTGCCTTCACACGCGAGCGAAATGGGAGATCCACCAACTCTTCCACCGGCAACGCATCCATGTCAGCACGCAACGCAACGACGGGCCCCTGCTTGCCGCCCTTTAAGACGCCGACCACGCCGTGACCACCAACGCCGGTGCGCACTTCAATACCAAGCGCACGCAAATGCGCCGCGACCAACGCCGCCGTGCGCACCTCACTCCCGGAGAGTTCCGGATGCTCATGAATGTCGCGTCGCCACCCAATCACACGTGTCATCACGTCGGTGGTGCGGCGATCAATCTCCGCATGCATCACAACACTCGCCCCCCGCTGCGCCTGCGCCGATGTCACCGCCCCACCCCCCATCAGCACACCAACACCCGCGCACACCACCACACGATTGAGTTTCACACGTATCCCCAAAAAATGTGAAAAGACACAGCACACCATCCCCGAAACATCACGCGTTCATCATTTTTGCAGTTCATCAGTTTTGCGCCTTTGCGGGCGCGAAGCGCCTTGCGTCAAAGCAGTTCAGCATTCTCCCGCCTCACATCAAAGCCTTTCAGCATACCACCGCCTGACATCAAAGCCGTTCAGCAGTTTTGCGCCTTTGCGGTCGCGAAGCGCCTTGCGTCAAAGCCGTTCAACTCCCTTCCACTGCGCACGCTCACCGCACCGCTCACCAGAAATCTCAGCCCCGGACCACCCGCGCACCACGTCGCACCACGTCGCACCACGTCACATCACCGCGCGATCATCCGCGTCGCCGCCGCTTCAATTCCAACCGCACGACACTTCGCCCGAAACCCAGCACCGTGATCAATCGGCCGCCCCGTCTCGTCCTGCCACTGATGCACCATTTCATGTAGTAACGTGTGCTCCGCCTCCACCCATCCATCGCGCATCACATGACGGCGAGACAGCACAATCTCCCCCTCCCGACCAGTCATCGCACGGGGCGTGTAATGCCCAAGCCTGCGCGCCAACCGACGTGACACCTGAATCTCCAGCCGCACAAGCGTCCCGCCAAAATGCTCAGCATTCAGCGACGCATGCAGCACGGTCAATCGCGCCGAAATCGGTAGATCATCCGCATGTTGCACCGCCGGCCGACGACGCGCCGGACGCATAGGCACCGGGAACGTGATGATCACATTGCGCGCCGCGGTCCGACGCGCACGATTCCGCGACGTCGCGAATACCGCAATCGCGATGTGCACATCAGCTGGTGCGTCCGCAAATGCTTCGTGCACACGCAACACACCCGCCGCAAGACTGACCATCGTCCGACGATTTCGCGTCAACACAAGCTGTTGCACACCACGCAATCCGTGCGACTGTAAGCGCGCCAGCAACGCCGCAGGATCTCCCGCACCACGCGAGTTGCGTTCGCCGTCTGTGCCCGCATCACACTGCACATCGGCGACAGGGCGCGACGCACGCGATTCCGGCGCAGGTGCAGGCGCGACATCGCTTGGCGCTACTCTGACAACCCGCGCCAGCTGCCCAACGTCAAACAATCCCAGTTGCCCAGGATCGCGAGAAAATTTGCGCGTCAGCCACGCAATCACCGCGCGAACACCTTCACCGGTCCAGGCCCAAAGCGTCGAGCGGATGGTTCCCAGATCCACGTCACAATATGTATCTCGTCATCAGTGATATCGATGCAGTTCACACTCGACAACCGTCCACCGCGCGACCGGCTGCTCACTGTACCTGCCGTCGAAATAACCGTGCCCTTTTTCGTATGCTCCACATAGTGAATCGCTTCCTGATGATCGTGCCCACAGAGCACCAGATCCACATCCATCTCAGCGAAGGCACCGAGGACTTTTTTCGTATGCTTTAATCCGTGACGCTGACTCAGCTCACCGCGCACTGGATTGTGATGCATCACCACAATTTTTGCGGCATCCGCCGGCGACGCATCCAGACGAGCGCGCAACCGTGTCAGTTGTGAGCGCGTCACGTCACCGATCACGCTCAGATCACGCATGTTCCACGTTAGCGTGCGCCGGGTGATGCCATGACTGGTGTTTAATCCCACCAGCCTCGCACCATCTACATCAACCACCGGCTCAATCTCGTCGTTGATAAATGCGCGGTAGTCGGCGTAGAGTGCACTCTTGTCGCCGACACCCAGCGGCGCGTTCCACCACGCGACGTCGTGATTCCCGGGGACGACAATTGTCGCGCTGACCTTCGCGGCATCGCGCAAGAACACCTGCGCACGCTGGAATTCCCCCGTACGCGCGCGCTGACTCACATCGCCGCTCACCGCGACTACATCGAACTGCTCATCCTGAATCAGCAGCTCAATCGCGTCAATCTGAAGCGGCACGGCCGGTCGGCCAAAGTGCAGATCGGACACATGCAGAATGCGCGGCACGCGAAGTCCCTGATTAAAGCTTGGCGATGATCGCGTCAGCAAACTGCTGCGTACTTGCCGTCCCGCCCAGATCCTTGGTCAACACTTTCTTCTCGTCAATCACCGCGTGCAATGCATTGCGCACACGTTCCGCGCGCTCCGTATCGCCAAGGTGATCGAGCATCAAACACGCCGCCAGAATCAGCGCGCCTGGATTGGCCACACCCTTGCCCGCGATATCCGGCGCCGTACCGTGCACCGCTTCAAAAATTGCCGCGGTCGGCCCAATGTTTGCGCCCGGTGCAAGCCCAAGCCCACCCACCAATCCTGAGACCAAATCAGACAGAATATCACCAAACAAATTGGTCGTCACGATCACATCGAAGACTTCTGGTTTGAGCACTAACTGCATCGCCATCGCGTCAATGATCCGATCTTCAAACTGCACACGACCGTGATACTCTTTCGCAATTTCACGACCCACGTCAAGAAACAATCCCTGCGTGTACTTCAGAATGTTGGCCTTATGCACCAACGTCACCTTCTTCCGATTGTGCTTCACGGCGTACTCGAACGCGTAGCGAATTGCGCGCTCTGAACCGTAGCGCGTGATCAGCGCAATGCTCTCCGCCGCCGCCTTCGGATCGTCACCAATCCGGATGTAATGCTCAGCACCGTAATACAAGCCTTCCAGATTTTCGCGAATGATCACGATATCAACTTTCTCGAAACGGCCGCCGTGCATGATCACGTGCGCCGGACGCACATTCGCATACAGATCAAAGGTTTTGCGCAACGCGACATTGACGGAGCGATACCCTTCGCCAACCGGCGTCTCAAGCGGGCCTTTCAGCGCGATCCGATTTTTCTTGATTGAATCGAGCGTTGCCTCAGGAATTGGATCGTTGTAGCGCGCCGCGGCAGATGCACCCGCCATCTGACGATCCCACGCCAAATCGGCGCCGACTGCCTCAAGCACGCGAACCGTCGCTTCCGTGATGTCGGGACCGATACCGTCGCCGGGAATGAGCGTGACTGTGGTCGTCATATGAACGTTGCGAGTGCGAGAGAGAAACGAAGTATCAGGATGCAATGCAAATCAATCAGCGACCTAAATTGCTTACGGCTTAACGACTAAGTCAGCAAACTTTGCCGCCACGCCAGTGACCGCCGAGCGTTCGTCAGCGGCAGTTGGTCCAACGACATCAGGAAACGAAAGTACAGTTGCCATGCGCCCGTCCAGAAAGGCAATACGCAACGTTGCTTGCTTCTGTCCCGTAGGTGTTGCGCGCACTCGCACTTCCAGTGGCAGCAACACCAAACGTGAATCGGGAACCATCGCAATGATCGCGCGGAGTTGCGACGCAAGCGGTTCACGCAGATCGATATCATTTGGACGTTTGCCCGGCATCAATCCGGCGGTCGACACGTTGCGTGGATCGGTGCGATTCATCACTTCACGCTGCGCAACTCGCGACGTGTTCGGAGCCAGTGACCACGTGCCATCCAAACCTCGCTCACGAAGGACTGCGGTGAGCGCCGAATCCACCTGCGCCGCACGAGGACGCCCCGTGGAACTGGAAGCGTTGATCCATCCCGAATCGCCGACCGCGTACTTCTGCAGCGGGAACACCACCACTTTACGCGACGCAAATTCGCCCAGTGGCGGCGGCGCGTTGTTCGCCATCGCCGGTGGTGTCACTACCTGCTGTACCGTGCGCAGTGTGTCAGCTGGTTGCACCGCGGGCGTTGGTGCTGTCGCCACCTTCGGTGCACCGCCGCAGGCCGATAGCAGGAGCGCAATTGCTGCGATGAGCGCGGCCGAATGGCGCGGGGAGGAGCGTGGGCGTGTTCGCATGGTCGCAAGATAGTCTCGACCGCGCCGCAGATTCACCGCAGCGACTTGCCGAGGGCGGTGACCGACTGCTAGCCTCACCGCGCTGCGTACGCTTTCCATCAATGACACCATGCGCTCTCTTCGCTCGATACTGATCTGGGGTTTGATCGCCGCCGTCGGCGCCGGTACGCTCGCACGCGTCGCGATGTCGCGCGGAGAGACGATCAGCGCGGCGTGGCTGCTTACCGCGGCGGTCTGTACATACCTAGTGGGCTATCGATTTTACGCGCGGTTCATCGCGTCGAAGATTTTCGCGCTGGATCCCGACCGGGCAACTCCGGCGGTTCGCAAAGCGGACGGGCACGACTTTGTACCGACAAATAAGTGGGTGGTCTTTGGCCACCACTTTGCGGCGATCGCGGGACCTGGGCCGCTCGTTGGGCCCACATTGGCGGCGCAGTTCGGCTATCTCCCCGGTGCGCTCTGGATCATCATCGGCGTGGTACTCGGCGGCGCGGTTCAAGACTTCGTGATTCTCTGCTCGTCGGTGCGACGTGACGGGCGATCGCTGGGCCAGATGGCAAAGGACGAGATCGGACCGGTGGCGGGGATCACCGCGCTGGTGGCGGTACTCGGCATCATGATCGTGCTCATTTCGGTGCTGGCGTTGGTGGTCGTCAACGCGCTCAAAGCCAGTCCCTGGGGAACGGTGACCATCGGTCTCACCGTGCCGATTGCCATGTTCATGGGGCTGTATTTGAAGTATCTGCGGCCCGACAAAGTGTTGGAGGCAACCGCGATTGGCATTGTGATGCTGGCCGGTGCGCTGTGGGCTGGGCAATGGGTGGCAGACAATCCGGCACTGGCGCCGCTCTTCACGCTCACCGGTCCCGTGCTCGCGCTGCTGATCATGGCGTACGGATTCGCTGCCAGCGTGTTGCCGGTGTGGTTGCTTCTGGCGCCGCGCGACTATCTAAGCGCCTTTGTCAAAATTGGCGTGGTGGTTGCACTTGCCGTCGGGATTCTGGTGGTGATGCCACCGCTCGCGATGCCCGCCGTGACGCAGTTCATCGACGGCACGGGTCCCGTGTTTAGTGGCAAAGTGTTCCCATTCGTTTTTATCACCATCGCTTGCGGTGCAATCAGCGGATTTCACTCGCTCATTGCCAGCGGGACTACGCCGAAGCTGCTGTCACGCGAGACCGACGCGCCGCTGATTGGATACGGCGCTATGCTCACCGAGTCGTTAGTCGCGATTATGGCGCTGATTGCGGCGTGCGTGCTGACACCCGGTGTGTACTTCGCGATCAACGCACCAATTGCCGCACTTGGTACAACTGCTGAGAGCGCGGCTTTAGCAGTGCAGCAATGGGGATTTGTGCTGCAGCCCGGCGAAATGGATGCGCTGGCAAAGAGTGTTGGCGAGACGTCATTGCTGAGTCGCACCGGTGGCGCACCATCGCTCGCGGTCGGCATGGCACAGCTCTTTGATCGCGCGTTGGGTGGCGGCAGTATGGCGCTTTGGTATCATTTCGCAATCATGTTTGAAGCGCTGTTTATTCTGACGACACTCGACGCTGGAACGCGCGTAGGCCGCTTCATGTTGCAGGATTTAGGCGGACAGATTTGGCCCCGTTTTCGCGATGTGGCGTGGCAACCGGCGGTGTGGATGGCGAGTGCGATTTTCGTTTTGCTGTGGGGCTATTTTTTGTATCAGGGTGTGACCGATCCGCTGGGCGGTATCAACTCACTGTGGCCGCTGTTTGGCATGGCCAATCAATTGTTGGCAGCAGTAGCGCTCTGTGTTGGCACGACGGTGATCATTCGCATGGGTAAGGCGCGCTACGCTTGGACCACGTTGCTGCCGCTTTCGTGGTTGCTGATCGTTGTGATGACGGCGGGCTGGCAAAAGTTGTTCAGCGCCGATCCGCGTATCGGTTTCTTGGCGCATGCTACAAAATTCAGCGAGTTGTACGCTGCCGGCACGCTGCCAAAAGGTGTGCCGTCGCTGGACGCGATGCCGCGCATGATCTTCAACGATCGGCTGGATGCGGCAGTGGCGGCATTCTTCCTTATATCGGTCATCGTGATCGTTGCGGACTCGGCGCGCACATGGGTGCGGGTGGTCAGCGGAAAGGTTGAGCTTGGCAGCACTGAAGTTCCAAAGCAGTCGGTCACGCTATTCGCAGCGGACTGAGCCAATGCGAATTGGCGAGATCATACAGACGCTCCGAACTGTGATTGGCGTGCCGGACTACGACCGATACGTGCGCCACATGAGTTCGCGTCATCCCAACTGCGCGATTCTCAGTAAGGCTGAGTTCGTTCAGATGCGCGAAGACGCACGCTACAGTCGGCCCGGTTCCCGCTGCTGTTAGCCGCGAATTAGAGCGGTCTCATCAGACCGCCGTTCGTCGTCGAAAAATGCGCCGTTATCCCCAGTGGTTGCCAAAAGTTCCGCCGAGCTGTAGTTCACGGTACGGAAGTATTGGATCGTGACAAACCGACGGCGGTTTGTGGGCAGTTTGCATCCACCCAGGTAGGCGAAAGCGGAGGCAGGTATGCGACGTATCGCGTGGGGAGCACGGCGGCTGTGGGTAGCGGGTCTGGCGATCGGAATGGGCGTATTCGTCCTTCCAGCACATGCGCAGAGCGCGACAGCCATCATCGAAGGTAAAGTCTCTGATGCCACATCGTCACGTCCGCTTGAGGCGGTGTCGGTGTTTATCAGTGACACGCGCCTCGGTGGCATCACGAATGCACAGGGCACGTACCGCATCACAGGTGTGCCGATTACCGCTGGAACGCGCACGGTTTTAGTTCGTGTTCGTGCACTTGGCTATTCGCCGATGTCGAAGTCCGTTGTGTTGACGGGTGGCCAGACTGCAAAGGCAGATTTCGCCCTGACAACGTCTGCAATTCAGCTCAACCAAGTGGTTGTGACAGGCAGCGGTCAGGCCACCGAAACGAAGCGCTTGGGCAACACTGTTGCCGTTATCACGCCGCCGGCCAACGCACCGATTAACGACATCTCGAACCTGCTGACTGCACGTGAACCAGGCTTGGTGGGTGTGATCGGTGGTGGTTTGTCTGGGCAGGGTGCCGCGATTCGTATTCGCGGAAACTCATCGCTATCGCAGTCCAACGAGCCGATCATTTTTATTGACGGCGTGCGCATGAACAACAACGCCGGTTTCGTTGGTACCGGTGGCGGTGGTGGCGCTCCAACGCGTTTGGATGACATCGACCCGAACACGATCGAACGTGTGGAAGTGCTGAAGGGTGCAGCCGCCGCGACGCTGTACGGCACCGAAGCATCCAACGGCGTGATCCAGATTTTTACGAAGAAAGGTGTGAGTGGCGCACCGCGCTGGACATTCCAGGCACAGCAAGATGCGATCACGTTCCCGGATCGTGTAGCACCAAATTCTGGTTTCGCACGCACGCAGGGTCAAGCCGATTCGCTCTCGATTTTCTGGGGCCGCACCATCACGCCCTTTCAAGTGTTTGAGCAGAATGTGTTCAAGGACAACTTTACCGAAACCGGCACCGCAACGTCGTTGGGCACCACGGTAAACGGTGGCAGCAACAACGTGACGTACTTTGCCAGCGGTCGCTTGTACAGCGAGAACGGTCCGTTTGGTGGTACCGAGTTTGGTCCGGCGACCGACGAAGTGCGCCGTATTCAGACATCGGCCAACTTGACGTTGACGCCATTCAAGAATTTCCGGATGCGCTTCAACAACAATTATTACAACATCCTGAACAAGTCGCCGGAAACGAACAACAACATTTACGGTGTGAACTCACTCGCGTTCATGGCGCGTCCGGAGCTCGCAAACTGTAACCGTTCGAGCTTGGCGCGTCCGGGACGTTGCACGGGTGCCGGCAATCCGTTCGGTAATCAGGCGTTCATGACCGCGCGTGAAGCGATGGGCCAGATCAACGAAGCGGCAGCATCACGCTACCTCGGCTCGCTGGATATGTCGTATCAGCAGACGCAGAACCTGACGTTGAGCGCAGTGCTCGGCTACGACTACACCGCGGGTCGTGAAATCGGCTTCTCGCGCTTTGGGTACAACATCGATCAGTTCACGTCACAGACGGTGGACGGCAATCGAAGCGTGTTCAACGACAACACGCGTATTTCAACGCTCGATGCGAAGGTTGCTTACAACCGCAACATTGGTTCAAGCTGGAGCACGCAGTCAGTGGCGGGATTGCAGGTGTTCAACACGAATAGAAAGACCACCTCGGCCGCCTCGCAGGCTTTCCCCGGCCCTGGCATTGAAGTGGTTGGTGCCGGCGGTGCCGCAATTACCAACGGCGAAGGTATTCTGACCACGATCAACGGTGGCTACTTCGCGCAGACGCAGGTTGGCTGGCGCGACTGGACGTTCTTGACCGTTGGCGGTCGCTACGACTTCGCGAGTTCATTTGGTGCGAACGCGCCGGGCGTGTTTTATCCGAAGGCTTCTATCTCAATCGTGCCATCAGATCGCAAGTCGTGGAATTCAACGACGTTGTCAACGCTGCGTTTCCGCGCCGCCATTGGTGAATCGGGCCGTCAGCCTGGCGCATTCGACAAGTTCACGACGTTTAGTCCGTTGACATCAGAGTTCGGAGCTGGCTTGGGTCCGCAGAACCTCGGTTCTGAAGAGTTGAAGCCGGAAATTTCGCGCGAGATTGAGGGTGGCTTTGAGGCCGGTATGTTCGACAACCGACTCGCGCTTGAATTCACGTACTGGGATCGCACGGTCCGTGATGCATTGATCACACGGCAGTTCGCAACGTCTGGTGGCTTCCGCAACACGCAGCTCACGAACATCGGTGAGATCTCAGGCAACGGTTTGGAATTGAACCTGCGCGTGTTCCCAATCCGCACGGCGAACAGCAGCCTTGAACTGTTCGCGAATGCTGCGTACTTGAAGCAGACGCTGACCAGCCTGGGCGGCGCTCCGCCGATCAAGGTCGGCTACTTCCGCTACCGCGGCTTCCTGAAGGAAGGCGATCCACTCGGCTCCCTGTACGAGCCGCTGCTGGCCACCGCCTGCCCGTCGGGTGGTCCGGCCACGAACAAGGCCGGCAAGGCGATCGCCTGCTACAATCCGGCCAGCGAAGCGCCGATCAACTTCAACGGTCGTGGCACCGCCGCGACGCAGGCCGAACTGCTGGCCTACTTCGCCACCCCGCGCGACATCCAGGTGTCGTCGGTGCAGAGCGCACTGCAG
>JANNWU010000496.1:0-2630 GCA_031408755.1 Gemmatimonadaceae bacterium | reverse complement strand
GCCCACAACCATCGCCGACGTGGTCACGCCGATCAGCAATCCAATCTGCTGCCGCGCTGGCGTCGCACCCACCAGATATCCGGTTTTCAAATCTTGTGATGTTGCGCCGGCAACGGCGGCCGCAATGCAAACCACGCCACCAATGCTCAACGCCAGCACGCGATGCTCGATGCCAGTCCAGCCTACAGCGAGGAAAATCAGCGCCGTTAACAACACGGTTGCCACGGTCATGCCGCTGATCGGATTCGACGAGTTACCGATCTGTCCGGTGACACGACTCGACACCGTCACAAACAAAAATGCGAAGAACAGCGCGAGTAACGCGCCCACAATACCAATAGCAACTGGCGGAACGAACGCGGTAATCAGCACCAGCACAATCACACCTGCGAGCACCACGCTCATTGGCAAATTACGCGCGGTGCGTGCAACTGAGGCGCCTGCCTTCGATCCACTGATGTCTCCAAATCCTTTCGCCAACGCACTCCAAATGGTAGGCACAGAGCGCGCGAGGCTGATCAGTCCCGCCGCAGTCACTGCGCCGGCGCCAATGTAGAACACGTAGTTCGCGCGTATTTCGCGCGGTCCCATTTCCGAGATTGGAATTGTCGCGGGAAAAATTGGCGAGGTGAGCCCCTCGCCAAACAGCTTGATCGCCGGGATGAGCACGAAGTACGACAGCACGCCGCCGCCAAAGAGATAGCCGGCAATGCGCGGTCCGATGATGAAACCAACACCGGCTAATTCTGGGCTGATCTCCGCCTGCATCTCACCGAAGAGTGCCTTTTTCCCATTCGGCATCACGCGCTCAAAGGTCCACTTGGGCACTTCCGCCCAGAGCTTTGCGCCGGAGTTCAAGAACTTGTACAACGCACCAACGCCAAACCCCATGAACACCGTGCGCGCCTGCACACCGCGCTCCTCACCAACAATCAGCACATCAGCGCAGGCAGTTCCTTCTGGATACTTGAGCGTTGCGTGTTCTTTCACGATCAACGATTCGCGCAACGGAATCATCAGCAGCACGCCGAGCAATCCGCCAACCAGAGCCACCGCCGCCACCAGCGTCCACGGAAGTTCGTAGCCGAGCAGTAAAAGCGCAGGCAGCGTGAACACCACACCCGACGCAATCGATTCACCTGCAGACCCCGTCGTCTGCACAATGTTATTGCGCAAAATCTGCGGCCCGCTTACGCCGAGCGCTTTGTTGATAGAGCGGAAGATCGTGATCGAGAGCACCGCAATCGGAATTGATGCGCTCACCGTCAAACCAATCTTCAACGCCAAGTACACGCTGCTGGCCGCGAAGAGCAGGCCGAGCAAGGCACCGATCGCGACGGCGCTGACGCTCAGTTCAGGAAGCTCGCGATCAGCGGTGATATAGGGCGTGAAATCATTCTCGTCACGTCCAGTGCCGCGATCAGCGATCGGGGTCAGGTTGGGTCGGGTGCTAGTAGCCATGCCCGCGAATGTAAGGACCGGTGCGGTCCACGTCTCTACGCGGGCACGGCAGCAGCGGCGCTAAGTCAGAATCGTCACCGATTTTGCACCGACCTGCGACTCAAATCGCGTGCGTCTACTGTAGCGAACGCCGGTACCGATCCACCAGTGCGGCATCGCGTGCACGTGGCGCCGTGGCGCGGGGAGCGCGAAGCAACTCCTCCACTTCGCCCGCCTCTCTGGGCAACTTGGACAGCCACTCCAAACCAGTCGCGCTCAGCAGATAGTCGTCCTCAATTCGCACGCCAATGCCGGCGTATTTGGCTAACGCCGGCGCCATGCGCTTCAGCAGATCTCTGTTGCGCGGAGTTTCCGCCAAGATCTCGGCCAAATTGCGGCGCACGTAAATGCCCGGCTCAATCGTCACGACGCTGCCCACCTCCCACGCCTTGCCGTCAGAGATGTCCGGATCGTGAACCTCGAGACCGATCCCGTGACCTAAGCCGTGCATGTAAAAAAGACGCAGTTGCGGACACTGCCGCTGCCCACTCGTATCGCAATCGTAGGTCGCATCTGGCGATTCCATCAATCCGAGCTCGGTGAGCCCTTGTGACAACTTTTCTGCCGCCGCCACACCCGATGCGGGTTGCGGTGCGCCAACGCGAGTGGCCGATTCTCCGGCGATCTGTGCGCGCCGCACCAGCTCATAAATCGCGCGCTGCGCCGCTGTGAACGTGCCGCTGAGTGGCAACGTGCGCGTGACATCGGCGCTGTATCCGCCGTAACTGGCGCCAATGTCCATCACCACTAACTCGCCCGCCTGCATAGGTCGATCGTTGCGATTGTAGTGCAGCGTGGTGGCATTGTCAGCCGAGCCAACGATACTCGCAAAGCTCGGTCGATCGCCGCCGTTGCGACGGAAGGTGTACTCCACCAGCGCCTGCACTTCGAACTCGTTCCAACCCGGCGCAACCATGCGCATCGCCTCGTCATGTGCTCGCGTCGTGATGTCGACGGCGGTTCTAATGAGGCCAATCTCGGCATCGCTTTTCTTCGCGCGCAACTGCATCACCATGCGCGTTCCATCCGTCAGCGTGGCACTCGGGTGCCGCTTGCCCAAATCATTCAAAAACACCTTGTCGCGCGACACTTCATCACCAACCGGTGAGAACTGCCCGCGAAAATGGCCG
>JANNWU010000495.1:0-4243 GCA_031408755.1 Gemmatimonadaceae bacterium | reverse complement strand
CAGGTTGGCAGCGGCTGGGACCCGCATTGGCATCAGCCCACTGATCGCTTTTCGACATTTAGCGACAACGATTTCCGGCTTGGGCTGAATGCGGCGCAGACAACGTTTGGTGCGTTATCGCTGCTGGCTGGCGTGGGCGTGCGACGGTAGTGTTGCACCCCATTGTGAAGCGCGTATTGCGATGCGGGTGAGCAGGCAGAGTTGCAGCGCGCGTTTTTCGGTGCACTTTTTATAGAATGTTTAAGACTTGCATTCACTGCCAAGCGGATCTCGGTCGCAATGAACTGATCGAGACGTTACCGATCGGTCGTAAAATTGCGTTCGATGAGGCAACCGGGCGGCTATGGGTGATTTGTGGCGGCTGCGCGCGTTGGAATTTGGTTCCGTTTGAATCGCGCTATGAAGCGATAGAAGCGTCCGAGCGAATTTATCGTGCCTCGACGAGGCGGATGTCGACGGGCGAAATTGGCCTAGCGAAAACCAGTGAAGGCACGGATCTGGTGCGCATTGGTGCGCCGCTCCGGCCAGAAATGGCGGCGTGGCGGTACGGTGGAAACTTTCTGAAGCGACGCTGGAAGTACCAGACGACGATTGGTCCGGCGCTTGGCTTGGTTGCCTTTGCTCCGCTAATTGCCAGCCGCTTACCGTTTAGGTCGCTCTCGCCACTGCTTGGCGGCTCTGTAAGCTTCACCCTCTCGATCTTATCGATGCTGTTGGTGCCATCGGTGAGTACGGCGATACAGCGCCGATTTATCATTGGAAAGACACTCGCGCGACTACCGCTCCCGGATGGCGATGCGCCAATCTCTCGTCTGCTCGTTCATCAGATTCTTGTCGATCCGATTGGACCAGATAGCGAAGCCGCATCAGTGCGCATTTGGATTCCAGTCCCGGAACGAAGTGTCGAAGAGCAACCGTGGTTGCAATTTCCGATTCTGAATTCGCTCGTACGCGCGATCAAAATCCTGCGAGGCACAGCATCCTCGCCCGACTTGATCTCGTTGGGAGTCAAGCCAAAATACGTTGATGAACCGACACATTTTACGAGTGTTCACGGCGCTGAGTTGGGGAACGCGCTGAGAGTGGTACTTCCCGTTGTGAATGAGTCGGGGGCGTCGCGGGGGATCGTCAGGCACGCAACCGACCTTCTCAGCACGCTTGGTTCAACTCCGCATGACTTGTTGTTCGCGGGTCGTCAAAAGTGGGAAAAAACCGAAGTTGTGAAGTTCAACACATTTAACAACGAACGCCGACTCGCCCTCGAAATGCACGTCCACGAAGACAGCGAACGCCGTTGGCTCGCCGGCGAACTTCTCGACCTGCAAGCCGAGTGGCAGAAGGCGAATGAAATCGCGACTATCGCCGATGCGTTGTTGCGAGACCCTGCGGTAGAAACGGCGCTCGACGAGCTACGCGACCGTACCACGCGCCCAATCAACTAGACCACGCTCGGCTGCCAACCAATGCTCTACATTCGCAGGCAATGGCTTCGGTGTGAACTGATGGCCCATCGCGTCCCAAGACTCGGCGTTCGGCACTAACCCAGATCTGCTTACCACCGCGCCCTTCATCATGCCTGTCGCGCAGAGCACGCCATCCTCGCGCACAAATTCAAAGCGCATGTAGTTCCAGTGCAGGTCTGATACGTCGTGGGAGAATCGTAGCCGGTACCGTTGGAACGGTTGGAGCGACTTCCGATAGGTGATGATCGCGCCGCCAGACATCGGCCGCCATCCAGCACGAAGCATCGCGCGCGCGAGCCCAGATCGCACGAAGTACTCAACCAACATCAAATCGACCATCGCCAGGTAGCGCGCGTTGTTCATGTGCCCAATGATGTCCAAATCGGTCGGCCACACGCGCAAAACACGCTCAAACATCGCCCCGGGTAGCAGCCGAGGACGCCGCCACGCACGGAGCAGCGCCCACAACAGTCGCAAATACAGATTCATCGCCATACCTTTAGTTCGGTTACGAACAATATAGTTCGCTCCCGAACCAACTACTAGAGACCCATGTCTCCACCGCGCGTTCCAAAAGATGTGCTCCGCACTTGGCTGTCGGTTGTCCGCGCATACAATCTCTGCGACGCGGTGCTGAGTCAGCGCCTGGCACTGCTCCACGTGCGCGTGGCCGAGCATGAGATTCTCGCGAACTTGCTGCGCGAGCCTGGGCTCAGCCAGCAGACTTTGTCGGCCCGCTGTTTCACCGCCAAGAGCCACATGAGCGCGTTGCTCGACGCGCTCGAAGCACGCCGATGGGTTCGCCGCGATGTGAATCCAGTTGATGCGCGCGCGCGATTGCTC
Organism: Gemmatimonadaceae bacterium; assembly: GCA_031408755.1. Taxonomy (GTDB): domain Bacteria; phylum Gemmatimonadota; class Gemmatimonadetes; order Gemmatimonadales; family Gemmatimonadaceae; genus JACMLX01. The sequence continues at coordinate 1,937 of JANNWU010000495.1, read as the reverse complement.
GTGCTCACCCGCGCCGGAACTGCGGTGGCCAAACGAACCGTCGCAATTCAGACCGCTGTTGTGAACGAAATGACAATATCAATCCACGCATCAGAGTTAGCCGCGATCGAAAGCGTGATGGAGCGTGCGAGTAGTCGCCTTGAGGCGCTGCGCGGCTGACTTCCCCAGCATGAAAGGCTGCTGCACGCGGCAAGAGGTTCGCACGCGGTACGAGGTTCGCACGCGATGCGAGGTTCGCACGCGACAGTAGTTCAGTTGCGTCTGACGGCGCCCGACACTCGTAGCAATGCGCGTCATCTCGCACCTTCGCCGCCTCGGTCTGCTACTCAGACTGCTGCTCTGTGTGCTCCTCATCGAACCGGCGTCACTCCACGCCCAATCAGCGAGTCCGCGCGCGCCGCTCGTCGCTGGCAGACCAGAAAGCGACTGGCGTGACGATCTCCGCAATCCACAGGGCGTCGTACGACAGGCTGCGATAGAAGCACTGGTGCAGTTCAGCGAGATCAGCAGCGCCTCGCTGGCTGAGATTGTGCCGCTTATCGGCGATCCCGATGTGGCGGTTCGTCGCACGGCAATCCGTGCGATCGGGCGCAGCGGCGCCGCGGCGAAGCGCGCACAACCAGCGCTCTGGCGCGCGTGGAGTGATGAGGATCCGTTGGTCTCGGCCGATGCTGGCATTGCTCTCGTCCAACTACACAACAGCAATACAGATGAATTCCGTCGCCGGTTGCGAGCAGCTGACGGCCGCGAGCGCGCGCGCGCTGCTGCGGCACTCGCGAATGGTGGACAACGTGCGCGGCGCGCAATTCACGCGCTCCGTGATTGCCTGAATGATGCAGACTCTCGCGTACGCGGCGGGGCGCTCGCGGCACTCAATGCGCTTGATCTCACGCCCGGATCGCGCACGGCGACGCTCGTTGGCAAAAGTCTTGAAAGGGAACTGACCGATTCGCCACAGCTTGACGCCCTCGATGCGTTGGCGCGCGCACGCGTAGCGCTTGCGCTCTTGACGCGTGCTGGAAAGGACGCGCGCGGCGCGACACGCCCATTGACGCAACTGCTCTGGGACGGTCCGGCACCGCTCCGGACCACGGCTGCGCAAACACTCGGCCGCATCAATGGCGCAGGTGATCAGCAATTGTCGATGGCAATTGCCGCGGGTGATGAGCGAGTGCGAGATGCTGCGCTAGTGGGACTACTCGCAGATCGGGCGCGACGGCGTGCGCTCACAGAGGTTCTTGACTCACTCCCGCGCGTTGATCCGCTGACAGACAGCACGAGAGTGTTCGCAATGGTTGACGCACTGGGGTATGTGGGGCAGCGCAATCGCCGCACCAACAACGTGCTCGATGCGCTACTCAAGCGCGCGCCAACGCTTGCCCCGCGCATCGCAACCGCACGGCGCAGACTAGCGATCGGGTTCTAAGCTGGGCGCGAAGGTAACGGCGACAAAAAACGCTTGTCGCGGTTGCCCTCATGCGGCCAGTGCCGTAGCATCGCGGGATGTCGAATGACCAAACGAATGACCCGCTGACACGCTTTCGCTCGCAAGATCTGGATGCGGCAATGGCCGACGCGTCCCGAAAGCAGGGCGTAGTCACTCCCATGTTCGATGTCATCGCGCCGCGCTACGACGCATTTACGCGACTCTTTTCGTTTGGTATGGACGCCACATGGAAGCGGCACATAGTGCGCGAAACCGTCGCCAATGCCACCGGTGCTACGCGCGCACTGGATGTTGCCTGTGGCACCGGCGATCTCGGATTTGCACTGGCTGCGGCGTTGCCGTCAGTACATGTCGTGGGTGTCGATCCGTCGGCTGAAATGCTCGCCATTGCGACGCAGCGGGCGCCAACTCAGCAAGGTCAGCTCGTCACATTTCACCTCGGGGAAATGGCGGCATTGCCATCCGCTTCTGCGTCGGTTGACGTACTCAC